>JBNMKT010000086.1:0-10773 GCA_050874485.1 bacterium
AAGAACAGCCATATCCGACCAGTTCTGCATAGATATGTGCGCCACGGCCTTTCGCATGTTCCAGTTCCTCGAGAACCAGTACGCCTGCACCTTCACCCATCACAAAGCCACTGCGGTTTTTATCAAACGGGAGCGAACATTTTGCCGGATCATCGACCGGTGACAATGCGGTCAACGCATGAAAACCTGCGATTCCAGTCGGTGTGATACAGCTCTCTGTGCCGCCTGCAAACATCACGTCTGCTTCTCCATGCTGAATCGAGCGGAATGCTTCTCCAATCGTGTTGGTACCGGTCGCACATGCTGTCACTACATTGATGCTCTTTCCTTTGAGTCCCAGCTGGATCGACACATTTCCAGCCGCCATATTACTGATCATCATCGGTACAAACAACGGATTGACTCTCGACGGCCCCTTCTCCAGAATCTTTGTATATTCGCGCTCGATCGCCTGCAGACTCCCGATTCCGCTTCCAATCGCGGTACCCATCAGGTAGGCATCTTCCTGTGCCAGATTCAGTCCACTATCTGTGAGCGCCTCCTTTGCCGCGGCTACCGCATACTGTGAGAACAGTTCCATGCGTTTGGCTGCCTTAAAATCCATATAATCTTTGCCTGCAAAGCCTTTGACCTCTGCCGCAATGTGATTTTTATATTCACTCGTATCAAAGTGCGTGATCGGTGCAAACCCGATCTGTCCTTTTTTTACTGACTGCCAGAAGCTGTCTACATCCAGTCCGATAGGAGTGATGGCTCCCATCCCGGTCACTACAACTCGTCTCATCATTTTCTTCCTTTCCTGCTATATCTCTATTAGGTGATTGCAAAACTATTTTTGTCGGGTTTTTGGTCATGCAAGCACATGATTAAGAGCCCGCAGCTCCCGCAAGCATGTCTGTTTTGCTTTCGTTGCACAAACCATTCCGATGAGCCTCGAAAAAACCTAACTCGTGTTCAGCAAAGACTTCCACGAGTTACGAGTCTCCTCTCCATTGTGCAAAGGCAGCAAAATCAGACACGCCTTTGCTCGCGCTGCATCTACAACGAATCGCACCTTGTGCTCACATGCCTCTTTACGCTATGAATGGTTTTTCAGCTATTGCATAACCTATGGCTTGCCGGCGGCAGTTGCAGTAGTTCCCGTCAGATGCGACGTTTGTCCGGAGAAGTGTGAACGAATTGATATCGATTCTCATGGCATAACTGAAAGCCGCCGGCTATGTGTGTGAGCAACGCGAAAGACACATCGAGCCAAGGCTGAAGAAACAGCGAGACACCGCCGGGCAACCGGAGCAGCCTGATCGGGATACGATTGTAACCGCCGCCGGGCAACACGTTTTTTAAATAGTTTCGCAAACACCTTTTTTCTATTTACCTAACAACCGATACTCATGCCGCCGTCTACCGCGATGATCTGTCCGGTGATGTAACGTGCCGCATCAGACGCGAGAAATGCAGCTACCTCTGCCACTTCCTCCGGCTCACCGATCCGTCCGAACGGTATGTGGCCGGTCATCGCAGCTCTGGCACTATCTGTCATTCCATCGATCATCTCTGTTGCGATAAATCCCGGTGCCACTGCATTGACCGTGATCTGTCTGCTCGCCAGCTCTCTCGCCACGCTTTTTGTAAGTCCGATCACCCCTGCCTTGCTCGCCGCATAATTTGCCTGTCCCGCATTTCCAAGCAACCCTGAGACAGATGCAATATTAATGATCCGTCCACTGCGCTGCTTTAGAAACTGTCTGCTCGCATGGCGGATTGTGTGAAATGCACCTTTGAGGTTCGTATTCAGCACTGCATCAAAGTCTGCCTCACTCATCTTCATAAGCAGTCCGTCCCTCGTGATACCCGCATTATTGACCAGCACATCGAGTCTGCCATAGCGTTCTATGATCTGACGGATCAACTCTGCGCACGCTTCAAAATCGCTCACATCACACTGCATCGCTACCGCCTCATGACCGGATGTGGTGATCTGTGCAACGACCTCCTGTGCGCACTGCGTGGAGCCATTGTAATTAACGATCACCACATATCCGTCTGCCGCCAGCCTCCGCGCGATCGCTGCCCCGATTCCGCGGGATGCCCCGGTTACAAGTGCAATCTTTTTATCCAACATATGCTTTCATATCCTCCAGTTTATCGATAGACACACTGGTCACATCCCGGTTGATCTTGCGCATAAAACCATTCAGTGACTTTCCCGGTCCGATCTCTACGAATTCATCCGCTCCATCTGCAATCAGACGCTCGATTGTCTGCTGCCAGCAGACCGGATGACACACCTGCAGAGCCAGAAGCGAACGGATCTTCTCCGGATCTGTCACATAATCGGCTGTGACATTCGACAGATATCCGATCTTTGGTGTCCCGATCTTCACCTTTGCCAGTTCCTTTGCCAGCTTCTGTCCTGCCTCCTGTAATAACGGCGAGTGGAATGGTCCGCTGACTTTGAGCGGTATTACCCGCTTCGCTCCCGCCTCTTTACATGCTACAGATGCGCGGTCGACTGCTCCAGCCTCTCCGGTAATGACAATCTGTCCGGGACAGTTATAATTTGCCACAAATACTTCTCCGAATGTCTCCTCACAGGCTTCTTTGACCGTAGTCGCGTCCAGTCCAAGTACGGCTGCCATCGCCCCACCGACAGGTACCGCTTCCTGCATATAGGTTCCGCGTTTTTTAATCAGCGCAAATACATCCTCCGGTGCCATCACCTCTGCCGCTAAAATCGCTCCATATTCGCCGAGACTGAGTCCCGCTGCAGCATCTGCCGTGATCCCCTGCTCCTTTAAAGCTGCCAGTATCGCCGCCTCCGTCGTCAGCATCGCAATCTGTGTGTATGCCGTCTGATTCAGTCTGTCAGCGCTTTCCGCTTCAAAACACAGCTTTGCCACATTCAGTTTTGCCGCCTCCGAAGCCATCTCATATACATCTTTTGCTACCTGGAAATTGTCATAAAACTCTTTTCCCATTCCGATATACTGTGATCCCTGTCCGGGGAACATAAATACTCTTTTTCCCATATCTGCTCCTTCTATCAAACTGTCTGCAAATTATCTGCAACCTATCTGCAAACTATCTGCAACCTGTCTACAGGCTATACCCCTGACTTAGCAATTTTCGCGCGCCTGTAATGATCTCCGTGATGATCTCCGCGCAGGTATCACTTTCATGAACCAGTCCAGCGATCTGCCCCGCCATCACGCTGCCATGCACGACATCACCGTCTACCACTGCCTTGCGCAGTGCTCCCAATGTCAACTGCTCGAGTTGTTCAAGCGATGCACCATTTTGCTCCATCCGCAGATACTCACGTGTCATCTGATTGCGCAACACACGGATCGGATGCCCGGTACTGCGTCCGGTCACTTCCGAATCAATATCCTTTGCTTTTATCACGCGCTCCTTATATGCCTCATGTACGATGGATTCCTTTGCAACGACAAATCGCGTGCCCATCTGTACACCGGCCGCTCCGAGCATGAGCGCCGCTGCAAAGCCACGCGCATCCGCGATGCCACCTGCTGCAATGACAGGAATCTGTACGGCATCCACGACCTGCGGAACGAGTGTCATCGTCGTGGCCTGCCCGATATGTCCGCCGGACTCCGTACCTTCCGCAACGACTGCATCCGCACCTGCGCGCTCCATCATGCGTGCCATCGCAACACTCGCGATGACCGGAATCACTTTTGCTCCGTTTTCCTTCCAGCGCGCCATATATTTTCCCGGATTTCCAGCTCCGGTTGTGATCACCGGAATCTGCTCCTGCACCAGAAGATCCGCGATCTCATCCGCCTGTGGGTTCATTAACATCAGGTTCACACCAAACGGTTGATCGGTATGTGCCTTCATCTGCCGGATCTGCTGCTCGACCCACTGCACATCCGCGCCACCGACTCCGATAATGCCCAGACCTCCGGCATTCGATACCGCACTTGCCAGTTCCCACGTAGCGACCCATGCCATACCACCCTGAACGATCGGATAACGGATAGCCAACAGCTCATTGATCATCTCTGCCATGTTATTCTTCCACACCTTTATTTTTGATATAGTCAATCACATCCTGCACAGTAGCTATTTTTTCCAGATCTTCTGAGGGGATCTCCACATCGAATGTCTCCTCCATCGCCATCACCATCTCAAACAGATCCAGGGAATCCGCATTCAGATCCTCTTTGAACTTCGATGTCGGCTGTACTGCCTCTGCCTCGATTCCTAACTGCTCCGCAATAATTTTCTGTACCTTCTCAAACATCAGAGTGTCCTCTCTTTCTTTTTGTTTTCTTTTTGTCATATTTTAGTTTCACCTTCAAATAGTTTGCATCTCAAGTATCTGTATTATCAAATCTTTTGATCATCAAACTATCGCATAGTATAGTGCTTTCCGGTTTTGTTGTCAACCATTTTTTTCAAATAGTAATCAGTCAATACAAAAACCCCAAAGGGATCTGATCACACATCATCCCTTCGGGGTTCATTAATAACCGTCTCTATGCTGTTTTTAACATATCTCTTACAGATGGAACTGTGCCACAAACTCCCGGATCACGGCTACCGACTCTTTGCACTCCTGCAGCTTATCGTATCCGTCAGTGACTAATTCCTGTGTCTTACCGGATTTTTCCGCAATACCGTTGATGCCATCTGCGGACTGCTCTACCATCGTATTGATATTGTCTACCGTCGCGGTGATCTGCTCGATATGCTCCTCTAATGCCTCCACCGCCTGTTTCGTCTCCACCATCACCTGTTGGAACGTATCTGCATCTGCATGATACTGTGCACCCACTTTCGTGAAATTCTCATAATCTCCGAGAACGGTATTCTCGAGGAATTCCATAATTGTTGTCAGACATTCTGTCATATTTGTGACTGCACTGTTGACTTCGCCCACAATCTCATCAATCGTCGCAGCGGTGTCTAATGTCTGCGTTGCCAGAGCACCGATCTCCGATGCCACAACCGCAAATCCCTTTCCGGCATCACCGGCTCTGGCTGCCTCAATATTCGCATTGAGTGCCAACAGGTTTGTCTGTGAAGAAATTTCCTTGATATTCTCTGTCAGCTCATTGATCTTCTTGACAGATTTGGACTGTTCGACTGCCATATCTGTCTTTTCACGCATGACTGCATACATCTCGTCCGTTTTATTACGGGATTCCCTGCTGAGCTGTTCCATCTGCGCGGCACGCGACTGGATCTGTCCGGAATTCTTCTCTCCATCCTCTGCCAGATGATAAATGTTCTGTGAACTATCTCTCATCACACTGACATTCTCAACGATGCTCGTCGTACCCGCACTGGTCTCCTGCATGCCAGCTGCCAGTTCCTCTGTCGCAGCAGAATTGTCCTCTGCATAAGCACTATTCTGCGTCATAATATTATTCAGATTATCCGTGCTCGCTGACAGCACATCCTCCGTCTGCTGCAGGCTGCTCATCATGTCACGCAGCTTCTTTCTCATCAGATGGATCTCATTCGCCATCACACCGATCTCATCCTTCTGCCTGCGCAGTTTCGCGCCTGCTTCCGTCGGGCTGAAATCAAGCTGTGACGTCTGCTCGATCATCGCCGTCAACTGACGGATCGGCTTCGTCAGACCGCTTCCTACCACGATACCGATGACAATTGACAACACAAAGGTGATGAACATTGCCACCACGATCATATTCATGAGCCGGTATGCTTCTGTATATACCTCTGCGGTCGGCGCAGTAAGTATGAGTTTCATGCCGTTATCCAGATTAAAATACGCCAGTTTCTTTTTTACACCCTGATAAGTGTAATCGAACGTCTGCCCTTGTTTGCTGTCGTCAGTGAGAAACTGTACACTGTTAGCCAGCGAACCATCCAGTTCAGACAACGCCGTGCCCTCAGAGGCATCCTTGTGATACATAATATTCGCAGCATCATCCGTCACGAATGCATAACCGGTATCATAGATCTTCGTCGCATCCACCTGATCCGTGATCTGTGAAAAATCGATATCCATGCCAATAACACCGATCGATGTGCCGTCATCCGCATACAGCGGCACGACATAAGAGATCATATAGATATTCACATTCTCATTCATGTACGGAGACATCCAGATCGCCTTGCCCGCCTGTACCGGCAGATAGTACCATCCGACATGCTCCACATCGCCCTCTTCATACATCGAAAAATCCGTCGGTGTCAGACATTCCAGATCTGCATCCAGCGTCTGGCGCTGTGCGAACACACCCGATGTCGAGTTGGAATACTGCGGATTGTACCGCAGATACACAGTGACAGCTCCATCTGTATGATTAGCGAAATCAATGACTGTCTGCTGCACCTGATCCGTGTATGCATCTGCATAATCCTTGCTCTGTACAAATGACGCATAATCAAAATTGCTCATCGCTACTTCACTGAGCGTGTCCACTGACTGTGCGATCTTCTGAATCGTGGCATTGATCTCTTCGGCACTATTCTGACCCGTCAGCTGCATCTGTGTCAATGCATCCCTCCCGGCTGACTGAGCAGAATTCACCATAGAAATAGCACCTATCAGCACTGCCGTGAATAACGAACAGCACACAATCGCCAATATCAGTTTCTTTCGTATCGATCTCATGGTACCTCCCCCAGAACATTTTCCTGTTTCCCCTTGTTCTGTATCTGTAAATTTTTATTTATTTTACCACAAAACAAACAAAATGTACCATTTTTCTTGCCCATTTTTCACCGCTTTCTCAGGACTTCCTGCAGCACACGCCCCACCGCATCCGAAAATTGGCTGATACTCTGGATCTTCACGAGTCCGCGTCCATAGATCTGACCGGCAGCCTGTGCCGCACGCGCACTCCCCATAAAGATTCCGATGACCTGTATGCCACTCTGTCTGAGCGCACGGACTTCTCCTGCGGTATCCGAAACTGCTGTCAGATCCGTATATTCCCTGTCTTTATAAAATGATCCCTCCGCGGCATTCTGATCGTCCTGCGGGCTGGCATCCGTAAATACCAGCAGAATTTTCTTTGGCTTTTGGCTTTCTTTCATCAGATATCCGGCTGTCCGCAGCGCGAGTCCGTCTCTGTTATTGCCCGCCGCAACGTATCGGAACAATTCATCTTCTTTTTGTTTTTCATCATAGCTTTTGAATATCCGCATCACCGTAAACCCACGGATACTGCAATATGAATAGATCTGCACCGGAATCCCACACTGTGAGAGACTCCGTTCCAGAACATACGCCTGCGCCGCGATCTGCTCCTGCATCTGCCGTCTCGACGAAGATGCATCCATCAGAATGTCCACGGAAATTTCTGGTATTTCTACCTGCTCCTTGCGTTCAAAGACCCTCGGATCGTCCAGATAGACAGCTTTCCACACATTTGACGGACGGATCCTGCCATGTATGGCGGCAGTTGGAAATGTCTCATCACTTTCTTCTAGGCAGATCCGCAGCCGCTCGGTCAGCCTGCGGATACTGTTTTCATAAAGTGCACGATTTGTCTCAAAATGTTGTTTGTTGCGCTCGTATTGCCGGTCAGACTCCTCGATAAATTTTCGGATTTCCTTTTTTTCTTTATTATTTTCCTTACTATTTTTACTGTTATTTTCTTTCCTGTTTTCGCGTTCTTCTCCTGACTCCGTTCCCACGTCTGCTGCTATGCCCACTCCTGTGCCCCGCATATCCTCCACGTGACCCCTTGTAAACAGCAGATGGCTGTTCTTGTGATTGCCGGCACATAGTTCCTGCTCTATGCTGCGCTGCTGCGTTTCTGAATACATACTTTTCCCAAAACAGGCTTCTACATACCGTTTCGTCTCTTCCGGATCTCTGTGCATTGAAAACTGCAGCAGATAATGTCTGGCATGCTCTGTTGTCGCCACAGCGCCTTCTATAGTGGCAGATGCATCCTTAAAATTTTCTGCCCGCACATAATCAGAGCTCACTTTTGTGATCGAATGAAACGCACCTACGACCTTTTGCAGAAAATATACACCCTGCTCTGTTTTGGCTGTATTCGGACGGTAAGAAAAATAGTTCCACAGATTTTCTCTCGTCCGTTCCAAAATCTGATCTGTCGTCATATCTGCGGTATAAGAAAACGCATGCAGGATCTCCTCATCTTCCTGCTTTAATCCGGACGGTTCGCCCAGTATCTCCCTGCAATGCGCATTGCGGATCTGTTCTATCTGCGCATATTCCCTGTATTGATTGTATCGCCTGAGATTGTCCTGCGCATATTCCGCACGCAGATGCTCCAATGCAGGTCTTGTCCTCTTTTCCTTCTGATACAATGCGCTTTCCAGTCCGATCCACAGCAGCCCTTCGTACAATTCCTGATTTTTTCCACCCAGCTGATTGAAAAAGGCATCTATTTTATCCTGCTCATACCATTTATACGTCAGCCCGATGATCAGATTCAGGTACAGATCTGCACTCCCATCCGGTGAAAATGCGAGAAACAGCGGCTTTAGATCATAATTATCTGCCGCTGCCCATATGAAATTGCGTGCCCGCTTTGCTTCTAATAGCTCCCGTTCTTCCATTTTCTTACCGCCCAAACAATTCCTCCGGCTGCACCTTTTTAGAAATATGTGCACGAATCGTATCCCGGATCAGCGTCTGCTCATACGGATCAAACGACTTGTTCGTGATACCCATATCCAGTGCGGTATAGACTGCCAGCCCCCGCTCCATCAGGCCGACTGCACACAGCAGTCCGCGCAGATCCAGTGCCTTTGAAGAAATCTCTCCGTTGTCACATTTTTTGTGCAGCTCCAAAAATATCTCTGCCAGTTCTCCCGCGCCCTGTTCACGGATCGCTGGATACTGCTGCCGGATCAATCTGACCAGACTCTCCTTCGAGATCATCGGCATCTGGATCACTGCAAAACGGGATACGAGTGCTTCGTTTAACTCTCTTGTTCCCGCATAGCCATAGTTCATCGTAGCGATAAAACGCGTCGCCGGATGCAGACAGATACGCTCATATCCGGGGACGTCGATCACCCGGCGAAAATCCAGGGTCGCATGTAGAACTGCCATCGCCTCACTCTTTGCCATATTGATCTCGTCTAAGATTGCGAATCCACCTGCACGTGCCGCCGTATACACCGGGCCCGGCCGGAATACCACTTCTCCTGCGCGGAACGTATCCATGCCGATCAGGGATGCAGCATCCATATTTACATGAAAAGATATATCAAACCGCGGTCGTGCGAACACGCCTGCCAGATTCTCTGCAAACAGATTCTTTCCTGTCGCCTTCTGACCGACCAGCAGCAGATTTTCTCCGCACAGAACCGCCGTGATCGCCTGCTCCCAGACATCTTTTCCATAATAAAACTGCTCCGGCATCGGTATTCTGGATGCATAAGCCTCTTCTACCTGATATTGTTCACGAAATTCTTTGATTCCGGTAATTAGTTCTTCCCTGATACCTAGTGCTCTTAACTGATCCAGCAATGATGATCGCTCCTTTTTTCTGAATGATTACCTCGCATTATACCACACTTTATCATCCATTTCTATTCTACTTTCCTGCTGCTTTTTATGCTGCATTTTTATAATTATTTTATGGTATATACCGCTCTGTCACTGCTGTAATATAATTGTTCTCTATTCTGATCTTGTACGGGATATTGAGATCTTTCCGCTCCTCCATGATCTGTTCCATTTCTTCCTGCGTCACGTTTTTTGGTTCGTAATTATTCTCCCAGTCCAGTATCTGGAATCTGCAGTTGTCATCAATCGGGCGTTTATCAAAATCTATGGTCTCGTTATAGACGTAAAAGCCAGACGGCGCATCCTCCTCAGTAATCCCCAGTTCATCGGCTCGTTCACTCGGCACCTCTACCCATTCCACCGGGTCAAATGCGCAGGATCTTCCCCTCAGCCAGCCGATGTAGACCAGTTCTTCCTCCACATCGCCCAGCCATCTGAGTCTCTCATCGTATTCTTCCTCTGACATGAATTCCATATGTCCGGTATCATATCCGCAGTCTAAGACCGCCTTGTACCACACCGGTGCACCATTCTCATAGTCCGACACATAGGAGAACACATACTTGTCAAACGAGTGCTTATCCGCTCCTGAACTATCCCACTCTAACACCGGTTCATCCTCAGGTGCACCCGAATAATACCACGGCACATAGGCAAAATTCCAGTTTTCTGAGCCGCCAACCCAGTCGTTGAGCAGCATGCCACACGCTCCATAGTCTTTGCTGATAATACCGTATATTTCATAACGCCCTGTATCATCCGATGCCATTTTTATCAGTGCATCCGTATTCTGTTCAACATCTGCCGTGTTGTTCCACGAGTACGCATTTTTGATGCCCACCGTACTGACAACACGGGTCATCTCATCATAGGCTGCTGTCTCATCCAACACCTGTGACTGCTGCGCGCTATCCTCCTCTATGACATCCACAGCAGCAGTCACATCTTCGCTCTTGCAGATCCGGCTCACATATGCTTCAAAATCTGTATCTGCTACCACATAGTGCGTTCCGTCTCTCTCGATCTCCACCATGTCCTCATCCGTTGCAGAATATCCACTTACACGGATGTCGGTGCCATCGGATAATACCGCCCGGATCTGATATAACGGCGTCAGTCCTGCAAATTTATTACTGCGGCTGGTCTTTTGTACATGTGCCAGCCTAGAACCCAGTTCATCGATGCGTGCGGCACTCAGTTCGACCGCAGCGGCACCACTCTGCTCCCTGTGATCAAAGGAAGTCGCAGAAACAATGACATCTTTTGTTTCATCATAC
>JBNMKT010000087.1:0-10755 GCA_050874485.1 bacterium
CACTGCAAATGTCAAGTGTCCACTTCTGTGGATAACCCAACTACGGAATGTCCAAAATTGGGGATACCACTTTAGTATAGGTGTCTAAAAAATAGGCACTACACTAATTCAAAATGTCCTTGACAAGGGGTACAGTTTAATCTAACCAGCCTTGAAAATATTTTCTAATGACCTCTTCCATTCTGCCCCTAGCCCCTTCATCCACTCAATCGTTTCTCCTTGAAAATACCTTAAACCTATGCGCCTGTTTTGCCAGCCGCATATAAAAAGGCTCAACCCCTTGTAAACAAAGGGCTGAGCCAATAAAATCATTGAATACTCAAAGAGTATTTAATTACTCGATGATAGTAGCAACACGGCCTGATCCTACAGTACGTCCACCCTCACGGATAGCGAATGTAAGTCCCTGCTCCATAGCTACGGGATGGATCAGCTCGATAGTCATCTCAATGTTATCACCAGGCATACACATCTCTACACCATCAGGAAGATCACATACACCAGTTACGTCTGTTGTTCTGAAGTAGAACTGAGGACGATAGTTGTTGAAGAAAGGTGTATGACGACCACCCTCGTCCTTGGTCAGAACGTAAACCTGTGCAGTAAACTTGTGATGGCAAGTTACAGAACCGGGCTTGCAAAGACACTGTCCACGAACGATCTGGTCACGGTTGATACCACGAAGTAATGCACCGATGTTATCACCAGCCATAGCCTCGTCTAACTGCTTACGGAACATCTCGATACCAGTTACAACAGTCTTCTGAACATCTTCCTTAACACCGATGATCTCTAACTCATCAGATAAGTGCAGTGTACCACGCTCTACACGACCGGTAGCTACAGTACCACGACCTGTGATAGTGAATACGTCCTCGACAGGCATAAGGAAAGGCTTGTCTGTATCACGCTCAGGATCAGGAATATACTCATCGATTGTATCCATCAGCTCCATGATCTTGTCTCCCCAAGGTCCCATGGGATCTTCCAGAGCCTTCAGAGCAGAACCCTTGATGATCGGGCATCCCTCAAATCCGTACTCCTCTAACTGCTCAGTTACTTCCATCTCAACGAGCTCGATTAACTCCTCGTCGTCTACCATATCGCACTTGTTTAAGAAAACAACGATGTAAGGTACACCTACCTGACGAGAAAGAAGGATGTGCTCCTTTGTCTGAGCCATAACACCGTCAGTAGCAGCTACTACTAAGATAGCGCCGTCCATCTGAGCAGCACCGGTGATCATGTTCTTAACGTAGTCAGCATGGCCGGGGCAGTCAACGTGTGCGTAATGTCTCTTTGCTGTCTGATACTCAACGTGTGCAGTAGAGATAGTGATACCACGCTCTCTCTCTTCAGGAGCCTTATCGATGTTCTCGAAATCTACCTTCTCATTTCCTTCTACACGCTCAGCTAAAACCTTGGTGATAGCTGCTGTTAAGGTTGTTTTACCATGATCTACGTGACCGATGGTACCAATATTACAATGCGGTTTTGTTCTTTCAAATTTAGCCTTTGCCATTTTGAAATGTCCTCCTTAATTTTCTGCCCTTTCCGGGCTAATTGTTTCGTTTTTGGTTTCACTCATAGATCTGATTATATCAAAATCTATGAGTTTTTCAAGTATTTCACCGGAAAATATCCAGTGAAATACTTAGGTTTTACCAGTTTTTATTACTTGCCCTGTGCAGAAATGATCTTATCCTGTACAGACTTCGGAACCTGCTCATACTTCTCGAAGAACATTGAGTAGTTTCCACGACCCTGTGTCTTAGAACGCAGGTCGGTAGAGTAACCAAACATCTCAGCCAACGGAACGAATGCACGGACGATCTTGCCGTTTCCGACATCATCCATACCCTCGATACGTCCACGACGAGAGTTCAGATCACCGATAACATCACCCATATACTCCTCGGGCATTGTTACTTCCACCTTCATGATCGGCTCAAGGATTGCAGGAGCTGCCTTCTGCATAGCCTCCTTGAAACACATAGAACCAGCGATGTGGAATGCCATCTCGGATGAATCGACCTCATGGTAAGATCCATCGTATACAGTAGCATGAACACCCAGTACAGGGAATCCTGCTAAGATACCAGCCTTAGAAGCCTCTTCGATACCTTCACCGACTGCCGGGATATACTCCTTCGGAATTGCTCCACCGACAACCTCTGAATCGAATTTGAACAGCTCCTCGCCGTTGGCATCCATCGGCTCGAAACGTACTTTACAGTGTCCGTACTGTCCACGTCCACCGGACTGCTTTGCATATTTGTATTCCTGATCAACAGCCTTAGTAAAGGTCTCCTTGTATGCAACCTGAGGTGCACCTACGTTTGCCTCTACCTTGAACTCACGGAGCAGACGGTCTACGATGATCTCCAGATGGAGCTCACCCATACCTGCGATAATTGTCTGTCCTGTCTCCTGATCAGTGTGAGCACGGAATGTCGGATCCTCTTCAGCAAGCTTTGCTAAAGCCTCACCCATCTTGCCCTGACCAGCCTTGGTCTTCGGCTCGATAGCCAGCTCGATAACGGGCTCGGGGAATTCCATGGACTCTAAGATAACCGGATGCTGCTCATCACAGATGGTATCACCGGTAGTGGTGATCTTGAATCCAACTGCTGCTGCGATATCACCGGAATATACCTTGTCCAGCTCAGCTCTCTTATTTGCGTGCATCTGTAACAGACGTCCTACACGCTCTTTCTTATCCTTTGTAGCATTCAGGACATAAGAACCGGAGTTCAATACACCTGAGTACACACGGATGAATGCGAGCTTTCCTACGAACGGGTCAGTCATGATCTTGAATGCCAGAGCGGAGAACGGCTCTTCATCAGAAGAATGTCTCTCGATCGGGTTACCCTCAAGGTCAACACCCTGGATAGACGGTACATCTGTAGGAGCGGGCATATACTCAAGGATTGCATCCAGAAGCTTCTGAACACCCTTGTTACGGTAAGCAGAACCGCAGCATACAGGAACTGCTGTACACTCACAGGTTGCTTTACGAAGCACAGCCTTCATCTGATCAACAGAAGGCTCCTCTCCCTCAAGATACATCATCATTAAATCGTCATCTAACTCGCAGATCTTCTCGATCAGCTCGGTACGATACAGCTCAGCCTCATCCTTCATATCATCCGGAATCTCTGTGATCTGGATATCGTCACCCTTATCATCATTGTAGATATAAGCTTCCATCTCGAACAGATCGATGATTCCCTTGAATTCATCCTCTTTTCCGATGGGCAGCTGTAATACGATGGCATTTTTACCTAATCTGGTACGGATCTGGTCTACAGCTCCGTAGAAGTTTGCACCTAAGATATCCATCTTATTGATGAATGCCATACGAGGTACATTGTAGGTGTCAGCCTGACGCCATACATTTTCTGACTGAGGCTCTACACCACCCTTAGCACAGAACACACCAACGGCTCCGTCTAAGACACGCAGTGAACGCTCAACCTCTACTGTAAAGTCCACGTGGCCAGGGGTATCAATGATATTGATACGATGCTCTAACGCGCCGGGCTTTACCTTTGCATGGTCCTGTAAGGTCCAATGACAAGTTGTAGCGGCTGAAGTAATGGTAATACCTCTCTCCTGCTCCTGCTCCATCCAGTCCATGGTAGCAGTACCTTCATGAGTATCACCGATCTTGTAGTTAATACCAGTATAGTACAGAATACGCTCGGTCAATGTGGTCTTACCAGCATCGATATGGGCCATAATTCCGATATTTCTGGTTCTCTCCAACGGATATTCTCTTCCAGCCAAGATTTTTTCCTCCTAGAATCTGTAGTGCGCAAATGCCTTGTTGGCCTCTGCCATCTTGTGCATGTCTTCTTTTCTCTTTACAGATGCACCAGTATTGTTTGCTGCATCCATAATCTCGTTTGCCAGTCTCTCTTCCTGAGTCTTCTCGCCTCTCTTACGGGAGAACATGGTCAACCAACGCAGTGCTAATGCCTGACGACGATCAGGGCGAACCTCGATCGGCACCTGGTAAGTAGCTCCACCGATACGTCTTGCCTTTACCTCAAGTAAGGGCATTACGTTATTCATTGCTTCTTCAAATACCTCTAAAGCAGGCTTGCCAGACTTTTCTTCTACTCTGGCGAATGCTCCGTATACAATCTTCTGTGCAACACCCTTCTTACCATCTAACATAATGTTGTTGATAAGCTTGGTGACCACGGTGTTATTGTAGATCGGATCTGCTAATACTTCTCTTTTCTGAGTATGTCCTTTACGCGGCACGATACTTCCCTCCTTAATAAAATAATTATTAGATCATCGGTACTCACATGTGTCCTCTAATGTGTCCGTGCGGAAATCTATTGTAATTAGGAAATAGAATCTTCCAACACTTACCTTAGTTCTGTTTGTGGTACAACTCTAACTCATGCAAAAATTATTTTGCAGCCTTCGGTCTCTTAGCACCGTACTTAGAACGGGCCTGCTTTCTGTTCGCTACACCAGCGGTATCTAAAGTACCACGGATGATATGGTAACGTGTACCAGGTAAATCCTTCACACGACCACCACGGATCAGAACGACACTATGCTCCTGCAGATTGTGACCTTCTCCGGGAATGTAGCTTGTTACTTCGATTCCGTTTGAAAGACGTACTCTGGCGATCTTACGAAGAGCTGAGTTAGGCTTCTTAGGAGTTGCAGTCTTTACTGCGGTACAGACACCTCTCTTCTGCGGAGAAGAAGCATCGATAGACTTTTTCTTCAGAGAGTTAAATCCCTTCTGTAAAGCCGGTGCGGTAGACTTCTTCACACTGGTCTGTCTTCCTTTTCTTACTAACTGGTTAAATGTCGGCATTCTATTCACCTCCTGTTTTTATAGTGGTTCGCCGGACACCGTATCCGGCTTATTTTTGCGCAGAAAAATCCTGTTAAAAAATTTCCTACACGCTAAAGTATTATAGACACCAAAAACGCGGCTGTCAAGAGATTTTCTTAAAAAATCCCGTAACTGCCGCGTTTTTCATGCAATCTGACATCATTCGAGCCAGATCAGCAATCACCTTTGTACTGATTACATCAAATCCTGTACCAACTCATACAATGCTTCTGCTGAATTAAAGTTGTCCGGAATGATCTCATCACTGGGGATCTGTACACCATATCTGTCTGAGATCTCGGAAATGATAGAGATGATATCGAGTGACTCGATCAGACCATCATCTACGAGTGCCTCCTCGTTCTCGAAATCTACGTTGGGTTTGATTTCCTTTAACATGCTGATAAATTCTTCCATTACTGATTACCTCCTTCAATTTGTTCATTGATAATTTTTTTAATATCTTTTCTCAAAAGCGATCCCTTGAATGTCTTAGGAATGCTGTCTGTGAAATAATACTCTCTGGGCATCTTGTAGCTCTCTAAACGTTCTGCCAGAAAAGCCTCAAATGCTGCCTGATCGTAACCTTCGTTTTTCACAACCAGCATAACCGGCAGTTCACCGGTGATCGCATCGGGACGTGAACTGTATGCGCAATCGGCGATTCCCTCATAGTCTCTCGCGCAATCCTCTACCTCTGCGGGAGCGATCTTGCTGCCACCATAGTTGACGATATCATCACTTCTGCCGACGAGGATACATCTGCCCTCTTCATCGAGATATGCCATATCTTTGGTCATGACACATCCATCTGTCATCGTCTCTGCAGTCAGCTGCGGCTCTTTATAATACTCTTTCATGACGATCGGGCCTCCCCATGCGAGCAGCGCAGGGTGTTCCTCATCGACGTTTTCCACCTTATTTCCATTTTCATCGACAAACTGTACAATCGAATTCACCGTCGGTCTGCCGATACAGCCAGTCTTATTGTCCGGGCTGTTGAAATCCAGAATGCAGGAGCAGCCTGCCTCTGACGAACCATAGAAATTATACAGTCTCAGATTCGGCATGAGTTTGATCAGATGCTGTTTGTCAGCCTCCATCAGCGGCGCTGAGCCGATCTGGATATAATGCATCTGATCCTTGTATTCACCGATACGGTCTCCAGACAACTGGAAGATCATACCGAGTGATGCGGGCGATAATGCCATCGAAGTCACATGGTACTTTTCCATGAGTTTCCACAGTGTTCCCATAAATACCATGCCATCCATCAGACACACGGTACCGCCATTTACGATATCAGACTGGTATCTGCGCATACCGAATGCATGGTTTAACGGCATCGGAATGACCTCTACATTATCGGGTGCCATCTGCGTACCATACATGACGTTCTCTGCGATCGCCACATCATTCAGGTGGGTCAGTACCACACCCTTGGATTTTCCGGTTGTTCCTGTAGTAAACAGAATCATCGAAATATCCGATGCAGCCGGAAGCGGCAGTTCTGCCTCGTTGGCCTCTGCGACAGCCTTCATCAGTTCTTTGTTTTTAAATGCACGGATACCAGTGATCTCCTCATCAGCGATCACTACAGAAGCATCCACAGCACCTGCAATCTCCATGATACGGTCTGCGCCCAGTGTCTTTTCTACCGGGACCGGAACAGCTCCGATATACTGCAATGCACTAAATAACACGAGATAGTCGATCGTCTGTGTACATCTGACCACTACATGCATCTGCTTTTCGATCTGATTGTCAGCCAGCACAGATGCTGTCTTTCGGATCTTCTCCCAATATTCACGGTAGGTCAGATTCTTTCTCAATTCACATACCGCATATTTGTCCGGCTGTGTCTGTGCATAATCTCTGATATAATGAAGTATACTATCCTTCCTCACTGTTTTCTCCTTTCTGCTTTTCCTGTTCCCACGCTTTCATGAGTTCCTCTGCCTGCTTATCCCACTTCTTACACATGTTCTCCCAATGTGTGGTCTGTGATTCATCCAGGTGGGATTTCAAGTCATAATTTTCATTCAGGTATTTTGCCAGATAAGCAGTCACCTTCTGCGCTCCGGCGATATTTGTATGAATATCATCATAGTAATCAGTCGAAAAATCAAGTCCGATCTGATCCACATACTGATTCAGATCCAGATAATCATAACCTTGCTGCTCAATATAATCATTCATCTGTAAATGTAGCGCGCCACGCACCTTTCCGGGCGAGTACGGAGTTGACACAAACAATACCTTCTTGCCCAGCTCGTTAGCCTTCGCTACAACGATATCCAGATCCTGCTTATCCTCATCCGTAAACTCATACTGGTCATCTGCCTCGAACGGTTTCTGCTCATTTGGCGTGATTACAGATGCCTGTCTCACATACATATCATCCTCGTCTACACCATTCAGTCGTGCGACGATCTCATCAGCAGTAAATTTATGGGAATTATCATGATACTTGAGCAGTGGAATCGACCACTCCAGCTTCGTATTATCTTCATCCTCGACCAGTATCTGATCAATCATTTTGATACGATCTGTGGACTGTTTCATACTCGTTGCCACATATGCAAAACTGCCTGTCGAATCCTTCTGGACGAACTTTCCATTGATCTTACGTGCGCGCTCCGCAACGGGCTGACGTACCTCTACGACAAACAGGTCGACATCCTGTGTCTTGACGATCTCGTCCATCAGATACGGAACCGCCTTGATATCCTGCGCTGCCGAAGCAACGAGCGCAGAAGTGAACTGTTCCTCCTCATATGCCTGTTGAGGAATCCAGAAACGATACATCGCGCTGGAACCGATGCATGCCACATTCACCGTATCATCATCTTCTTTATACAGATAGTCAAAGCTCTCCGTGTTCATATCATCCGGCCGGAAAAAATATCCGAGTTCATTCACTGCCACGACCAGAATACACACAAATACGACAGCCGCTACTATTCTTTTAATTACTACTTTCATCCCTTCTGTCCGCCTTTCTGACATCAGTTATCATTTTTCCAGTCACAATCCCTAGAACTGCTCATAAATAAATGCTGCACCGACACCGGAGCCGTAGACACCATATACCATAATAAACAGGATACCGCCGAGCAGTACAACCCAGCGCAGCCACAGGTTCTGGCGTGCAAGCCACTGTCTGATCGTCTCGGTATTGCCCGCCTGCTGTCTCATCTCCTGCGCAACAGATACAAGCAGTAAAACCACACAGCTGACGATCACGATCAGCCATTCGTTATGTGTCAGTCCGATCGTCTCTACGTTATAGAACACGTCTGCATGTGCCACACTGGAGTACAGCATTCTGGCTGATGCACGCAAACCATGTCCCATAAAGATAATTCTACCGATCACACACAGGAAAAATGTGCGCAGCATACGGAAGATATTCCAGCTGATGCAATCGCGTTTGATGTTTAATTTCACTGTCAGATGCTCAATCGGCTGTTCAAACATTGTAGACAGACAGATCAGACATCCATGGAATAATCCCCAGAAAATATAATTCCAGTTTGCGCCATGCCAGAATCCGGTCAAAAACCATACACATAAGATCGGCAGACACGATGCCACGTTTCTACCCCAGTCATTTCCCAGGTACTTTCTGCCAAAGGTGTTCAGCTTCAGGAACAGCTTGGAAGTCGATACCGGATAGAATACATATTCCCTGAAGAATGCTCCGAGCGAGATATGCCAGCGTCTCCAGAATTCCGGCAGTGTCTGTGAGAAATATGGACGCTCAAAGTTCTCGCCCAGCCGGATATCGAAGCACTCAGATGTGCCACGCACGATATCCATACATCCGGAGAAATCGCAGTAGATCTGGATCGAATACATAACTCCTGCAAAAAGAAAGATCGTGCCCTGATAATCACCGCTGTGATTGAATACTGCTGTCACAAATGATGATAATCGATCCGCAATGACCAGTTTTTTGAAATATCCCCAGATGATCAGCCACAGTCCCTGCGTCACCGTATCATAAGAAAAACGATGCTCCGAGAACATCTGCGGTGCGACCTCATCGTACTTGGCGATCGGTCCCTGCGTCACATGCGGGAAATACAATACGTATGTCAGATATTTTAAGAAGTTCTTCTGCGCCTTTGCCTTTCCATTATATACATCCATCAGATATGAGATCATCATGAATGAATAGAATGAAATACCGAGCGGGGCGATCAGATTCCAGTCCGGAATCGTAGCCATGCTCGCCATTCCGAGCAGACGATTGATATTCTTGATACAGAATCCACTCGCCTTGAATACAAACAGCACACCAATCACGATTACGAGCGCGAGTACAAGAACCTTTTTACGCTTCGCTTTCATTTCGTTTTTTACAGCGCGGGCAGCTTTCCGGTCCATGCCCTGGATCATCTGCGCCTGTTTATCGAGATTTTTCTGCATGAGCATCGCCAGAAAGTATACGACGACTGCCGTCAGCAGCACGACTGCTAAAAACTGCACACCTGCAATCGCATAAAAGTAAATACTGGCTCCGAGCAGAACCACCCATTGCAGCTTTTTCGGAACCACATAATACAAAAGAATGGCTATTGCCAAAAAAGCAAAAAAAGTGTAAGAAACAACCGACATTTATCTACAGTCTCCTTCCATTTTCAGTCATTCGTACTTTTAGCCGGTTCACACTCCGGTGCCCGGCTAATTCGGAGTATCGCCTGCAAGATCATAAGATCTGGCATCAAAGCGCATATCCACTTATCGCATATTACCATTTCAAACATCTACTGTCAAATAGATTTTTTTGCCTATGCATAATTTTACAGGCGCGATCCATGTCGGCTGCCCGACCACCCAGTACCGTATTACACGGTACTGAACATCGGCCAATAGGTCAATAATACATAGCTGAGAATCGACATCAGTGCGATCACGATGATGGTCAGCTTCCAGCCTTCCTTAAACATATACTTCGGCTCCATACCATATCCGACCGGAATCGCACGGATAGAAGTCGGCAGCATGTAGGACAGATTGACACCGATGGATGCAATATATACATACGGAATCGGATCCTCTCCAATACCCTGGATAATCGAAATAACGATCGGCATCGCAACCGCTGCAGTTGCTGTATTAGAAGTAACGTCAGACAGCAGCAGTGTAAGTGTAACGATCACCAGTACAGTCACGAATCCACCGTTCAGATTCATGGTAGCTACCCAGTCACCAATATCTGCGGCAGCGCCGGAACCATTGATCAGGGTTCCTGCAGCCAGACCACCGGCGAAGATATAGATCAACTCCCAGATAATACCGGTCTGTACGGATTTCCAGATCATCAGACGCTTTCCGTCTTTGTCTGTAATGAGGAATGATAAAATCGCACATACGATAAATGCGTATGCAGGTTTGAGTCCCGGCAATGCACTCTGGTACAGCTGACGGGTGAATGATAATACAGTTGCTACAACAAATAATCCTAAGGATGCCTTCTCTTCCAGTGACATCGGGGGCAGCTGACTGTACTCGTTATTGAAGAAGCCTTCTACATCACCGATATTGTCTCCCTTCTTCACATCACGCAGCATAAATAAAATGTTGCTGACTACCAGCACGATCATGATCGGCAGGAAACGGACTACCCATGAGGTGTACATATATTCCTCTCCAGTCAGCTGCTGTAAATAATCTACAGTAACCAGGTTCATCGCACCACCCAGAGGGGAAGCCAGACCACCGATACCGGCTGCATAGGCGATCGTTAAGAGCAGTTTCGATCCTACTTTACTGTTTTTGATATCTCCCTCGCCGATATAAGTCAGCATGGATACCGCAATCGGAGTGATCGTCGCACATACGACCGCATTCGGCAGTACGGTAGATAATGCAGTTGA
>JBNMKT010000088.1:0-10685 GCA_050874485.1 bacterium
GCAGATGTGCCGGTGCAGGCGTTCGCAAACCGCAGTGACAGCGCGGGAGGATCGACACTTGGCAACCTGTCCAATACGCAGGTGAGTCTGCATGCGGTAGATATCGGACTGGCACAGCTGGCGATGCATTCGAGCTACGAGACAGCAGGCGCAAAGGATACCGCATATGCGATCCGGGCATTGCAGGCATTTTATCAGACGAATCTGCGGATCGAGGAGGCCGCGCGGGTTACGTTTGAGTAGGTCGTGCACAGGAAAGGAGAAGGACGGGTATGAACACAAATATAAAGAAAAATCCAAAATACGAACTTGACACAGACGAAAACCGGCGCTTTTTAGCGGAAAATGCACAGGCACTGCTGACATTCGGACACCGATTTCCGTCGCCGGGCGGATCATCCTATTATCTGGGGGATGACGGTACGCCGTGGCAGGAGCGCGATCGTGAAACATGGATCACGAGCCGCATGGCACATGTATACAGTATCGGAACCATGCGTGGACATGCAGGCAGTGGCGAACTGGCAGATGCTGCGCTCAAAGGGATGCGGGGAGAATTAAAGGATGATAAGAATGGCGGCTGGTATGCGGGATTGACCGCTGATGGCGCGATCGTTCCCGGCAAGCAGTGTTATGCACATGCGTTTGTCATACTGGCGGCTACGAGTGCGCTGCTCGCAGGGCGTGACGGTGCGCGGGAACTGCTGGATGATGCGTTGGCATTATATGATGCGCGGTTCTGGAATGAAGCAGAAGGACTGTCATGTGATACGTGGAATACAGCGTTTACTGTGTTGGATGACTACCGCGGACTCAATGCCAATATGCATACGGTAGAGGCGTTTTTAGCAGTGGCGGATGCGACCGGTGATGAGACATACCGGATACGTGCGGGCAGAATCATAGACCGTGTGATCGGATGGGCGAAGGATAACCATGACCGGATACCAGAGCATTTTTCATCGGACTGGCAGCCGGATCTGGAGAAAAATAAGGAGACACCTGACGATCCATTCAAACCATATGGTGCGACTCCGGGACACGGCATCGAATGGGCGCGGCTGATCACGCAGTGGGCAACATCGACGTATGGCGTGGATGGACTTGATGCGCAGCCGTATATTGAGATGGCAGAACGTCTGTATGAGCGGGCAGTGTCTGATGCATGGAATGTGGATGGCGCACGTGGAATCGTATATACGACGGATTGGAATGGAACTCCGGTCGTGCATGACAGGATGCATTGGACGCTGGCAGAAGCGATCAATTCCTCAGCCGTGCTGTACCGTGTGACCGGAAATAGTAAATATGCGGATGATTACAGTGAATTTATGAGATATCTCGATGAAGTCGTGCTGGATCACACCTGTGGATCGTGGTTTCACCAGCTTGATGAACACAATCAGATCAAGCGGACTGTGTGGCCGGGAAAATCAGACATCTATCATGCCCTGCAGGCGATGCTCATACCGTATGCCCCGGTGGATGTATCGATTGCAAAGGCACAGAAGTGGAATTAGAAGTGAAATTAGAAGCAGAACTCGAATCAGAGTGTATCTGCATCGAACATATAGTTGAAGTAAGCCTCCTTGAAGGCAACATAGCTGTTACGGGAGATCGGCAGCTGTACCTGATTATCAGTTGTGATCGTGTCTTTTGTGAATTGCTCGATACAGCGCATGTTGACAATATAGCTGCGGTGGCACCGGAAGAAGCCTTTATCCTCGGTAAAGACCTCATCGCATTTGGAAAAAAGTTCACGAATCTGAAGGTCTGTACCATTGGACAGGCTGACGAGTACCTGTTTATTCTGTGCCTCCAGATATTCTACATTTGGAATATGTATCTTGCAAAAACCCAGTGAGGTCTGAGCCATAAAGATCTCATCGGGTTTTTGTGTCGTTTTTATAAAATCATCCAGCACAGCAAACAGCCGGTCTTCGGTGATCGGTTTGATCAGATAATTGAGTGCTTTCACTTCATAGGAATCTACGGCAAATTCTTTGGAAGAGGTCAAAAAGATGATCGGGACAGTCGCGTTGCTGCTTCTCAGTTCACGGGCTGTCTCGATGCCGTTGAGCAGCGGCATGACCACATCCAGAAGAATCAGATCCGGACAGCTCTCCTGCTGGGCGAGCAGAAGATCATCCCCATTTGTAAAGCGGTCAATGGTCAACGGTGTATGTCGCAGTCTCGCCCATTTATCCAGCATCGCACGGGTCTGGTTCAGGCTAGAGCGTTCATCATCGCAGATTGCTATCTTCATGTAAAACCTCCAAAATCGTATTGTTTATCCCGGGATCATGCGCACGATATTATATGATGACGCGCACGACAAACGTACCATTTGCAGCAGAAAAATGACATTGGCCATTTAACTGCTCCACATAGTATACAATACTTTTTGCTCCGATGCCATGACCTTCTTTTGTGGAAACAGGTATGCCGTCCACAAAGGCAGGAATTTTTGCTACCGGATTTTCCAGACGAAGCAGCAGATGACTGCCCTTATTGGAGATGGAGAGCGAAGCCCATTTGCGTGGTGCGTCTACCTCACTCAGTGCATGCATGGCATTTTCCAGCGCATTGGATAAGATCGCACAGAAAGCGATCTCCGGGCAAGGCAGTGTCTCGGCAACTGCAATGTCGCAGCACAGAGAGATACCGTCATTGCGGAAGCGGTCTTCATAGATAGACAGGATGGAATTGATCATTTCATTTTTCGAGTAAACAGTCAGCACCGTTTCATCATATGCTTCATCAATGCCCTGTATGTAGAGCAGTGCCTTGTCTACATGATCATTTTGAAGAAACGAACGCAAAACGCTCAGATGGTGGCGCATGTCATGCCTGAGAATGGACATGGTCTGCTTGCTGGCATTCATTTGTTCAATACCCTTTTGTACAGAGGACAACTGTATTTCCATGAGATTGCTGTATTGCCGGATCTCCTGTTTTTGCTCGTACTCCTGAAAATAGACGAGCAGAAAGATCAGATAAGCGATACAGAATGCAAAACCCATGAATTCTACGATGGCTTTATTTCCAGAATACAGCAGCAGGGAAAATTTTGTGACAGCATAGTCAAAAATATAGTAGATGAACGGCAGAAAACCGATGATGCACAGCTCCCGTTTGTCTTTGGCAAATACCGTAGCCGTGGTGCGGCATACATATTTGCACAGCACGAGAAAGGTGACAACCGTGGTCATAATACGTGCCGTGTAATAGCACCACTGACGACCTGTCAGATCTAACAGGAACAGTCCGACCCAGTTGCTGATCTGACAGCACAGGTAGGCAGAGAATACTGATACAAATGCGGAAATAACCGGATAGTGGTAATACAGAATTAAAAATAGCGCCAAAGGCAGGTGGACGAGAAACGGATAGAGCTGATTGGACAAAGTCTCGCCGAATGCCAGCAGGCTGATCAGATAACAGGCTCCGTCACACACAGAAAACAGCAGCAGGATACCGGTATTTTTAGCATTCTGTCTGACTCCGAGAAAAAATGCGGAGATATAGATGCCAAACAGCATCGTTGTCAGATTGTGTATGTCTGCCAGAAGTCTTATCAGCATATGCAGGTTCCTCCATGAAAATAGCGTCTCTAATCAGATTATAAAACGCATATCCGGGAAAGACAACCGCCTTTGGCTGCTATTCGCGCGCTATAACTGCAATTCGCGCTGGAGAGCAGGTTTTTTATAAATAAGCACCGAGATCTTTGCGCAGATCCTCCTCCAGACGAATCAGTTCCTTTGCCAGCTTCTGAACGTTCTCACCGGCTTCGCGGTATTCGTTCATATGGCGGTAGATTGTTTTGATCCCCATATTACAGCCATCCGTAATCAGGTCTGCGACTGTCCGGTCGCTTTCATCCATCAGCATTTTGGTGTTTGTCTTTAACCAGGACATGCTTTTGGCGATCATGCCGGGATCTTTGGGTGGATCGTTATAGGTTTGCAGCAGTGCGTGTGTCTCATCGCCCAGATGCTCGTGCGCTATCTTGGATTTTGAGAGAATATCCGCCAGTTTTTTATCGTTTACTTTCTCTAAGATCTCATCAATGGCATCGACTGCCATCTGTGTGCCGGAGTTGACCTCCTGCAATAGTTTGATTGTCTGTTCCGTTGACATGGAATACCTCCTAACAGCTGGAATAAAAATAATTGTTACCAATAAAGTATTTCCTGTCAGAACAAAAATATGTAATTTTTAAGTTATTGCTTTCTCGGATTGCTCTGGTATAATAGAGAGTGGTAATGACCGGCCACTTTACGGCCGTGGAGATAAACAGACAGAACACACAATATACAAAAAGGGGAAAAGGTGTAAAAAGATGAAAATAGGATTTGATAACGACAAATATTTGAAAATGCAGTCCGAACACATTCTGGAGCGGATCAGGCAGTTTGACAATAAGCTGTATCTGGAGTTTGGAGGAAAGCTGTTTGATGACTATCATGCATCCCGTGTGCTGCCCGGATTCCAGCCGGATTCCAAACTGCACATGCTGTTGGAATTAAAGGAGCAGGCAGAGATCGTTGTCGTTATCAGCGCGGAGGATATCGAGGGCAATAAGATCCGCGGGGATTTCGGTATCACCTATGACATGGATGTACTCAGACTGATCGATGCGTTCCGTGGTGTCGGCATGTATGTCGGCAGCGTCTGCATTACAAAATATGCGGGGCAGCCTGCCGCAGACCAGTTTGGTGAGCGCTTGCACGATCTGGGCATCCGCACCTATCACCATTATAAGATTCCCGGATATCCGAGTGACATCCAAAGAATCGTCAGCGATGAAGGATATGGAAAAAATGATTATATAGAGACTACGCGGCCACTCGTCGTGGTCACTGCGCCCGGACCGGGAAGCGGAAAGATGGCAACCTGCCTGTCACAGCTGTATCATGAGTATAAGCGTGGAATCAAGGCAGGATATGCGAAGTTCGAGACATTCCCGATCTGGAATGTACCACTCAAGCATCCGATCAATATTGCATACGAGGCTGCGACGGCAGATCTAAACGATGTAAATATGATTGATCCGTTCCATCTGGAGGCATATGGCGAGACGACAGTCAACTACAACAGAGATGTGGAGATCTTCCCTGTGCTGCACGCGATGTTTGAACAGATTCAGGGAGAGAGCCCTTATAAGTCACCGACCGATATGGGTGTGAATATGATCGGCAACTGTATCACGGATGACGAGGTCTGCAAGGAGGCATCGTATCGCGAGATTATCCGCAGATACTATCAGGGGCTGTGTGACTGCAAACGCGGAACCGGAAAAAAAGAGACGCTGTACAAGCTGGAGCTTCTGATGAAGCAGGCCGGGCTGACGGTGGATGACTGTGCAGTGGCAAAGGCTGCACTGCAGCGCGAAAAGGAGACCGGGCATCCGGCAGCTGCGATCGAACTGGAAGATGGTACGATCGTTACAGGTAAGACTACAGATCTGCTCGGAGCATCTGCTGCGGTACTGCTGAATACATTAAAAGTGCTTGGTGGTATCGACCACGAGCTGCATCTCGTATCACCGAAGGCGATCGAGCCGATTCAGAGATTAAAGACGGATTATCTGGGCAGCCGCAATCCGCGCCTGCATACGGATGAGATACTGATTGCGCTGTCTACATCCGCAGCATCGGATAAAAATGCAGAACTGGCGCTTGCACAGCTGAAAAAGCTGCGCGGACTGAATGCGCATTCTTCCGTTCTGTTATCATCTGTGGACGAGAAGATCTTTAAGCGTCTCGGCATGCATCTGACCTGCGAGGCAAAATACGAGTCAGAGAACAAGATATATCACAGATAGCATTTTGTTACAGATTACAGATTACAGATTACAGATAGAGAAAACCGGTTGCATACAACCGGTAACAGGAGGGAGATACATGGCGAAACAGACGGCTGCAAAGCGCATCCGCAGGCTGCGTGAGGATTGTGGGATGACACAGGCACAGCTGGCAGAACGGGTTCATGTCAGCCGCTCAAGCGTACAGTCATGGGAGTGCGCGCAGACGTATCCTTCCATAGACAGCTGTATCGCTTTGTCAAGGATCTTCCATGTGTCGACCGATTACCTGATTGCAGAGAGCAGACATAAAACAGTCAGTCTGGAGGCCTGTAGTGATCGTGAGCGGCAGCTGGTCAGACAGATGCTGACCTTATTTGATGAGAACATGCAGACACGAAGTAAGTCGCGTTTTGCAGGGAGGTACTAGCACATGATCTATGATCGCGTGATAAAAAGAATGATAGACCTGCTTTTGTCGGGAATAGCGCTGATTGTACTGTCACCGGTTTACCTGATTCTGGCAGTACTGGTCAGAAAGCGGCTGGGCAGTCCGGTGATTTTTTCCCAGCAGCGACCTGGAAAAAATGAAAGAATCTTTCATATGTACAAATTCCGCAGCATGACAGATGCGAGGGATGCGGAGGGAAATCTGCTGCCGGATGAGTACCGGCTGACAGATTTTGGCAAAAAACTGCGTGCAACGAGTCTGGATGAATTGCCTGAATTATGGAATATATTAAAGGGCGACATGAGTATTGTCGGACCGAGACCGTTACTGGTGAAGTACCTGCCGCGTTACAATGAGCGTCAGAAGCATCGCCATGACGTGCGGCCGGGACTGACCGGATGGGCACAGGTCAATGGCAGAAATGCGATCTCCTGGGAGCAGAAATTTGCATATGACGTGGAATATGTCGAGAAGGAATCCTTTCTGATGGATCTGAAGATTGTACTCATGACGGTCGGAAAAGTGTTGCATCGTTCTGGCATACATCAGGATGGAAATGCCACAATGGAAGAATTTATGGGAACAAAGGAGGAATAGAAACAAGATGAAAGAGCATATTTTTCTTGCCTCTCCCCACATGTCAGAGGAAGGCTATGAGAAGCAGTACATAGAGGAAGCGTTCGAGAAGAACTTTATTGCACCGCTTGGAGAAAATGTAACAGGATTTGAGGTAGAGCTCGGTGAGAAGATCGGCGCCAGACAGGGCGCGGCGCTCAGTTCAGGTACTTCAGCGATCCACATGGCACTGATGGCGCTTGGTATCGGAGCGGGGGATGTTGTATTTACCCAGTCACTCACATTCTCTGCATCTGCCAATCCGGTGACGTATGTAGGTGCGGAACCGGTATTTATAGACAGTGATTATGAGACCTGGAATATGAGCCCGGTGGCACTGCGTGCCGGACTGGAAAAATACAAGGCGATGGGACGGCTGCCGAAGGCTGTGATCGTCGTGCATCTGTATGGACTGGCTGCCAATATGGATGAGATCGTTGCCATCTGCCATGAATACGGTGTACCGCTGGTTGAGGATGCGGCAGAGGGACTCGGCACGACTTATACCGGGGCATGTACAGGTGGCAAACCGAAATACATCGGTACATTTGGTGCTTACGGAATTTTTTCCTTTAATGGAAATAAGATCATCACCACCTCTGGTGGAGGTATGCTATTCTGTAATCTGGAGGATGAGGAACTGGCAAAGGAGCGCATCGCAAAGGTACGTTTCTGGTCTACACAATCGCGCGATGCTGCACGCTGGTATCAGCACACGGAGATCGGATACAATTTCCGCATGAGTAATATCGTGGCAGGAATCGGCAGGGGACAGCTCAAGGTATTAGATCAGCGGATTGCAAAAAAACAGTATATATATGAATATTATAAAAAGGAACTGGGCGGATTGCCCGGTATTTCCCTGATGCCGGTAGCAGATGTGCATACGAGCAACTGCTGGCTGACGGCGATACAGCTGGCACCGGAGTGCCCGGTCAAGCCGATGGATATTATATTGGCGCTGGAGGCGGATGATGTGGAGAGCCGCCCGGTGTGGAAACCGATGCATCTGCAGCCGGTATTTGCAGACTGTGATTTTATCGGAGTAGATGCGGCCGGACATGCAGTGGGCCGGGAGGCGTTCCATGTGACGGACGAACAGATGGGAGCGGATGATTCTGTTTCCGGAACACTGTTCTCACATGGCGTATGTCTGCCGAGTGATACGAAGATGAGCGATGCAGATCTGGAGCGTATTGTCGGTGTCATCAGAGCATTGTGGAAATAGATAACAAATAATTGGAGCTACAAATGAATGCAAAAATCTTGATAAGACGTATCTATCTGATCTGTTATGATATAGCGTCTGTGGCATTGGCAAGCTATCTCGCGTTGCTGCTGCGATTTGATTTTCACCCGAATGATGTGCCGGCACAGTATCTGACGGTATTGTGGGAGACGATATGGATCAGCATGTTTGCAACGGTTGTGATCTTTGGCATGTTCCGGCTCTATAGCAGTCTGTGGACATATGCCGGGCTCACGGAGATGATGTATATGGTGTCTGCATGCGTTGTCGATGCTGTGCTCAATACGGTGATTATCCTGCTCAATCACAGGGAGAAAGCATATCCACTGCCACGCAGCTTTTACATGTTGTACGGTGTATTTCTGCTCGGCTTCACATTGTGTGGGCGGTTCTCCTATCGGGGTCTGCGGGCGTTGTTCGCCAGAACTTCAGGGGATAAGACAGAGCGCAAAAATGTCCTGATCATCGGCGCCGGGTCTGCAGGTAGTGCATTGATCAAGGAGATCCTCAATAGCCGACAGGTCAATAAAAATGTCGTTGGCGTGATCGATGATGATCCGGGCAAACAGGGCACATTTATTCATGGTATCCGTGTGATTGGAACACGGGCTGATATTGAGGAATATGCAGCTTCACTGGAGGTAGATGAGATCATGATCGCACTGCCGTCTGCTTCGGCAAAGCAGATCAAGGAGATCGTCGATATATGCAAGGAGACCGGATGCGAGCTGAAGCGTCTGCCGGGCATCTATCAGCTCGTCAACGGAGAAGTCGACATCAGCAAGCTGAAGGAAGTAGATGTCAACGATCTGCTGGGACGTGAACCGGTGCAGGTGGATCTGGACTCGATCATGGGTTATGTATCGGATAAGGTCGTTATGGTCACCGGAGGGGGTGGTTCGATCGGCAGTGAGTTGTGCCGTCAGGTGGCGCAGCACCAGCCGAGGCAGCTCATCATCATCGATATTTATGAGAATAACGCCTACAACATCCAGCAGGAACTGAAGATGAAGCATCCAGAACTGAATCTGGTTGTACTCATCGCATCTGTGCGCAATACAAAGCGTATGGACGATATTTTTGCGATGTACCATCCGGATATCGTCTACCACGCGGCAGCTCACAAGCATGTACCGCTCATGGAGGATAGTCCGAATGAGGCAGTGAAAAACAATGTGCTCGGCACATGGAAGGTCGTTCAGGCAGCCGATAAGTATCATGTGAAGCGTTTTGTGATGATCTCGACAGACAAGGCGGTCAATCCGACGAATATTATGGGTGCGAGCAAACGAGTCTGTGAGATGATTATACAGACGTACAACAACCGTTCCGAGACAGAGTTTGTCGCGGTGCGGTTTGGAAATGTGCTGGGGAGTAACGGAAGCGTGATCCCCCTGTTCAAAAAGCAGATTGAAGAGGGCGGGCCGGTGACTGTGACACATCCGGATATTATCCGCTATTTTATGACGATTCCGGAGGCGGTATCGCTCGTGCTGCAGGCAGGTGCGTATGCCAAGGGCGGCGAGATCTTTGTGCTCGATATGGGCGAGCCGGTCAAGATCCTGGATCTGGCGAAAAACCTGATCCTGTTGTCCGGACACAAGCCAAACGAAGATATCATGATTGAATTTACAGGACTTCGTCCAGGTGAAAAGCTCTATGAGGAGATGCTGATGGAGGAGGAAGGACTGCAGAATACAGAAAACCAGCTCATACATATCGGAAAACCGATTGAACTGGATGAAGAAAAGTTTTTGGCACAGCTGCAGCAGCTGAAAGACTATGTGGAAAATGAACCGGACGACATCCGTTCCTATATTCAGGATATCGTTCCGACCTATTCCATACAAAATCGTTAAAAAAGTGCGTCAGTTTTGACGCACTTTTTTTAAACAGTCGTATTTACACCGTTGACGGCGGCATGCTCGTTTTCGTCCATAGGAATCACGAGGCATTTCTGACCATCGATCATCTGGGATTTGATCTGCGGTACTTTTTCAGGTTTGACACGCAAAATGACATCATATGTCTTGATTGTGTCATCGGTATCATCTGCGTCGTCGGAGACGTGGTGCATAGCCACTTGCTGTTTGAGTTCTTCGACTTCGGCGCGGAGTGCTTCTTCTTCGCGGACACGCGCGTTGGCTTCGAGTGTCTTCTGGTCGATCAGGTGTGCCACCTCAGGCATCTGTTTGCTGAAGTTTTCCGTGTAGGCTTCCTTGATGGAGGAGGCCGCATCATCAGAGATACTGGTATCACTCATGAGTTTTTCAAGTTCATCACCTTCGAGGATCACGCCGGTTTCTTCGTCAAACAGTACGTCCTGTTCTTCCATGTAATCACTCATTTTCTGCTGCAGATCGAGTAATACGTCGTTACTGTTTTCGTCATCATCGCCGAGGGCGTGTTTTACAATGTGGGAAAACAGATTTTTCTGTTCGGTTGCCGTGCGTTTGCTGCCACAGCCGAGCCCGTTCTCCATGAATTCTGAATGCGGCTCCTTGGTATCACGGGTGTAGAAGAGCAGGGAGTGGATGTCGGTCGTGCGGTCATTGAAGGCA
>JBNMKT010000089.1:0-10548 GCA_050874485.1 bacterium
ATCTGTGACCGGGTAAAAGATGAGGTCGGCTTTGACCGGATCTTCTCGGTAGCAGGCAACGATTTCCTGCCGAGCTATACGACACCGAAGATGCTCTGGTTTAAAGAGCAGGCGCCGGATATCTATAAAAAGACATACAAATTCATGCAGAGTAACAGCTATATCGCACTCAAGCTGACCGGAGTGATGAGCATGGATCTCTCGCAGGGCTACGGTGTCCATTTCTTCAAGATGGATGACTGTACGATCGATGCAGATCTGGCAAAGGATATGGGATTATCCGCAGATCTGATTCCCGAGCTGTATGAGTGCCATGATATTGTCGGAAAAGTGACGGCTGAGGCTGCTGCACTGACGGGGCTCGCCGAGGGCACACCGGTCGTAGCCGGTGGACTGGACGCTGCATGCGGTACACTCGGAGCAGGTGTCTATCTGCCCGGACAGACGCAGGAGCAGGGCGGTCAGGCTGGCGGCATGAGTATCTGTGTGGATCATGCACTGGCACATCCCAAGCTGATTTTAAGCCCGCATGTCGTACCTGGTATGTGGCTGCTGCAGGGCGGCACGGTCGGAGGCGGCGGTACACTGCGCTGGTTCAGACAGGAACTGGCAGCGGATGAATCGTTTGACGATCTGACGGCACTCGCTGAGAATATTGCACCGGGCAGTGATGGCGTGATCTTCCTGCCGTACATGGCAGGTGAGCGGTCTCCGATCTGGAATCCGGATGCCAAGGGTGTCTACTACGGACTCGGCTATGACAAGACCAAGGGTCATCTGGTGCGTGCGACCTTAGAGAGCGTGGCATATTCACTCGAACACAATCTGCGTGTGGCTGCGGAAGTCGGCGCACAGGTCGGTGAACTCAATGCGATGGGTGGTGCGAGCAACAGCCGTCTGTGGACACAGATCAAGGCAGATGTGACCGGAAAGACGATCAAGGTGCCGACTTCGGATACCGCATCGACACTCGGCGCAGCGATCCTCGCAGGAGTCGGAGTCGGAGTCTATGAGGGCTTCGAGGAGGCAATCAATGAGACGATCGTGATCACGCGTGTACAGGAGCCGGATATGGAGGCACATGAGCAGTACAAGAAGTACATGCAGATGTATCTGGATCTGTCAGAGGCGATGACACCGATATTTAATAAAAAATACTAAATTATAATGAAAGAAGGCTACATACAATGAAAATGAAAGCAGGCGTCGTACATGGCGTAAAGGACATTCGTTATGAGGATATTGAAAAGCCCACACCGGCAGCCGGACAGGTACTCATCAAGGTAAAATATACCGGTATCTGTGGATCTGATATCCCGCGTGTGAATGAGGGAACGACCCATTTTACACCGATCGTTCTCGGACATGAGTTCTCCGGTACGGTAGAAGAGATCGGAGAAGGTGTCACCAGCGTAAAGCCGGGTGATCGTGTGGCAGGTATTCCGCTCGTTCCCTGTATGAAATGTGAGGATTGCCAGAAGGGTAATTATTCCCTGTGCAAGCACTATGATTTCATCGGTTCCCATTCGTTTGGCAGCTATGCCGAGTATGTATGTGTACCGGAATCCAATGCAGTGAAATTCGACGATTCTGTCAGCTTTGAGAAGGGTGCATTTTTCGAGCCCGCAACCGTTGCATTGCATGGATTGGAGCGCACGGATTACAAGGGCGGCAGGACCGTAGCGATCCTTGGTGGTGGTACAGTCGGCATGATGACGATGCAGTGGGCCAAGATCTTTGGTGCAAAGAAGGTCGTTGTATTCGATATCGTAGATGAGCGATTAGAACTCGGTATGCGTCTGGGCGCAACCGCAGGCATCAATACATTAAAAGAGAACTTCATGGATGAAGCAATGGCGATGACAGATGGCAAGGGATTCGATTATGTATTTGAGACTGCAGGAAATGTGATCACGATGAAGATGGCATTCAAGCTCGCAGCCAACAAAGCAGAAGTATGCTTTATCGGCACACCGACCAAGGAATTATCATTCAGTGTCAGCGAGTGGGAGCAGATGAACCGCAAAGAGTTCAAATTGACTGGCTCATGGATGAGTTATTCCGCTCCGTTCCCCGGACATGAGTGGGATCTGGTTGCACACTATTTTGGCACTGGAGAACTCAAATTCGACGATTCCTTCATTTTTGAGAAGATCGGACTGAGCAAGATCGATACAGCGTTTGAAAAATTCCTTGTTCCCGGAACTGTAAAGGGCAAGATCTTAATCGACAGTGAGGCATAGAAAATGATACTGACAGTGACACTCAATGCCGCGATCGATAAGCGGTATGTAGTAGAAAATTATCAGGTCGGTGAAGTCAACCGTGTGAAGGAATGTGCCTATGTGGCAGGCGGCAAGGGACTGAATGTGTCCAAGACAGCGACGATCGCAGGCGCAGATGTCCTCGCGACTGGATTTGCCGGTGGTCATGCAGGCGCCTATATCATAGAAGCAGTCGAAAAACAGGGCGTGGCAACCGATTTTATACAGGTAAAGGGCGAGAGCCGCTCCTGCATCAATATTTACGACTCTGTGAATAAGACACAGACGGAGTTCTTGGAGCCGGGTGTGGTCGTGAGCGAAGAGGAGCAGAGAGCATTTTATCTCAAATTTGACCAGCTGCTCACAAAATGTGATGTCGTAGCGATGTCCGGCAGCGTTCCAAAAGGCATCGGAACAGATATGTATCCGAAGCTTGTGGAGATGGCAAAGAGAGCAGGCAAAAAAATTATCGTAGATACGAGTGGCGCGCTCTTAGAGGAAGTCGTAAAGGCAAAACCGAATATGATCAAGCCCAATATCGACGAGATCCGGTTATTGACCGGAAAGCAGATCATAGACCGTGAGGAACTGATTGAGGCAGGTATCGAACTGCAGAAAAGCGGTATCGAGCGCGTCGTCATCTCGCTTGGCGCAGACGGTTCACTCATGTTTGTGGAGGAGGGTGTCTATCAGGCGATCGTGCCAAAGATCGATGCCGTCAATACGGTTGGCTGTGGAGACTGCATGACAGCAGGCTTTGCGATCAGCTTTGAGCGGGGGATGTCCCCGGAGGAGGCGCTGCGTTTCGCGTCAGCGACCTCAGCAGCAAGTGCTATGCGGGAAGAGACCGGATACTTTGTGACAGAAGATATGGAATCTCTTTTCGATAAAATAGAAATCAAAAAGCTAAGATAAAAGTAAAAAGGAGGATTTTACTATGACAGCAGTGAATCCGGCAGATGTGCCGAAGATCAAACTGGCGAATGGAAAAGAAGTGCCCTGCATGGGTATGGGTACTTTCGGATCTGATCGCTTCACTCCCGATCAGGTGAGCAATGCAGTCTATGGTGCCATCAAAGCAGGCTACCGTATGTTCGACTGTGCTGCCTGCTATGGCAACGAGGACCAGATCGGTGAGGTATTCAAGCGTGCATTCGCAGATGGTCTGTGCAAGAGAGAGGATCTCTACATCATGACCAAGGTATGGAATGACATGCATGGACAGGGCGATGTGCTCATCGCACTCGCAAAGAGCTTAAAAGACTTACAGTTAGACTACGTGGACATGTATTTTGTTCACTGGCCGTTCCCGAACTATCATGCACCGGGATGTGACGTAGATTCCAGAAATCCGAACGCAAAGCCGTTCTCTGTAGAGGGCTTTATGGCAACCTGGAGACAGATGGAGCGTCTCGTAGATATGGGTCTGGTCAAAGAGATCGGTATGTCTAACATGACGATTCCGAAGTTAGAGGCAGTATTACCGTTATGCCGTATCAAACCCGCTATGTGCGAGCTGGAGCTGCATCCGTGCTTCCAGCAGCAGGAGCTGTTTGACTACCTCGTAGCGCATGACATCCAGCCGGTAGGCTTTATGCCGCTTGGCTCTCCGCAGAGACCGGAGCGTGACATGATGCCTGAGGATATCGCAGATATGCAGACACCTGAGATGCAGGAGATCGCAAAGGCTCATAACTGTCATCCGGCAGTCATCTCATTGAAGTGGGCAGTTCAGCGTGGACAGATCCCGATTCCGTTCTCTGTACATGAGATGGAGTACGAGAGCAACATCAACAGCACCTGTGACGGCGATCCGCTGACCGATGAGGAGATGGCAAAGATCGCTACCTTAGAGAAAAACAACCGTCTTGTAAAAGGACAGGTATTCCTCTGGCCGGGTGCCAATGACTGGCATGACCTCTGGGATGAGGAAGGCGTAATCGTAGATTGCCCGGACGCAAAATAATTGTCTGGAAAATAATACTTATATGTGCAGCAGAGCCGCAGATACGTGAAGTGTCTGCGGCTTTGTGTTTTTGGGGGTTTATTGTTCCTTCCACCATGTCAACCATTTTTCTACCGACGGATTTGCATTATCTTTGGACCAGACCATTTCAAAGTTCAATGTCTCCGCGGTGCCATCATCTTTCATGACCGGAATAATGGCGAGTTCTTCATTTTTGGAATACGGGCGCACGATATATTCGGGGAGCAGACTGATCCCCATCTCCAGTGATGCCATGAGCATGATCGTCTCCGGCTCCGTCTCTACAGCGATGACCTGCGGCAGAAATCCACCCCGCTCATAGACCCACAGCATTTCCTCCATCTCATCTCTGGATCTGGCAGCAGGCTGCATGATAATAAAGGATTCATGTTCGAGTTCTCTGCAGGCGAGTTCCGGTTTCTGCGCGAGTGGATGGTTGTTTGACATCGCGACAAACAGAGGATAGCTCCTGAGATAGAGCCGGTTCACATCCGCATCATCACGCAGGTGCGGCTGTACCGAAAACACGAGGTCGCATTCATTTCTCTGTATCAGCTCCATCAGGCCACTCATCGTATTTCGCACGAATTTTAGCTTGATATTCGGAAACACATCGTGAAAGCCGCGTAGCATTTCATAACAGTCGCTCTGACCGAAGCCGCTGATGAATCCGATTGTCATCTCGCCGTCTGTACCCTGTGATGCCATGCGCGCGAGCCGCATCGCCTCGTCGCTGCGCCGTAAGATGACTTTTGCTTCTTTTAGATATACCTGTCCGGCGGCAGTCAGCTCGATATGGTGCTTATCTCTCGTAAACAGGCTGACGCCGAGCGTCTTTTCGAGTGACTGCATCTGCTGGGTGATCGCAGTCTGTGAGATAAAACATTCTCTGGCAGCTTTTGTAAAGTTCAGGTTCTCGGCTGCACTGACAAAATATTCTAATTGGTTCAGATTCATAGTATTTTTCTCCATGATAATAAGTTTTACTTATGATATATTTGCATTTTACTATTAGACAACGACGTTTTCAAGTGAGGTAATAAGAAAAAGTTGAGAAACGTATCGAAAAATAAGAAAAACAAATTCAGGAGGAACAGACTATGAGTAACGAAATCCCTTACAAAATTTATTTGAGCGAAGATGAGATTCCCAAGGCATGGTATAACCTTCGTGCTGATATGAAAAATAAACCCGCTCCGTTATTGAATCCCGGAACACATCAGCCGCTCACCGCAGAGGAACTGGCACCGATTTTTTGTAAGGAGCTGGTAGAACAGGAATTGGATGATACGACACCTTTTATCGAGATTCCGCAGGAGATTCGTGATTTTTACAAAATGTATCGCCCGGCTCCGTTAGTGAGAGCCTATTGTCTGGAGAAGGCGCTCGACACACCGGCACATATTTATTACAAATTCGAGGGAAATAACACGAGTGGCAGCCACAAGCTCAACTCCGCGATCGCACAGGCCTATTATGCGAAGAAGCAGGGACTGAAAGGCGTGACTACAGAGACCGGAGCTGGCCAGTGGGGTACCGCGTTATCTATGGCATGTGCATACCTTGGTCTGGACTGCAAGGTATTCATGGTAAAGGTATCTTATGAGCAGAAGTCGTTCCGCAGAGAGGTGATGCGTACCTATGGTGCGAATGTCACACCGTCCCCTTCGATGGACACTGAGGTCGGACGCAAGATCCTCGCAGCACATCCCGGTACGACAGGATCACTCGGATGCGCGATCTCAGAAGCAGTCGAAGTAGCGACACACAATGAAGGCTACCGCTATGTATTAGGCAGCGTGCTCAATCAGGTGCTGCTGCATCAGTCAGTCATTGGTCTCGAGGCGAAAGCTGCCCTCGATAAATATGATGTGACACCGGATATCATCATCGGATGTGCCGGAGGCGGATCAAACCTCGGCGGACTGATCGCACCGTTTATGGGCGAGAAGCTGCGTGGTGAAAAGGATTATCATTTTATCGCCGTTGAGCCGGCATCCTGCCCGAGCTTTACACGCGGAAAATTTGCATATGATTTCTGCGATACCGGTATGATCTGCCCGCTGGCAAAGATGTACACCTTAGGAAGCGGTTTCATTCCTTCTCCGAACCATGCAGGCGGACTCCGTTTCCACGGCATGAGTTCTACACTGTCCCAGCTGTATCATGACGGTCTGATGGAGGCGAGAGCCGTTGAGCAGACCTCTGTATTTGAGGCTGCAGAGTTCTTTGCGAGATCAGAGGGTATCCTTCCTGCTCCGGAGAGCTCACATGCGATCCGTGTAGCGATCGATGAGGCATTGAAGTGCAAGGAGACCGGAGAGGCGAAGAACATTCTCTTTGGCCTGACTGGAACCGGATATTTCGATATGGTGGCTTACGAGAAGTTCCACGATGGACTGATGACCGATTATATTCCGACAGATGAGGATCTGCAGGTTGGATTCGATGGAATCCCCAAGTTCCCCGGAAACGAGTTTTAATTGAATGAAATATGTGTAATGGCATGGGCTGTCTGCTTTCTTAGCAGACAGCCTTTTTACATTGATTTTACAAAAACAGGATAGATCATTTTACATATACCGGAGTATAGTGAGACTGGCATTTTGACGAAATAGCTAATCTACAAAAAGGTGGAAGATGTATGATGACAGAAAATAGAAAAATCTATGTATGGGCACATCGCGGAGCGAGCGGATATGCACCGGAGAATACGTTGCCTTCATTTGAAAAGGCAGTTGAGCAGCATGCAGATGGGATCGAGCTGGATGTACAGATGACAAAAGATGGCAAGCTGGTCGTGATTCATGATGAGACGATCGACCGTGTGTGTGGGCAGTCCGGCTATGTCAGGGACTATACCTGGCGGGAGCTGCAGCAGATTAATTGCAACCAGACGTTTCCAGAATACGGGACGCAGCGGATCCCACTGCTGCGTGAAGTGCTGGAGCTGATTCAACCGACAGATCTCACTGTCAATATAGAGCTAAAGACAGGTGTCATCTTTTATGAGGGAATCGAGGAGCAGACGATACAGCTCGTCAGGGACTGTGGCATGTCACAGCGTGTGATCTATTCTTCATTCAATCATTATTCAGCGCGGAAAGTCAGACAGATCGATCCGCAGGCGCGTGTCGGGCTGCTGCATGAGGATGGGATCTATGAAGCACCTGAGTATGCTGCGCGGCTCGGTGTACAGGCGCTGCATCCGGCAGCGTGGAATCTGCAGTATCCCGGTTATGTGGAGCAGGCACAGCAGAATGGCTTAGATATCAATGTCTGGACGGTGAATGAACGTGCCCAGATGGAGCAGATGTGCAGATATGGGGTACATGCGATCATTACGAATTATCCGGATGTCGCACTGGATGTGGTGACCTCATATAAAGGAAACTGGTAAAAGTCTTTACGGTAATTTTACATAGATTTTAGGCAAGTGCGATAGTTGATTTTACATGTGATTCGTAAAATAAAGCTATCAATTCACTTGGAGGGAAAAATGAAAAAGAGAACAATGAGAATGACAGCCCTTGTACTGGGTGCATCACTGCTCATCGCAGGATGCGGAAGTACAGACACACAGACAGCAGCTGACCCGGCAGATACCGCCTCACAGGATGAGCAGGCACAGCAGAGTGAGGATACCAATCAGGATGCAGGTCAGGAGGCATCGCAGGATACCGCAGATGCAGCCACGGATCTGAATGCGTTATCACTGGATGAACTTACCGACCTGGCAAAACAGGATGGGGATATAGAATCTGTAGGTATGCCGGACTCCTGGGCCAACTGGGGCAATGCATGGAATGCGATCAATGAGCAGTATGGTATCACACATGCAGATGCGGACATGTCTTCTGCAGAGGAACTGCAGATGTTCCAGACAGAGGGCGAGAATGGAACCAAGGATATCGGAGATGTCGGACAGGCATTCGGACCGCAGGCGGTGGAGCAGGATCTTGTACAGGGATATAAGACTTCTTACTGGGATAGTGTACCTGACTGGGCAAAAGGAGAGGACGGTAAATGGATGATCGCTTATACCGGAGCGACCACGTTCCTGACCAATACCGATCAGGTGTCGGCTGCACCCAAATCATGGGCAGATATCAAGGCTGGTGATTACAGCGTAGCAATCGGCGATATCAACGGTGGAAATGCCCAGGCAGCAGTGATTGCATCAGCATATGCATTTGGAGGAGATCTGAACAACCTTGATCCTGCATTTGAATTCTGGACAGAGATGGCAAAGGCAGGCAGAATCAATACCCTTGACATTTTACAGCAGAATTTTGAGACCGGAGAAGTCGGTGTAGGTGTGATCTGGAGCTTTACGGCAATCCCGTACAAGAATGCGATCTCCCAGTATCAGCTGGAGGCTGACATCCCTTCTGACGGATCGATCATGAGCGGTTATGCATCCGTCATCAATAAATATGCGCCTCATCCGTATGCGGCAGCCCTGGCACGCGAGTATTTCTTTAGTGATGAGGGACAGGCAAACCTGGCAGCATCCGGAGCGATCCCGACCAGAACGGACGTAGAGATCCCTCAGGACATTCAGGACGCGACCTTCTCACAGGATGCCTATGCCAATGCGATTCCGATGGAAGACACAGATGCGTATACCGCAGCATGTGAGACAGTCGTAAACAGATGGCAGGAAGAGATCATCCCGTTACTGGTACAGTAAAATGAGAACAAAAAAAACATCTATCTATCTGGCTGCACTGATCCCGTTTTTGCTGGTCGCACTGCTCTATGAGATCCTCCCTCTCGTCATGGTAGTGATCGACAGCTTTCATCCGGATCAGGGCACCGGGTTTACACTGAACAACTATACAGCAGTATTTACCAAGCTGATTTATCAAAAAGCGATTATAAACAGTATCAAGATATCGGTCACATCCGCTGTGATCGGTATCCTGATCGCGTTTATCGGGGCGAAAGCAGTCCATGACTGTCAGGGTCGGATGAGCTATTTCTTTACGACCGTATTAAATATGGTATCAAATTTTGCGGGTGTCCCGCTTGCATTTGCCTATATGATCCTGCTCGGCAATTCGGGCTGGATGATTCATGTCGGGCAGCGTCTGGGGCTGGAGGGACTGGCCAATTATAATCTCTACACCTCAAATGGCATGAGCCTGATCTATGTGTATTTTCAGATTCCGCTCGCAACGTTGCTGCTGATTCCGGCATTTGACGGTATCCGCAAGGAGTGGCAGGAGGCGAATGCACTGCTCGGCGGAACAGGTATCGGGTTCTGGTGGCATGTCGGTCTGCCGGTGCTGATGCCGAGTATTATGGGTACGTTTAGTGTATTGTTTGCCAATGCACTGGCTGCTTATGCGACTGTCTATGCACTCATGATGAACAATATCTCGTTGCTGCCGGTACAGATCGCAGGCAGCTATGTCGGAGAGATCCAGATCAAAAAAGGGCTCGGTGGAGCATTGTCTGTTGTCATGATGCTGTTGATGGTAGGTATGATACTGATCACAAACCGGATCAGCAGAATCTATGAGCCGACGAGCAGAAAGCGGGGTGGCAGCGAATGAGAGAGTGGCCAGAAAACAGACAGAAAAACAGACGAAAAAACAGTCAATACAAAGGAATCCTCCCCAGTATCATCATTATGATCTATCTGTTGATTCCGCTGGCGGTGACGATCATCTATTCGCTGTTTCAGAAGTGGACGGATATCGTGCCGGAGGGATTTTCTGTCAGCGCTTATCGGGAACTGTTTGCCAATCAGGAATTCATACACAGTATCGGACGCAGTATTCTGTTGTGCGTTGTGCCGATCGCGATCACAGTCGGGATCGTGCTGCTCGCCATGTTTGCGACGACGTTGTATTTTCCAGGGTTAGAGAAGTATATACAGATTATCTGCATGATCCCCTACACGATACAGGGTGTGATCCTGTCAGTCAGTATCTTATCGTTATATGTATCGTCCAAAACATTTTTAAGCAATCGGCTTGTAATGTTATTCGGTGCCTACAGTGTCATTATCATGCCATATATCTATCAGGGGATCCGAAATGGTATGCGCACGATTCACGTAGCGACATTGATTGACGCTGCACAGATGCTTGGATGTACGAGATTGTATGCATTTTTCAGGATCATTGTGCCCAACATCCTGTCATCGGTCATTGCCTCCTCACTGCTGGCGGTCGGTATCATCTTTGGAGATTATGTACTGATCCGTAATCTGGCGGGTATTTCTTACCAGAACATGCAGATCTTCCTGTATCAGACGATGAAGTCTGACAGTATCAAGGCGAGTGC
>JBNMKT010000090.1:0-10473 GCA_050874485.1 bacterium
ACATGACATATGCCTGATGCATCTTACCCTGATAGGTACGCCAGAACACATATGCGTACAATATAAAAAACATTGCGCTGATCACAGCAAGATAATGCCGTCCGAATCCGATAAATCCCACACATGCCATCACCAGATAGAGCATGAAAATGAGGGCAGAAATACGCAGTACAACGACGATCTTCGGTGATTCGTTTTTATTTTGAGGTTCCTGGAAAACCAAATCTTTGATCTTAGTCATAATAGACAACGATTCCTCTCCCCCTTTTACTACATATAGTGCTATTTTATCACATTGATATCTGTATTACCACATATTTTCAAAAAATTTTCTTTTTTGGAACCAATCTGCCCCCTCGTAATATACTAAATTAACAACTGACAGGAGTGTTCGTGACTGCAGCCTTTTTGTGCAGTTACGCATTTTTTGTATGAAACAGTTATATGCAATGCAGGACACCACAGATACCGGCACTCTGCAGGTCAATGTCACCTCCCGTGTCCAAAATTCGCCGATTCCTGACGCTCAGGTCACGCTCAGCTACAGCGGAGACCCCGATTCCACGCTCGAATCTCTACAGACCGATGAGTCTGGTCAGACCGAAACGGTTACGCTGGATGCACCTCCGGTCGAATACAGTCTGGACTCTGCACAGGAAAACCAGCCGTTTTCGCTCTATACAATCCAGATCCGTGCAGAAGGCTATCATCCACTGAACATCTCCGGAATCGAGATTTTCTCTACAATCAAAGCAATCCAGAATGTGGCTCTGACACCTCTCGATTACGGCAACCGTTTCCGCGAGAGTATTGACATTCCGGTCAATACGCTATTTGGTGACTATCCTCCCAAGATCGAAGAATCAGAGATCAAACCGATCGAAGAAAGCGGCGAGATCGTCCTCAGCCGCGTTGTCATTCCGGAGTATGTCGTTGTACATGATGGTCCACCTACCGATTCACGTGCCAATGATTATTATGTCCGTTATAAGGACTATATCAAAAATGTTGCATCCAGTGAGATCTATGCTACCTGGCCGGACGCGACCATACGCGCAAACATCCTGGCCATTATGTCATTTACCCTGAACCGCGTATTTACAGAATGGTATCGGAACAAAGGCTACAATTTCACGATCACATCTTCTACCGCATATGACCAGAAATGGTCCTACGGCCGCACGATCTACGATTCGATCTCCCGTGTTGTAGATGAGATGTTTGAAAACTATCTGTCCAGACCGAATGTCACACAGCCGATCCTGACACAGTACTGCGATGGGCGTAATGTATCATGTCCGAACTGGTTGTCACAATGGGGTTCCAAATATCTTGGTGATCAGGGCTACTCTGCCATCCAGATCCTGCGCAATTACTATGGCAACAGTATCTATATCAATACCGCAGATGAGATCTCAGGCATCCCTTCTTCCTGGCCCGGCTACGATCTCAGTGTCGGTTCCAGTGGCTCAAAAGTACGCCAGATCCAACAACAATTAAACCGTATCCACCGCAATTATCCGGCGATTCCCACAGTCACTGCCGACGGCATCTTTGGCAGTTCCACACGCGACGCAGTGCGCAAATTCCAGTCTGTGTTCGGTCTGCCTGCTACCGGAGTGATCGACTATCCGACATGGTATAAAATCTCAGAGATCTATGTCGCCGTAAGCCGGATTGCAGAGCTCAGTTAAGCGCTATATCACCTGTGTAATTTGTGTAATAGGATTTTTCTATCACGCAAAAAAGCGTGTCCGGATTCACCGGGCACGCTCTTCTATGTATGCTCCTGTATCAGTGATCAAAAGATCTTATTCACCTAAGATCTTTTTGATTGCTTCCAGAACACGGTCAGCCTGGAACGGCTTTACAATAAAGTCCTTTGCTCCACTCTGAATCGCCTCAATAACCATTGCCTGCTGTCCCATTGCTGAACACATTACAACATTGGCGCTGGCATCTGCTGCCTTGATCTGCTTCAGACTCTGGATTCCATCACAGTTCGGCATTGTAATATCCATCGTTACCAGATCAGGCTTCAACTCTTTGTATTTTGCGAGCGCTTCATTACCGTCTGCTGCTTCACCTGCGATCTCGTAGCCGCCCTTGGTCAAAATATCCTTCAACATCATCCGCATAAATGCTGCATCATCTGCGATCAAGATTCTCTTAGCCATCTCTTATCCATCCTTTACAATATTTCTAATTCGAAACTATTTAATTACTACCTAGCTTCTTCTATTCGTAATCCGCTACTCGTTTTATTCTACACAATATTTACTTATTTTGCAAGCCGTTTCGCAAAGTTTCTCTTATTTCTATAGATATTTATACAAACTTTTGCATCTACCGCCTGAATATGCTATTCTATATTCATGAAACATCCAGATAAAACAGAAACGGAAAGGAGTTTTTTATGCATACATTTCAACCATATCCCACAGAGATGCTTGATATCAATCCATTTACAAAGATCGGCACCGAATGGATGGCTGTCACCGCAGGTGATAAAGATAAAGTCAATACCATGACTGCCAGCTGGGGCACCATCGGCGTTCTCTGGGGCAAAAATGTTGTCACCATCTTTGTCCGCGACAGCCGCTACACCAAGGAATTCATAGACGCCAAGGATACCTTTTCCCTGACATTTTTTGATGTATCAGATCAGGAAAACAAACTGGCGCTCAAATATTTCGGAGCTGTCTCCGGACGCGATGAGGACAAGATCTCCAATGCCAGAATGCATGTAGACTACGCCGCCGATGGCACACCCTACATCGATGAGGGCAATCTCGTCCTTGTCTGCCGTAAGATGTCAGCCACCAAAATACTGCCAGAGCAGTTTATCGACGAATCCATTGATAGTGACTGGTATAAAAGCAAAGACTACCATACGATGTACGTTGCAGAGATCACGCAGATACTGGCACGATAAAAGTAAAAGGACTCATTACGAGTCCTTTTTTGTTATCTGCAGGAAGTGCTGATTGACTCGATGGCCACCGCTCCTCCACGCACGATTTCTATATTTTTGAACTTTGAGCGCAACAGAGCGATCAGTTCATTGTTGCGCCGCTCGGTCAGCATACATTCGAGCAGTACGCTGTCTGTTCCGATATCCTTCACCTTTACTTCAAATACCTGTGCAAACTGAAAGACTTCTTCCTTCTCTGCCGGTGTGATATCCTTCACCTTTGCAAACAGGATCTCCTTCATATGGATCGGCACATTTGTCAGGTCTATGACTTTGATGACCTCGATCATACAGTTTAGCTGCTTTTTGATCTGCTCAAACGTCACATCATCACTCGTTACGCAGATGGTCATACGCGAAACCGTCTCATCCTCCGTCGTACCTACCGTCAGTGACTGCAGATTGTAGGATTTCCCGGAAAAAAGTCCCGATACTTTTGCCAATACACCGACGGTATTCTCTACATACAGTGCAATCCATCTGTTTTTCATGCTTCGATCGATCATAATACCGCCTCCTTTATCTCAAAATCATCTCACTCATCGGATTTCCGCTCTTTACCATCGGCAGAACGAGTTCATCCGTGGCGATCAGAAATTCAATGATGGTAGGTGCATCCGTATTTGCCTTTGCCTGTGCGAGCGCAGGTGCGATCTCAGAGGCCTCCGTGACACGGATACCGTGCGCTCCATAGCTTTCTGCCAGCTTCACAAAATCCGGCTCATACGGCGGACAGTTTTTATTCGGTCCCTTGCAGTCAGCAGGACAGCTTTTCCGCCGGCGCAGGCAGGTTGCACTGTAGCGCTTGCCATAGAACAATTGCTGCATCTGGCGCACCATGCCAAGATAATAATTGTTCAGGATACATACCGTAATCGGCACTTCCTCTACGACTGCAGTCGCGAGTTCCTGTATATTCATCTGCATACCGCCGTCTCCGGAGATGCATACAACATCCGCATCCGGTCGTCCAATCTTGGCACCGATCGCTGCCGGGAAACCAAAGCCCATAGTTCCGAGTCCACCGGATGTGATAAAACGTTTTTCCGGTCCAAATGCCAGAAACTGTGAAGCCCACATCTGATGCTGTCCAACATCGGTAACGACCACTCCACTGTCATATGCCTTGTTGATCTCTTCCATAATCATCTGCGGACTCATGCCCTTATCCTCGCGCATGCCGAGCGGATTCTCCTGCTCCCATGCTGCGATAGTATCTCTCCACGCCTTTGTACTGCGTGATTTTGCCCAATCCATCATTGTCTCGAGTGCCAGACGCGCATCCGATACGACAGGTACATCCACGACTACATTTCGCGAGATAGATGCCGTCGCAATATCGATATGTACGATCTTCGCATTCGGTGCAAACTCCTCCAGATCACCGGTAATACGATCGTTAAACCTGGTACCGATCGAGAACAGCACATCACATTCACTGACCGCCTTATTTGCCGCATATCTGCCATGCATACCACAATTACCGACATACAACGGATGTCCGAGCGGCATGGTACCTTTGCCCATGACAGTCGTCACAACAGGTACATGTGTCTTTTCCGCAAACTGGCACAGCAGATCCTCTGCGCCTGAAATATGCACACCGCCTCCGGCCAGAATCAACGGCTTTTTGGCTGTATGAAGCAGTTTATAGGCTTTTTTGAGCTGTCCGATATGAACCGATGTATTCGGCTTGTAACCGCGGATCATCACCTTATCCGGATATTCCGCATCACCCGGCTCATTCTGGATATCTTTCGGCAGATCAATGAGCACAGGGCCGGGCTTTCCGGTCTGTGCGATATAAAATGCCATCTTGAGCACCTTTCCAAGCTCGGCACGGTCACGCACGGTCACACCATACTTTGTGATGCTGCGCGTCATGCCAACGATATCGACTTCCTGAAACGCATCATTTCCGATGAGTTTGAGCGGCACCTGTCCCGTGATGACAACGAGTGGTATGCTGTCGTAATGCGCATCCGCCAGACCTGTCACAATATTTGTCGCGCCAGGGCCACTCGTAACGATGCAGACACCGACTCTGCCGGTCGCACGTGCATAGCCCTCTGCCTCATGAATCAGCGCCTGCTCATGACGCGGCAGAACGAGATGTATGTCATCCGCTTTATATAATTCGTCAAAAAGATCCGTGACCATACCTCCGGGATATCCGAAGATTGTATCCACGCCCTCTTCCCGCATTGCTTTTACAAATAGTTTCTTTCCGGTAATATCCATATTTTATGTTCTCCCTATCCGATAAGCTGTAAGCATTTTAACACAAATATCCATCCTGTCAAGGTAAACGCCGCGAGCAGTGTTGTCATGACGACAATACTCGCTGTCAGCACACCGTCATTATTCATATTTTTTGCCATGATATAGCAGCTGGGCGTCGCCGGTGCCGCGAGCATGACAATCAGCCCGATCAATTGTTCACCACGAAATCCCAGTAATACTGCGACGGGTATCAGAACGAGCGGCTGTATCACCAGCTTGATCGCTGATGCGGCCAGTGTCGGAGCCAGTTTTTTCACTGCTGCACGCCCTTCAAATCCGGCTCCCATGCCAATGAGCGCCAGCGGAGTCGCAGTCCTTGCTACATAATTGATGGAATTATCGATGATGTTTGGAAAGTCAATTCTGAAATAAGCCACAATCAGTCCCAGCACAATCGCTATAATAATTGGATTTTTCAAAATATTGATGCCGGCTTTCTTGATTTTGGAATAATCTTTTTGTCCGCCGGATGTCTCTCCACCGTCATTTGCCTCAAAGGTCAGCACAATCACTGAAAATATATTGTAGAGTGGCACCGCACCGATGATCATGAGCGGCCCCATTGCAGATGAACCGTAGATATTTTCGATAAATGCCAGTCCCATCACGGCCGCGCTGCTGCGGAAACTCGCCTGTACAAAAGCGCCGGTCATCGTCTGATCTTTTAAAAAAAGCTTTGCGCCTCCCCAGATGGCAAAGAAACACACCGTCGTTGCCAGTGCGCAGAACAATACATATCTGCCATCAAACACCGCGCGTATATCGACTGCAGCCAGATCACGGAATACCAGAAACGGCAATGTCACCTGAAAATTAAACTTGTTTGCGACGCTGACAAAATGTTCGTCCAGCATACCTCGTTGTTTCAAAAACCAGCCAAGTACCATGACGAGGAAGATCGGCAGCGTCACATTGATACTATAAATAAAATTTTCCATGATTTTTATCCGTTATTCTTTATTTCCTATTACAATTTCTGATCATAAATTCTGATCATAAGTTCCTTTTCTCATACTTTAAAAAGTGATAAATCAGGTTAAAATACGTCTGTTCCTCGCTGTCTGCTGTGATCTCCCATTCATCCTTCTCATCCAGATTCGGGAAATACGCATCCGCGTCATACGCAAAATCAATTTTTGTAATATGTGCTACGTCGCATGCATCCACCAGCTGACGGTAGATGCTCTCACCGCCGATGACATAGATATCCTCGGAATTGTATTTTTTCAGTTCCTCATTGAGTTCGTCCATGGAATACACAACAACCGCATCCTTGACGCTGTAGTTTCTATCATGCGTCAGCACAATATTCGTTCTGTTTTTGAGTGGCTGTCCGTTCGGAAAGCTCTCTAACGTCTTGCGTCCCATGACAACAACCTTTCCGGTCGTTGTGGTACGGAAAAATTTCATATCTGCCGGAATACTGACCAGCAGCTGATTATTCTTGCCAATAGCCCAGTTATTATCGACTGCAGCAATTAAATTCATTGTATCATCCTCCTATATTGCGACCGGAATATGCTCGATCTGAGGCCCTGTCTCGTAGTCAATCAACTTGACATCATCACGTGTAAATTCATAGAAATCCTTCACATCCGGATTGAGCCAGAACTTCGGAGCCGGAAACGGTGTCCGCGTGATCAGTTCTTCTACGAGCGGCACATGTCTGTCATAAATATGAGCATCCGCAATCACATGTACGAGTTCCCCGACATGCATATCACACACCTGTGCCAGCATATGAACGAGCACTGCATACTGACAGACATTCCAGTTGTTGGCTGTCAGCACATCCTGCGAACGCTGGTTGAGCACTGCATTGAGTGTCAGCTTATCATCGCCTTTTTTCTGTGTGACATTAAAGGTCATGCTGTATGCACACGGATACAGATTCATCTCATGCAGATCCTGATGGACATAGATATTGGTCATGATGCGGCGGCTGAATGGATTGTTCTTGAGATCATAGATCACGCGGTCTACCTGATCCATCATGCCTTCCTTATACTGATGCTTCACGCCGAGCTGATAGCCGTATGCTTTTCCGATTGATCCATCGGCATCTGCCCATTCATCCCAGATATGGCTGTGTAGATCGTGAATATTGTTCGATTTTTTCTGCCAGATCCATAGGATCTCGTCGGTCGCACTCTTGATCGCTGTACGGCGCAGCGTCAGTGCAGGGAACTCCCGGGATAGATCATAGCGGTTCACAACTCCAAATTTTTTGATCGTATATGCACTGCTGCCGTCCTCCCAATGCGGACGTACCTTTTCCCCTTCCGTACTCGTGCCGTTATCTAAGATATCACGACACATATTGATAAATAGTGTATCTGCGTAGCTCATGTTTTCCCCTTACTTTTGTAAATTCAATAACCGCCGGGCATTCCTACTCAGCGGTTATCTTGCACAGCCTCTATATATTATGCCTCGTCGATCGCCTTGCCGATGTCGTGACGCATATATTTATTCTCGAAGGTCACCCATTCGGTTGCCTCATATGCCTTGGCGCGGGCAGTCTTTAAATCAGGTCCTGTCGCCGTGATACCGAGCACACGGCCACCATTCGTCACGATCTCACCCTGATCATTGAATGCCGTTCCCGCATGATAGCAGAAATAATCATCTTTGCCATCAAATTTCTCCAGTCCATGGATCGGAAAGCCCTTTTTATAAGACACCGGATAACCGTCGGATGCCAATACCACACAGACGCACGCATTGTCCTCAAACTGCAGATCGATCTGATCCAGCCGGCCATCAACGCATGCCTCCATGACATCGATAATATCATTTTTCATTCTTGGCAGAACAACCTGTGCCTCCGGATCACCGAATCTCGCATTGTACTCGAGCACCTTCGGGCCTTCGGGTGTCAGCATCAGACCAAAGAAGATCACGCCGGTAAACGGTCTGCCCTCAGCTGCCATCGCATCCACCGTTGCCTGATAGATATACTTTTTACAGAATGCATCTACCTCATCGGTATAGAACGGACTCGGGCTGAAGTTGCCCATACCGCCGGTATTCAGTCCGGTATCACCATCTCCTGCACGCTTATGATCCTGTGCGGATGACATGATCTGGATCGTCTTTCCATCGACAAATGAGAGCACAGATACCTCGCGTCCGGTCATGAACTCCTCGACAACCATATGGTTGCCCGCAGCACCGAACTTCTTATCCTCCATGATCTCTTTGACACCTGCCTTGGCCTCCTCTAAGGTATTGCAGATGAGCACACCCTTGCCGAGCGCCAATCCGTCTGCCTTGAGCACGATCGGCATCTTGGCTGTCTCTAAATATTCGATTGCTTTCTTCGGATCGTCAAATGTCTCATAGCCAGCAGTCGGAATATTGTACTTTTTCATCAGATCCTTGGAAAATGCCTTGGAGCCCTCGAGAATCGCAGCATTTTTCCTCGGTCCGAATACTTTTAATCCCTCTGCTTCAAATGCATCTACGATGCCTCCTACGAGCGGATCATCCATTCCGATAATTGTAAAATCAATCGCCTTTTCCTTGGCAAATGCAATCAGCTTGTCAAATTCCATCGCACCGATCGGCACACACTCTGCCTGCGCAGCGATACCTGCATTTCCGGGTGCGCAATAGATCTTATCTACACGGGGACTTTTTGCTACTGCCATTGCGATTGCATGCTCACGTCCACCACTGCCTACTATCAATACCTTCATCTGAGTATCCTCCTCATATGTCTGTCTTTACTGTGCTATTTTTACAATTCCGTTCTCTACCTGTATCTTTCCATTAGCGATCAGATCAATCGCACGCGGCATAATGATCCACTCTGCCTGTTCCATGACACGCTGCTGCAGCGTCTTTGGCGTATCATCCGGCTGGATCTCGACTGCTTTCTGCAGGATAATCGGGCCGGTATCGGTTCCCTCATCTACAAAATGACACGTCGCGCCAGTCACCTTGACACCACGCTTTAATGCCTCTTCATGCACCTTCAATCCATAAAATCCGGTTCCACAGAACGAAGGAATGAGTGACGGATGAATGTTGATGATACGGTTTTTGTATGCTGCGATGAGCTGTGGCGGAATGATCACGAGATACCCTGCCAGCACAACCAGATCGATCTGCCTGTCCACGATCGTCTGTGTCAGCGCATCGTTAAACTGTTCCCTCGTCTCATAGGATTTCGGGGACAGGCACATCGCTTCGATCCCATGTTTTTTCGCACGCTCAAGTGCATATGCATTTGCATTGTTGCTGATGACCACGTCGATGGCAGCATTTGTGATCGTACCTGCATCGATCGCATCGATGATCGCCTGCAGATTCGTTCCCCCACCAGATACGAGTACCGCTATTTTTAACATAAGGTCACTCCCTTTTCTCCGTCTGTGATCTTTCCGACTACATACGGTGTATCTCCGGCTGCCTTCATTGCTTCCATTGCCTTGTCCACATCTGCCGGATCAACAGCTACGATCATACCGAGACCCATGTTGTATGTATTGTACATCATCTGTTCCTCGACATTGCCCTCGCGAGCCATCATTGTAAAGATCGGCGGGATCGGATAACTGCTCTTCTCAATCACGGCATGCTTTCCTTCGGGCAGCATACGGGGGATATTTTCATAGAAGCCGCCACCGGTGATATGGCTGCATGCCTTCACACGCACACCGGCTTCTTTCACATTTTTCAATGCTTTCACGTAGATTCTCGTCGGAGCGATCAGTGCTTCGCCGAGTGTCGTGCCGAGTTCCTCATGATAAGTATTGAGTGTCTCCTTATCCATCTTGAAGATCTTGCGCACAAGAGAAAAACCATTCGAATGAACACCGGTGGATGCCATACCGATCAGCACGTCACCATCCTTTAATGTCTCTCCGGTGATAATATCCTTTTTATCGACTACACCGACTGCAAATCCTGCCAGGTCATATTCATCCTCAGGCATCAGACCCGGATGTTCAGCAGTCTCGCCACCGATCAGTGCACAGCCGGACTGCTTGCAGCCCTCAGCCACACCACTGACGATCGTTGCGATCTTTTCGGGATAATTTTTACCACATGCGATATAATCCAGGAATAATAACGGTTCGCCACCTGCACATGCCACATCATTGACACACATTGCGACTGCATCGATACCGATCGTATCATGCTTGTCGAGCAAAAATGCCAGCTTTACCTTCGTGCCACAGCCATCTGTACCTGACAGGAGCACCGGC
>JBNMKT010000091.1:0-10250 GCA_050874485.1 bacterium
CACAAGAAGCAGATCATGGATACACTGGAAAAAGAAGGGTATCGCCCGAAACTTGTGCGGACGACGCTGTAAAAAGGAATCCTGCTCGCAAGATTTCCCGATTCTATAAAAAATCAAGAGGTGACAAGAAAAAATACTTGACACCTCTTTTTTGTTGTAGTATGATAACTGAGGCTTGAGAGAAAAGGTGTGGTGACGATGGCATCAGATATGGAACCTAAGATAAAGCAGGCATACCTCTATGACTTTTATGGTGAATTGTTAAACGAACATCAGAGAAGAATTTTTGAGGCATTTGTATTTGATGATCTTTCGTTAGGTGAAATCGCTGAAGATCAGGATACATCCAGACAGGCAGTGCATGATCTGGTTAAGAGAGCCACGAAAAAGCTAGAGGAATATGAAAACACACTGCATCTCATGGAACGTTTTATGGATCTGCGTGAAAAGGCAGTCCGCATACAACAGTGTGCTGAAGAATATGAGCACAGCCATGAGGAACATCTGTTGGAGGAGATCAAACAGGTCTCAGGTGAAATCATAAAGGAATTATAGTGTATGGCATTTGACGGTTTATCAGAAAAACTTCAGAATGTGTTCAAGAATCTGCGCAGCAAGGGACGTCTGACAGAGGATGATGTAAAGGCAGCCCTGAAGGAAGTCAAGATGGCACTGCTCGAGGCAGATGTCAATTTCAAGGTTGTCAAGCAGTTCACCAAGACTGTGCAGGAGCGTGCGATTGGTGCAGATGTGATGAATGGACTCAATCCCGGACAGATGGTCATCAAGATCGTAAATGAGGAGATGACCGCACTCATGGGATCGGAGACGACAGAGATCGCATTGCGGCCAGGCAAGGAGACGACCATTATTATGATGGCAGGTCTGCAGGGAGCCGGTAAGACGACGACCACAGCCAAACTCGCCGGCAAGTTCAAGCAGAAGGGCAAGAAGCCGCTGCTTGTCGCATGTGACGTATACCGTCCCGCGGCGATCGAACAGCTGCAGATCAATGGTGAGAAGCAGGGCGTAGATGTCTTTGCCATGGGAGATAAGAATTCTCCGGTGGATATCGCAAAGGCTGCAGTCGAGCATGCAAACAAAAATGGCTACAATCTGGTCATTTTAGATACAGCCGGACGTCTTCATGTAGATGAGGATATGATGGCAGAGCTTGTCTCTATTAAAGAGCAGGTAGACGTGGCACAGACGATCTTAGTTGTCGATGCCATGACAGGTCAGGACGCAGTCAATGTCGCCAAGACATTTGACGAGACGATCGGTATCGACGGCGTGATTCTGACCAAGCTGGACGGCGACACCAGAGGTGGTGCGGCGTTATCTATCCGGGCAGTGACCGGAAAGCCGATTTTATATGTCGGCATGGGTGAGAAACTCTCTGATTTAGAGCAGTTTTATCCTGATCGTATGGCATCCAGAATCCTCGGTATGGGCGATGTGCTTACACTGATTGAAAAGGCAGAGGCACAGATGGATGCGGACAAGGCAAAGGAGATGGAACAGCGTCTGAAAAAGGCAGAGTTCTCCTTTGATGACTATCTCGAGTCGATGAACCAGATGAAAAAGATGGGTGGACTCTCCAGCGTGCTTGGCATGATGCCGGGCATGGGCGGTGCGCAGATGGCAGAGATAGAAAATGCGATGGATGAGAAGAAGATGGCACGCATCGAGGCGATCATCTACTCCATGACTCCGCAGGAGCGGGCAAACCCGAACGTACTCAACCCGAGCAGAAAACGCAGAATCGCAAACGGTGCGGGTGTGGACATCTCAGAAGTCAACCGGCTGGTCAAGCAGTTTGAGCAGGCACGCAAGATGATGAAGCAGATGCCGGGTATGATGAAAGGCAGAGGCGGTAAAATGGGAAGGTTTAAATTACCATTTTAACCATAGATAAAAGAAAAATTTCAAGGAGGTGAAATGAAATGGCAGTAAAGATCAGATTAAAGAGATTAGGACAGAAGAAGGCTCCTTTCTATAGAATCGTTGTTGCAGATTCAAGAACTGCACGTAACGGTCAGAGCATCGATGAGATCGGTACTTACGATCCTACAAAGGATCCCAGCGAGTATCACGTAGATGCAGAGGCAGCTAAGAAGTGGTTAGCAAACGGTGCACAGCCTACCGAAACTGTTGCAAAGATTTTCAAGTTAGCTGGTATCGAGAAATAAGTGAGGTAGACCAATGAAGGAATTAGTGGAAGTAATCGCAAAAGCCTTGGTCGATTACCCGGATCAGGTCGTAGTCACTGAGACAGAAACTGATAAATCCATCGTTGTGGAGCTTCGCGTTGCACAGTCCGATATGGGTAAGGTAATCGGTAAGCAGGGGCGTATTGCGAAAGCAATCCGTTCTGTTGTGAAAGCAGCAGCCTCAAAAAGTGAAAAAAAGGTTATTGTAGATATCATGCAGTAGCCATTGAGATGCATGTGTTGATACGCTTTGCGCAGTCACGCATGCGTTTCTTGTTTTTATAGGTATGTTCCAGAAATTGGAGATTGGCAGGATCGTTTGATAATCACTGATATACACAGCAAGGAGAATATCATTATGGAAGATTTATTGCAGGTAGGTGCAATTTTAGATACACACGGACTGCGTGGTGAAGTCAAAGTATTTCCGACAACCGATGACGCATCCCGTTATGATGATCTCACAGAGGTCGAATTACAGAAAAAGGACGGCAGTTTCCTGCATCTGGAGGTCGAACGCGTCCGCTATTTTAAAAATCTTGTGATCGTAAAGTTCAAGCATTTCGATAATATCAACGACATCGAGCAGTACAAAAAGTGCAACCTGTATGTCACACGCGAGAACGCAGTAGAATTAGACGAGGACGAATATTTTGTGGCAGACCTGATCGGACTGACCGCGAAAAGCGACGAGGGCGAGATACTCGGTACGCTCACCGATGTGCTCACGACCGGAGCGAATGATGTGTATGTCATCAAAACACCACAGAAGGAAGAACTGCTCGTACCCGCGATCCATGATTGCGTGCAGGAGGTCAATATTGCAGACGGATATGTGACACTGCATCTGCTGCCGGGTCTGCGTGAATTAAATAAGAAGGAATAGGCCATGAATTTTCATATTTTAACACTGTTTCCCGATATGGTATCGCAGGGGCTGAATACGAGTATCATCGGACGAGCTGCGGATAAAGGGCTCGTTACGATCGACTGTATCAATATCAGGGATTATACATTGGACAAACATAAAAAAGTAGATGATTATCCGTATGGAGGAGGAGCCGGTATGGTCATGCAGGCGCAGCCGGTCTATGATGCGTGGCGTTCCGTGGTCGAGCGCATCGGTTACAAGCCACGCACGGTCTATCTGACACCGCAGGGGGGCATTTTCTCCCAGCCGCAGGCGAAGAAATTTGCATTGGAACAGGATCTGATCCTGTTATGTGGACACTATGAGGGGATCGATGAACGCGTGCTCGAGGAGATCGTCACGGACTATGTATCGATCGGAGACTATGTGCTGACCGGAGGTGAGCTGCCTGCGATGGTCATGGTCGATGCGATCAGCCGTATGGTGCCGGGCGTGCTCACAAACGATGAGTCTGGCAGTACGGAATCGTTAGAGGGCAATCTATTAGAGTATCCGCAGTATTCGCGCCCTGAGGAGTGGAACGGCAAAAAAGTACCACCGATCCTCTTGTCAGGCGATCATGCGAAGGTAGATGCATGGCGTAGGGAACAGTCGGTTCTGCGCACGGCAGAACGCAGACCGGATCTGTTGCAAAAGGCGCAGTTGACGGAGAAGGATCAGCGTATTATCGCTGATTTCGAACAGATGAAGGAGGACTTCACCAAATGAAAAGAATGAAAAAAATCACAGCATTGTTACTGGCATTTGCAGTCACATTTACTGTGGCGCCGCAGACCGCGGATGTTGCATATGCTGCAACCGCAGACAATGTGGCTGCGGTGAGGGCAAACAGCCCAAAACTGAGCGAGTCAACAGTGAAGCTCAAGGTGGGCGAAAAATACCAGCTCACATATTCAGGTATGGGTGGCTCTGTAAAGTGGAAGAGCAGCAATCCATCCGTTGCGACTGTAAACAGCAAGGGACTCGTCAAAGCTAAAAATATGGGAAAAACCACAATCACCGTGACTGGAGCGAAAGCAACGCTCAAGTGTACGGTACAGGTGCGGCTGACCCAGAAGCAGGCACAGAACCGGCTGCTCGCACTCGTAGACAAATATCCCGAGGGCATGTCCTGGACAAACGAGAATCACAGCTATTACTGGGAGGCGATCAATACTTATTGTTATGGATGTATTGCGTTTGCAGGAGAACTCAGTGATAAAGTATTTGGCAAGGACGCAAAAGTGACAACACATAAAAATTTTGACAAGATTAAAGTCGGTGATCACATCCGCATCGGCGGTTACCATTCAGTCATTGTACTGGCAAAGGGACCGGATGAAATACTGGTCGCAGAGGGCAATTATAATTCATCTGTTCACTGGGGACGCGAGATCACGAAACGTGAGTTAAAATCGAGCGGATTCTATGTGCAGAGCCGGTATTGAGAGAGTCACTGTTTTTATATTATTTCGATGAAAAAATGCTTGCAAATCATAGGACAATCTGATAGTATTAATCTGTTGTGAAAATAGGCGATGGTCCTCTGGAGTGCATAGAATGACATTTTAAGAACATCAAAATAACAGGAGGTCACAAAAATGAATAACACAGAAATCATCAAGAACATTGAAGCAGCTCAGATGAAAGAGCAGATCCCTGAGTTCAACGTAGGTGATACCGTAAAAGTATACGGAAAGATCATCGAGGGTAACCGCGAGCGTGTACAGGTATTCGAGGGAACCGTATTAAAGAGACAGGGAAGCAGCAGCCGTGAGACATTCACAGTTAGAAAGTTATCTAACGGTGTAGGCGTAGAGAAGACCTGGCCGTTACATTCTCCCAACGTAGAGAAGATCGAAGTCGTTCGTCGTGGTAAAGTTCGTCGTGCAAAACTGAACTACTTACGCGGACGTATCGGTAAGGCAGCAAAGGTAAAAGAGCTGGTTAAATAGTTTTTACTGTATGCAGAAACTGTGTAAAATGAGGGCAAATACGGTTGTATTTGCCCTTTTTTTCGTTTGATAGGAAATTCCTATCAAACAAAATGCTCCGCATGGATGCGCACTTCGCGGAGATGAAGTGTATGCTTCGCATACCGCTCAGGCGCGAAAGAGTTGCGGGCAACTCTTTTTTGTTATACAATAAATACGGTTTGAAACAGAGGCGGATGTCTCTGGATGGGAACAGTCATAGGAGGAATCAGCCACATGGCACGGAGAAAAGGACTGAATTTCAGAAAAAAGAAACGGGAGCTAAATATCCCGCTTCTGCGGGAGATCGCGACATGGATCATCGAGATCGCGATCGCAGTTGCACTTGCAGGTGTGTTTGTCTATTTTGCAGGTGTGCGGACAACGATCATCGGTCAGTCGATGGGTGAACAGCTACAGGACGGAGATCAGGTGCTGATCAATCGTTTTATATACAAAGTCAGCAAACCAAAGGTCGGTGATGTCATCGTATTTTTGCCAAATGGCAATGAAAAATCACACTATTATGTCAAGCGTGTGATCGCCGCCGGAGGTGATACGGTACAGATCATCGATGGAGTCATCTATGTGAATGATGAGCCGGCGGAGAAGGTACATTTCACCGGAACGATCTCAGATCCCGGAGTCGCCGCGGAGAAGATCACGCTCGAGCCGGACGAATGTTTTGTGATGGGAGATAATCCATCGGGCAGTGAGGACAGCCGGTTTGCGAATATTGGTAATGTAAAATCAGAGTATATCATCGGAAAGGCATGGTACAAGCTGTTGCCGCTCTCCGATGCAGGATTCATAGAGTAGGAGAAGACAGATGCAATTTCAATGGTACCCCGGTCATATGACCAAGGCAAAGCGGCAGATGCAGGAGGATATCAAGCTCATTGATCTGATCATAGAGCTGGTGGATGCCCGGATTCCGTTGAGCAGCCGCAATCCGGATATTGATGAACTCGGTAAAAATAAGGCGCGGCTTATTTTACTGAATAAGGCAGATCTCGCAGATGAGCGGGCAAATCAGGCATGGACAGAATTTTTTGAGAAAAAAGGATATGCAGTCGTGCGGATGGATGCGCGCAGCAAGGCGCAGATCAAGCCGGTCAACAATGCTATCTTAGAGGCATGCAAGGAGAAAATCGAGCGTGACAGACGGCGTGGCATTAAAAACCGCCCGGTCCGCGCGATGGTCGTCGGTATACCGAATGTCGGAAAATCAACGTTTATCAACTCTTTTGCAGGAAAGGCATGCGCCAAGACCGGTAACAAGCCCGGCGTAACGAAGGGCAAACAGTGGATTCACTTGAATAAGAGTGTGGAGCTGCTCGATACGCCTGGTATTCTCTGGCCGAAATTTGAAGATCAGAGTGTCGGATTAAAATTGGCGCTGATCGGATCGATCAAGGATGAGATCTTAAATATTGACGAGATGAGTCTGGAACTGATTCGCCTGCTGCAGCGTGATCCGGTGGCCGAGCAGGCACTATGTACACGCTACGAATTGACCGAGAGAGAGGACGCGGTGCGCATGCTAGAGCAGATCGCGACGAACCGCTCCTGTATCAAAAAAGGTGGAGAGCTCGATTATTCCAAAGCAGCTGCATTGCTGCTCGATGAATTCCGCAGCGGCACGATTGGCCGTATGACATTAGAGAGACCGGAGGAATATGGCGCATGAAAAATATAGGAAAAAGCTTGTTAGGGCTGCTATTGTATATCATACTGATCTTTGGAGCGGCATACCTGTTTGGTCATTTTGTAGTTGGCCAGGTAGAGGTGGACGGCCCTTCGATGAATGATACACTGCAGGATGGTGACCGGCTGCTGATGAATAAGTTCACCTATCGTTTTAAGCAGTTGGACAGGTATCAGATCGTCGTCTTTAAATATGCCTATGATACGGATACAGATTATATCAAGCGCGTGATCGGGCTGCCGGGTGAGACGGTACAGATCGATGATGACGGCAACATCTATATCGATGGTGAGCTGCTCGAGGAGAACTATGGCAAAGAAGTGATCGAGGATCCGGGACTGGCTGAGGACGAGATCACACTCGGCAAGGATGAGTATTTTGTGATGGGGGATAACCGGAACAACAGCAGTGACAGCCGCGATCCGGATGTAGGACCTGTCTCGAAGGAGCAGATCAAGGGAACCGCCTGGCTGCGGCTCACACCCAATTTTGGATTATTGAAGTGAGGAATCACATGGACACACAGGAGAAAAAGATCACAGCGATCAAAGAGGAGTTTCAAGGTACACCGGATGCGCAGCTATCCGTATTTATAGAGAATTATCATACCGATGGCCGTACCGGAGTACAAAAGCTCGTCGGACAGGCCAGAAAAAGACTGCAAAAACTGGAGGCAGAGAAAAAAAGAATCTATGATCTGCAGTCCTATGAGAGAGAGTATTCATACGCAGCGCATATCTGTGGCATCGATGAGGTCGGCAGAGGACCGCTGGCGGGGCCGGTTGTAGCCGGGGCAGTCATTCTGCCGAAGGACTGTGAGATCTTATATATCAATGACTCGAAAAAACTCTCTGCCGCAAAGCGTGAGGAACTGTATGATGTGATCATGGAACAGGCGATCGCAGTCGGAATCGGTCAGGCATCGCCGGGACGGATCGATGAGATCAATATTCTGCAGGCAACGTATGAAGCGATGCGGGAGGCTATCAACAATTTGCAGGTAAGACCCGATATATTATTAAATGATGCAGTGACGATCCCACTTGTGGACATTCTGCAGGTGCCGATTATCAAGGGAGATGCGAAAAGTATCTCTATCGGTGCCGCGAGTATTATCGCAAAGGTGACGAGGGATCGCATGATGGTGGATTATGATAAACAGTATCCGGGTTATGCATTTGCAGAAAACAAAGGATATGGTTCTGCCGCACATATTGACGCATTAAAACGTCTGGGCGCGACACCGATCCACAGACAGTCATTTATCGGACACTTTGTATAGCACCGTAGAGACCGCTCACTGGTTTACGGATGCATGGAAACATACACGATGTGGGGGATGACCGGATGCAGATATCTTATGTCGGACAATACAATAAAAATGCCGGACAGCCGGTAGGCACACCGGTTCCGAGTACTGCGGTCACGAGTCTGACGGCAGCGGTTCGTGAACTGGCACCGGGCAGTATTTTTGAGGGAAACATTGCTTTTGTCAAAGGCTCGAATGTGATTCTCAGTCTGGAAAATGGTCAGAACGTACATGCCAGACTGGACAAAAATGCGTTAAAGCTCGTGCAGGGCCAGTCGATGTTTTTCCAGGTAAAATCCAATGAAGACGGTGTGGTGGCGATCCGTCCATATATGGGCACAGGCACATCCAATCCGACACTGATGCGTGCACTGCAGGCGGCGGGACTGCCGATGGATGATCGCAATCTGCAGATGGTAGATGCGATGATGCGTGAGCAGATGCCGATCAATGCGGATGCGTTAGCAGAGATGCATCGTGCGATTGTTGGAAATGAGGGTATCAGTGTAGATACACTCGTGCAGATGCGAAAACTCGATTTGCCGATCACACCACAGATGGCAGCGCAGTTTGAGAACTACCGCAATGATACACATATGCTGCTTGGACAGATGAATGATCTGATGGAAGAATTGCCGCAGTTTCTGGAAGCGCAGGGTACGGATCTGTCCCAGATGGTTCAGATGAATACGCAGTTGTTCGGGATCCTCTCGGAGGGGATGACGGATGAGACAGATGCAGCCGTTCTTGCAGAGGCAGAGCGTGCGCAGCAGATGACAGAGACAGAAGGAACAGCGGGTATCACATCATCGACAGTGGATGTGGCAGAAGGTGAAGTAGAAGGCATGTTTTTTGATAGCGAGGCAGCAGATGCACAGCCGCTTGTCCGCTATGCACCGCAACAGCTGGGGGCGGTATTAGATCCGCAGACACAGGAGAGTTTTTCTGATCTGCTGCGCAGTATCGGTGATCTGGCTGATAACGAGAATGTGTTTGATGAGGATGGCGACCTGAATCTGAATCTAACGGCACGCAAGATGCTCTCACTGATTGATCATGAACTGCAGACGCAGCTTGCAAAGGGTGGACTCGAAGCGGATGATGTGAAGGAGCTGCTCTCGCACAAGGGTTACCAGAAGCTTTTGAACAATGTGATGGAGGAGCAGTGGCTTGTGCGTCCGTCAGATGTAAAGAGCAAGTCAAAGATCAGCGATCTCTATGAGCGTCTGGAACGCCAGATGGAGGATATCTCCAAGGTTCTAAAGCTTACTGGAAATGAGAATTCTGCGCTGGGGCGCTCGGTCAATCAGATCCGGGGCAATGTGGAATTTATGAATCAGGTCAATCAGATCTACAATTATGTGCAGCTTCCGCTCAAGATGAGTGGACAGAATGCAAACGGTGACCTGTATGTCTATACAAATAAACGAAGGGCACGCGGGGAAAATGACGAGCTCTCCGCATTTTTACATCTGGATATGGAGCATCTTGGATCGACGGATGTGTCGGTCAGGATGAAAGGAAAATCGGTCGATACAAATTTTTCGTTTTCAGATGATGAGAGTTATGCACTTGTAGAAAAATATCTGCCAATCCTCGATGCCAAGCTGTCTGCACTTGGTTATGACGTGACACTCACGGTGAGCGGCCATAGAGGGAAGGTAGATTTCGTGGAGGATTTTCTGAAAAAAGATCTTCCTGGCGCGGGTAGTGCCGGCGTGGTGCACCGGTATTCATTTGATGTGAGGGCATGAGATGGCAGATACGAAGCAGACAGGCGAAAAAGCAAAGACAGCGGTGGCACTGGCGTATACACCCGGAGATGCCGCCCCGAAGATACTTGCGACCGGTAAAGGTGCGCTCGCGGATCGTATCATAGAGACTGCGAAGGAGGCGGATGTTCCGACCTACAAGGATGACAAGCTCGCGGATACGCTCTCCAGACTGGAGATCGGGGACATGATCCCGCCGGAACTCTATGAGGTTGTGGCTGAGATACTCGTCTTTGTCAACGATATGGACCGGATACGCGCAAAGCTCGGCAAATAGGAGTAAAATATGCAAACAGAACACAGATGGAAGCGCAGGGGTGGATCCCCGGTGCTCACAGAATACGATTATGAACTTACGGCAGGAG
>JBNMKT010000092.1:0-10238 GCA_050874485.1 bacterium
CACATTTGTAGATTCAACAGCTTGCCCGGTACTCAATGGGGTTCCGACATGTGTTTATAATGGGAATGCACATGAACCGAGTGTTCGCGTTACTTATAATGATAAGATCCTGAATGGACCAGATGATTCTAATCCGGAATACGAGCTGACATATAACAATAATACGAATGCAGGAAAGGCCACTGTGACGATCACTGGTGTTGGCAGCTTTGCAGGAACAAAGACGGTTGATTTTACGATTCAGCCAAAAGATATTACCGGAACAGATATTGATTATCGGGATAAAGATGGTAATGAGTTCCAGAATGATGTGTCATATGACTGGACGAAAGCTACGGTTCATCCGGAGATCAACATTTATGACAGAACCAGAAATCAGTTATTGATTGTAGGTGATGATACAACAACAACGGCCGATTACAGTATCGGATACGATGATGACAACGGAGATTTCAATACACAGGCGAATGCCGGTCTCGTCACCATGACTATCACTGGTCAGAACAACTACACTGGTACACAGGAGTTTACCTACTACATCGGTGAGGATATCAGCAAGGCGTACACGCTGGTGAACGGCAGCCGCTCTGTTACTACGACCTACAATGGTCTGGAGCAGGCACCGGCTGAGAGTGATATCACAGTCGAGAAGGGATCTTCGGCACTGACTCTGGTAGATGAGAATGGTGAAAATCGCTATGATATCGCGTACTACAAAAATGGTTTTGATAAAGCAAACAAAGTAGAGCGTGATCAGATCATCGATGCAGCTACCTACTACATCGCAGTCGTAGGTGTTCCTTCCAAGGGAACCTATGCGAAGACGAGTGAGGCAAATAGCTGTGCATATACGATCTATCCGAGAAGTATCGCACCTTCGTATGTGCTCGTATCTGGATATGATGGCAGCTATTATTACACCGGCCAGCCGATTGAGCCGAAGGCGATCACGGTAGAGGATACGGATCTTCCGGTCAATAATGATCCAGGTGATCCGCAGAGAAGATCTGTCAAGCTGGTCAGTGGTACAGACTATGATATTTCCTACACGAATAATACTTCTGCAGGAAAAGCATCGATCATTGTAACAGGAAAAGGCAATTATAGTGGTAACCGTGTGGCATATTTCAACATTGTGAGCAGCAATACGGACGGAAATAATACGTGGGATGGTACGAGTGAAGGAACCGGAAGTATCTCGAACGGATCAACGACGATCTCTGCAAAAGATATCATTCTGGGTTATGACAGCACGACGTACAACTGCATGATGTACAATGGTTATGAGCGGATCCCGACAGTCAGCATCAATGGCCTGAGCAACAGTGATTTTGTCATTACAGCTAGCAACAATATCCGGCCGGGTGTAGCGACATTGATGATCACCGGTATTAACAACTATTCGGGAACGATCTATAAGAACTATACGATCAAGGCAGATCTGTCAACTTACGGAACAGTGAGCACGATCGCAGATCAGAGCTACACCGGATATCAGATCACACCGTATGTGACAGTCACATGTGGTGGAAATCTGTTGACCGTAGGCAATGACTACACGGTAACATATGCAAACAACACCAATGTCGGCAGAGCGACCGTGATTGCGACGGCAGCAGCTAATTCGTACTATGTCGGTACGGCAAATGGTTACTTTAACATCAGCAATACAGCAACCGGTATGGAGATCACAGGTTATGCATCTTCTTATACTTATACCGGCAATGCGATCACACCGGATGTGATCGTTACGATGAATGGCAGAATGCTGAATCGTGGAACGGATTACACCGTGACATACAGCAACAATACAAATGTTGGTACGGCGACGATGACCGTGACCGGTATTGGCAGTTTCTCCGGAACGAAGACGATCAATTATGTGATCGAGGCAAAGAATATCGAGAATTGTATTACGACGGCGGTGAACAACTATCAGTACACTGGTAATACCTATACGCCGAGCATTACTTTGACGGATTCTTCTACCGGAAAGACTCTGGCAGCAGGTACGGACTACACGATTACTTATAGTAATAACACGAATCCGGGTACTGCGTCGATCACCGTTACGGCACTCAGCAGAAACTACACCGGCAGCAAGGTGATCTCTTTCAAGATCACATCAGCGGCAGTCAGTGGCCTGCGCGTGAGCCAGATCAGAAATAACAGCATGAAGCTGTCATGGAGCGATCAGGATTATGCAGATGGATATCAGATCTGTAATGCCAATAACCGTGTGATCGGTACGACCAGCAATAACAGCTACACTGTGAAGCGGTTGACTTCATGCACGACCTACAGATATAAGGTACGTTCTTATGTAGAGAATGCAGACGGATCCGTCTCTTATGGTAACTTCTCTACAGCGGTATCCGCACAGACGATGCTGAATACGCCGACATTGAAGGCGAGATCTACATCCCGCGGCAATGTGACGCTGACCTGGTCAAAGGTGGCCAAAGCGAGCGGTTATGAGATCTACTATAGTACCGAAAAGAATGGTATCTATACAAAGTTAAAGACGGTATCCAAATCATCTGCTCGCAGATATGTGGATTCTGGTTTGGCAAGCGGTGAGAAGTACTATTATACAATCCGCGCGTACCGTACCGTAAACGGGGTAAAGACCTATAGCAGTTACAACACCATCAAGAGCGCAATCGTGAAATAATGCCGCTTCTGGTGATATGGTATGATGGAAAAAAAGAAATACAGACTGGGCGACTATGAATTTGATACTTATGAGGAATATTTAGAGGCACAGGAAGATCTCAAGAAGATTGACCTGATCACAGAGGAGGTGGACATCAACGATGTTGATGTCGCCGCCCGCCTCTATACGTTGATCAGAAATAAGGAGATCATTTTTCACAGTAAGGTCGGCATCAATTTTTTCATGTATCTGTCAGATATTGTAGCGAACCATTCGCTGATGCTGGCAGAGGAGAAAAAAGAGCAGGAAGCGCAGAAACTGAAAAATAACAGGCGTGCCAACAAATACCGTATCGCAGGTGCGATATGTGTCTGCGCGGCGATCGCATGCTTTGGTTATTTTGCGTATGCGGATTATCTGGATAATCAGTCTGCGCAGGAGATGAAACGTCTGCAGGATATGCAGAATATGACCGGTCATTATATTGAAGAGGAAGGCTTCTCCGATGATGCGGTAGAAGATGATCCGACGCAGCAGGAGATTGTGGTTAAAGACCGGGATCAGACAAAAAATCAGACAAAAGACCAGAACAAGACAAAACAGCTCAAGATACTGCCTGAATATGAGCAGATCTATGCTGAGAATCCGGATCTGGTTGGCTGGCTGGAGATCGAGGATACCGTGATCAACTATCCGGTGCTCCAGTCGGATACAGAGGAAGACAGTCAGTTTTATCTGACACACAGTTTTGCAAAGAAAAAGGACAAAAATGGCTCTTTGTTTATGGATTACCGCAATGATTTTGTGAACCGGGATACGAATATCATTATCTATGGACACAATATGAAAAACGGCTCCATGTTCGGCTCGCTCAAGAATTATCTGGAAAAAGGGTATTTAGAGAAGCATAGCAAGGTTCGGTTCGACACGATCTATGAGCATGGGACGTATGAAGTGATCGATGCGTTTTTATCCGAGGTCAGTTATCAGGATGAGTATACATTCCGGTATTACAATTTCCTGAATGCCAGGACAGAGGCCGAGTTTGATGCGTTCAGCGTGAATGTCATGCAGATGGACGCACTGAAAAAAGGAACATTAGATGCCAAATATGGCGATCAACTGTTGACTTTATCTACATGTAGTAGCTATACTGAAGAAGGACGAATGTTTATTATAGCAAAAAAGGTCGATTGATTTTTGATGCGGTTCGACTGGCGCGGATCATGCCGTGACAGGGCTGCTATAGAGATAGATAGGAGAGATGAGACATGAGGAAATGGTTAAAAGGAGTACAAAGCATAGTTTTGACAGCGGTGGTTGTCTGTGCGGTGTTGCTGCAGGGAGTAGAAGTGCAGGCATCGAGCACGAATACAAGTACGGCAGGTTTTACGATGAGTGGCACGACCGTCACCGGATATAATGGAACAGGCGGCAGCGTGACGATTCCTGATACCGCGACTGCGATTGCAGCCAGTGCTTTTTCTGGAAAAACGAATATTTCTGCCATATCGATTCCCTCATCAGTGACCAGCATTGGAAATAATGCATTTTCCAATTGCACAGGACTGGTCAGTGTGACGATTCCCGGTAGTGTGGCTTCTCTTGGAACAGGTGTATTTTCCGGCTGCAGCAGATTGTCATCGGTCAGCATGCAGGCGGCTGTGAACTCGATTCCGAGCAGCACATTTTCCGGCTGCAGTGCGCTCACCAGCGTAGCGATCTCTTCATCGATCAACAGTATCGGAAGTGAGGCATTTGCAAATTGCCGAAGCCTCAGCTCCATGGCAGTGCCCGCCGGTGTGACGACAATCGGCAGTGGTGCATTCAAGGGGTGTACCGGATTATCCGGCGTCTCTATTCCGGCAAGTACAAACAGCATATCGACAGATGCTTTTTCCGGCTGTAGTGCATTGACGACGATCAATGTGGCTGGTGGCAATGGTACATATGCTTCAGATGGAGGATGTCTCTATAATGCATCCTATACAAAGTTACTCGTCTGCCCGCCTGCAAAGAGTTCGATTGCATTGAACTCTGCACTCAAGGTCATTGGCAGTAATGCATTTTCGGGATGCAGTCGTATTACGAGTCTGACTGTACCGAGTGGTGCGACCAGCATTGAGGGCGGCGCTTTTTCAAACAGTGGTATCACTTCTGTTACGATTCCCAAGAGTGTCACCAGTATCGGCAATCAGTCATGGTCGCCGGAAGTGATCTACGGATACAGCAATTCTACCGCGGAGAGCTATGCATCCGATAACGGATATGTGTTCTACCCGTTAGACGGTGACGGTTCTGGAGATCCGGATGATGATACGACAGAGATTCAGACCGGTAATGCGAACCGTGGAGACAATAACAGCAGCGGAAGTAATGATCTGCTTGTTGGCGATGGCAGTTCCGGACGTGGCAACGGATCTGGCAGTATCAAAAATAATAATCAGAATAAACCCACGAGTAACAGTTCCGGTAGCAGCAGTAATTCCGGCAGTAGTACCAGTAGCAGCAGTTCTTCATCTGGCAGCAGCAGTACACAGTCATCGAGCAGCTCTGGCGCATATGCATCTACGACTTCGAATGTGCATCAGGTAGACGATACACCCAAGACCGGTGATGGATTTGATCCGAAGTTCATGGTATGTGTGGCACTTGTCCTGATCGGATGTGCATTTTTCTTCATGGCAAAGAGAAAATCTGCATAATAAAAGTCGATAAAACACTTAAAATGAAATTTTTATAAGCAAAACTTGCAAAGGCGTGTTTCCTAATGGGAAATACGCCTAATTTTATTAGTTTTTTTGCATAACATGTAGATTGTTGTTGCGAAAACTTTGTCTATGTAATATGATAAAGCAAAGGGAGGGCTTCCATAGAATATAAAAAAGAAGCCCGCAAAACTATACTAAAATTATAATTAAAAAGGAGATTGGATAATCATGAGTTACGTTGATGAGGTACTTGAGAAAGTAAAAGCAAAAAATGCTGATCAGCCGGAGTTCTTACAGGCAGTCACAGAGGTACTTGATTCTCTGCGTCCTGTAATCGATGCAAACGAGGATCTGTACAAAAAGAATGCGATCTTAGAGCGTATCACAGAGCCGGATCGTCAGATTATGTTCCGTGTACCGTGGGTAGATGATAACGGACAGGTTCAGGTAAACAGAGGTTTCCGTGTACAGTTCAACAATGCAATCGGACCCTACAAGGGAGGTCTGAGACTTCATCCTTCTGTAAACCTTGGTATTATCAAATTCTTAGGATTTGAGCAGATCTTCAAGAACTCTCTGACAACACTTCCGATCGGCGGTGGCAAGGGTGGTTCTGATTTTGATCCTAAGGGCAAATCAGACAGAGAGATCATGGCATTCTGCCAGAGCTTTATGACAGAGCTCGGAAAATATATCGGAGCTGACATCGATGTTCCTGCCGGTGATATCGGAACAGGTGCACGTGAGATCGGTTTCATGTTCGGACAGTACAAGAGAATTCAGGGAATGTTCGAAGGCGTATTAACCGGTAAGGGATTGACCTGGGGCGGATCACTTGCCCGTACACAGGCTACCGGATATGGTTTATTATACTTAACAAATGCATTATGGAAAGATCATGGCATGAGCCTGGAAGGAAAGACAGCATCTGTATCCGGATCAGGTAACGTAGCAATCTACGCGATCGAGAAAGCACAGCAGTTAGGAGTAAAGGTTGTTACATGTTCTGATTCTACTGGATGGATCTATGATCCTGAAGGAATCGATGTTGCATTACTCAAAGAGGTAAAAGAGGTTAAGAGAGCCCGCCTGACAGAGTACGCAGCAGCAAAATCTTCTGCAGAGTATCATGAGAAGAAGAATGGTGAGCATGGTGTATGGCAGTACAAGGTAGATCTTGCACTTCCTTGTGCAACTCAGAACGAGTTGGATCTTGAGGATGCGAAGATGCTTGTTGCCAACGGTGTCGTATCCGTAACAGAGGGTGCGAACATGCCTACGACTCTGGATGCTACCAAGTATCTGCAGGAGAACGGTGTTCTGTTTGTAGGTGGTAAGGCTGCAAACGCAGGTGGTGTTGCTACATCTGCATTAGAGATGTCTCAGAACTCAGAGCGTCTGAGCTGGACATTCGAGGAAGTAGATGGCAAGCTGAAGGGTATCATGGAGACAATCTACGCAAACATCAGCGATGCTGCTAAGAGATACAATATGACAGTTGGTGGAAAGACTGACTATGTAGCAGGTGCTAATATTGCCGGATTTGAGAAGGTTGTAGATGCTATGTTAGCTCAGGGCGTTTGCTAATTTTGATCAGACAAAAATAGAAAATGATATAAAAAAGTCCTATAAACCATGCGTTTATGGGACTTTTTTTATGCAAATGTACAAAAATGGTCACCCAATTTGTTTTCTACTTGCAAATACAGCTCCAATATGGATATAATGTTGCTTGTCGCGTGTCTACGCAGGATATGAAATGATAGGAGAAAATCAAATGATTAAGAAACTAATGAAGATGAGAATCGAAAAACGTCTGACAACCAGTTCTATGATTTCAATCATGATCACAGGAGTGGCTGCGGTGGTGGCAATTATTGCAATGATCAGTATGTCTTTACAGTATCAGCATGTACTTACATATTATGCGTTTCCCCAGGGAGATATCGGACATGCGATGGCAGCATTAGCTGATATGCGTAGTGCGACACGAGGCGTGATCGGCTATGATGATGATGAAAAGATTACGAAGATGAAGGAAGCAAATGCATCGAGCCGAGAGAAGCTGAACGAGTATCTCGCGATTATCGAAGAGAGCGTTGTGACAGAAGTTGGTCGTCAGGATTATGACGCGATCGTTGCAGCGATTAATGAGCATACACAGGTAGAAGATCAGATCATCGAACAGGGGGCACCGGAGGATCCCGAGCAGAGTCTCCAGGCTCAGCAGGAGGCTTTTGACAAGCTGGCACCGGCATATACGAGCGCGTATGGGGCGCTGCAGGAGTTCATGGACGCAAATGTGCAGTTGGGTGACAGCTCCAGCAAGAGACTGACCGGAATCCTGTTTGTACTGACAATCGTTGTATTGCTGGCACTGATCGCAGCGATTATGATTGCATTGAGAATCGGTCGCGCGATTGCAAGAGGTATCTCAGAGCCGATGGAGCAGTTGAGCAGTCGGATGAAGGATTTCGAGGAGGGAGATCTCTCATCACCGTTTCCGGCATATGATGCAGATGATGAAGTCGGTGATATGGTTACGGTTGTATCCGGTACAGCGAATAAGCTGTCAGAGATTTTTGCAGATCTGGAGCAGTTGTTAGCGAAGATGGCAGATGGTAACTTTAACATTACGACAGGCTGTGAAGCGGCTTATGTAGGGGAATATGAGGCACTTCTGCTGGCGATCAGAGAGATGAACCGTCAGATGGATACGGCACTTAAGGGTGTCCGCGAGGCATCAGAGATGGTATCGGCGGGTGCATCTAATCTGGCAGAGGCATCGCAGGATCTGGCGGAGGGCGCTACCGATCAGGCGGCATCTGTAGAGGAAATGCAGGCAACCATGGATGAGATCAATTCCGGACTGGAGACGAGTGTGACAGAGGTAACACGTGCATTTGACAAAGCACAGGAATGCGCTGCGGCGGCAGACAGCAGCCGCGCAGAGATGAAGAGCATGATGGAGGCGATGCAGCGCATCAGCGATACTTCGAATAAGATTGAGGATATCATAGCTGAGATCGAGGATATCGCGAGCCAGACAAACCTGTTATCTTTGAATGCGGCGATCGAGGCAGCCCGCGCAGGAGAAGCAGGTCGCGGATTCGCAGTAGTAGCTGATCAGATCCGCAGCCTCGCAGAGCAGAGTGCTGTATCAGCAGTCAATACCAGACAGTTGATCGAGAGTTCGATTCAGGAGATCAATATTGGCAGTCAGGCAGCAGCAAAGACATCTGAAGTATTGGAGTCTGTCGTAACAGCAGTCGATGAGATTGCCCAGGTATCAAAGGCATTGAATGAGAGTATTTCCGCACAGTCTGAGTCTATGGAGCAGGCAGACGCGGGAATCGCCAGAATCTCAGAAGTTGTACAGTCCAACTCAGCGACAGCAGAGCAGTCTTCCGCAACGAGTCAGGAGCTGTCAGCACAGGCGATCAGCATGGATGAGCTGGTCAGCAAATTCCAGCTGCGCGAGTAAGCACGTTGTGTGGAACGGAGTGAACCGTTATCACATGAGTAACAGCATCATAGGTAGGATGACAGTAATTCTATCTGTGATGTTGTTTTTTTTATGTGGAGTATGCTATACTGATGTCGATTATGATGTCAATATAGAGAAGTGTATGAAAAATGGAGTAAATCAGATTTATGATTAAATCTATGATAGAGATGCTATGTATTGCGGTGGCGGTTATCTGTGTGATCTATGGTGGGATTGTATACGCCAACGGTTCTGGCACGGGATTTTTTGTTGTCTGGCTGCTGATCGGGGCCATATTGCTGTTGCTGGCGGTATTGACCCATATCGGATGGTGGATACGCGTGCCGGTGGGCATCCGCTGGCTGTTGCTCGTGGTGGTCGGTATCGGTCTGGCTGTATTTGTATGCATAGAGGGATTGGTGATCAGCCATATGGGGATGACCGCCGATACAGATGTCGATGCGGTGATCGTTCTGGGTGCACAGGTGCGCGAGGATGGACCGAGTGTGGTGCTGCAATACCGGCTTGACCGGGCGGTCTCATATCTGGAGGCACATCCCGATACAGTCTGTCTATTGTCCGGTGGACAGGGTAAGAATGAACCGTATGCAGAGGCTGTTGGTATGGCGCAGTATCTGGAGGAGCACGGTATCACTGCGGACCGTCTGATTCTGGAGACGCAGTCGCTCACGACGGCTGAAAATATCAAAAATTGCAGAGAATTATTGCCGGATGGTGCATCCGTAGGAATCATCACGAATGATTTCCATATGTTCCGCGCGCTGCAGATCGCCAGAAAACAGGGGCTGTCGAATGTGGCGGCTATCACGGCGGGGTCTGCGAGGCTGTTTTTACCGAATAATATGCTGCGCGAATTTTTTGCTGAGATCAAATTTTTATTATTTACACATTAGATGAGAGATATCAAGGGAGGAAAAAGAATGTACGAGTTTACAGAAGATTGTATGATTCATGTAGAGGAGATTGATAATGAGCATCGCAGATTATTTCAGATGATCAATGAAGCGGTTGCTTTAGTGGACAGCACTGACGATGTGCAGGCGATTGCGAGCAATCTGATCAAAAATCTGAAGGACTATGCGGCGACACATTTCGCACATGAAGAGGCATATATGGAGCGCCTGAATGATCCGGAGCTGACGATCCAGAAAAAGGAACATGCCGCATTTACGGCAAAGGTCAATGCGTTCGAGCCGGATACTTCGACGCCGCAGGCATTGCGTGCATCATTGCAGGGACTGTTGGAATATCTGGTACACTGGTTGTATCATCATATTCTCAGCAGTGATATCATGATCGGAAAGATCCCGCCCGCATCCGAGCAGACCGAGGATCAGTTCGCGTTTACCGATAAGTATCGGAC
>JBNMKT010000093.1:0-10133 GCA_050874485.1 bacterium
AATATGAATTATGCACATCAGATCCGGAAAATGCTGGATTCGTATGTAAAGGTGATGTCTACAGCGATCGATGCCAGAACGCCTTATAATGCGAACCACACAAGAAATATGGTGATCTATGCAACGCAGTTCATCGACTGGCTGCAGAAAAACTATCCGGGTCAGTATTTTGATGAGCAGAAAAAACAGGAATTTATCATGAGTGTGTGGCTGCATGATATCGGTAAACTGATCACACCGTTAGAGATAATGGATAAGCAGAGCCGGCTGGCGGGAAATTATCATCTGGTCATGGATCGCTTGGAAAAGATCCGGTTGCTGGCGCGCATCGCGCAGCTGGAGGGTCGCATGAGCAATGCACAGGCAGAACAGACGTTGTCGGATATCAGGCATGCGGAGGAGCTGGTGCGTACAGTAAATGGAGCTGGACCGCTGACGGATGAGCAGATAGAGCAGGTGGAGCAGCTGGCGGCACGTACCTATATTGAGGAAGATGGAACCGTGCATAGCTGGATCACAGGGCAGGAGCGGGAGCAGCTGATGATCCGAAAAGGTACTCTGACGAGTGGAGAGCGGGCAATCATGCAGGATCATGTAGAAAAGACGCGTATGATGCTCGAACAGATGGCGTTGGGGGATGATTATAAGGATGTGCTGCAATGGGCATCCCAGCATCATGAACTGCTCAATGGCAGCGGTTATCCGAAGGGACTAAAGGGGGATGAGATCTGTTGGGAGGTACGTTTGCTGACCATTCTGGATGTATTTGAGGCGATGACGGCGATAGACCGTCCCTATAAGCAGCCGATGCCGGCAGAACATGCATTTCAGATCATGCATGAGATGGCGGATCAGGGACAGCTTGATCAGGAATTGTTAGCCCTGTTTAAACAGAGCGGAGCATGGCTTGCACAATGATGCAGGCATAAGTAGAGGGGGAATCAGAGATGTTATTACACAAGGGAAATGTAAAACGGCTTCTGTGTGCATTGCTGGCATGTACACTGCTGATGGTGCCTGTCACGCCGGCATCCGCGTCGACGGCGCGTGCAACGACGATGAAACTGGAGAAAAAAGAGGGCACCGTCACACTCAAGACGCAGAGTGGGACTTCGCTGCGGATCACAAATGGCATGCGTCTCTATAATGGCAATTCATTATCGACCGGAAAATCCAGTTATGCATATATTAGCCTGGACAGTTCAAAGGCTGTCAAACTGGACCAGAATTCGAGCGCTACACTCCGTCAGAGTGGCAGCAGCCTAGAACTGCTGACCAAGAGCGGCAAACTGTTTTTCAACGTCAGCAAACCTTTGACGAAGAAGGAGAGCATGAATGTCCGCATCTCGACGATGGTGACTGGAATCCGCGGTACCTGTGGTGTCGTAGAAGCTACGACACAGACACAGTCGAAGCTTTATTTAATAGAGGGTAAGGTGACGCTGGGTTCCGGTGATCAGGCGGTGACAGTCAATGGCGGACAGGTAGCGACTGTGGTGAAAGGGGCACATCAGCCGGTCAGTGTAGATAAACTGACCGAAAAGGATATCCCTGCCGTGGCGCTGCAGGAGATCGTAAACGATACGGCGCTGCAGGAAAAGATCGAACAGACAACTGATCTCGAGATAGAGAAGATCAGGGAAGCGTTTGAACAACTCCAAAAAGAGGAAGCAGACGGAAATGATTCGGGAAAAACAGATCAGGATCAGAAGGATAATACCAAAAATGATGAAGATACGTCTGGTTCATCGTCCGGAGGTTCGTCTACGCCGAGCCAGCCGTCCATAAAGGAAGTCGTGTTGACTGGTACAGTGACATCCGGAGCAATCGAGGCAGCATTTCAGGAAAATGAGTTAGTGCATATTGGTTTCGGAACGAATCGGACAGGTACGTTATCCTTGCAGGCGGGAGAAACGCTTGAAGTACCGGGTGGAAAGAGATTACATATCTGGGGCAGTCAGAGCATGCCGGGAAATGCAACCATAAAAGTAGCAAAGGGAGGTTTATTGTGTGTACCGGAGGGAGCTGTATTAGGTGGAAACGGAAACGTGCACCTGTTGACAGGAAGCACATTAGAAGTACACGGCACATTAGACATTACAGCACTGACAAGCGATGGTGGAGCGACCATAAAGAACTCGAATAAAATCAAATTATCTGGAGGATATCGTTCGACAAGTGATAACTATGCTGGTGAAACTGGTGTATTGATCAGTGTAAGCGAGTCGACGGGATTATCATCTGGAGGCTGGCTGCTCATGACGGCTAAAGATAGCGCAGGATCAGATTGTTATTACTATTATGCGAAGACTATGTGCAGGCGTGTTGTCGAAAATATGAAAGACGCGAAGGACAAATGGGCGAGCTGGAACTTCGCGAAAGATGCGATTATACCGGTGGGCGATTCTGTGAGCCTGGGCGGTTTTCGCGCCAATATGAATGGGAATGCATTTGATGTCAGAGGAACATTGCGCCTGGAGGATGATGTAGATGTGACCGGATCAGGTGCTGCGACGATCCGTCTGTCAGGTGGCAATCTGGTGTTTGACACAAAGAATGCGGGCAGTGCAGACGGAACAAAGCCGTATTCGATTGCTAATACATCATCCGATGGATATGTAATTGCGCGTGAAAATAGTGGAACAGTGACATGGAAGAATGTGAATATCACACTGAAAGCTGCCGGTGGACTGAGCCGGACAATGCAGGGGCTGACAGGGACGGATGATCAGATCAGGCAGCCAGACTATTGTATACTTCCGGTTGCGTACACACCGGTATGGGATAGCAGTACCACAGCGTTGAACTTAAAATTGAATGAAAAGGACATTCCATCAAATCATTTCGGATCTGGTGATAGTGTGAGTACAGAGCTGTTAAATGCAGCATTGCAGTATCATGATACGGTCACTCTTGATCAGGGGGTTACAGTAGAACTGAAATCCGATGAGACATTGACGATTCCGGCAGGAAAAACACTGAAGTCGAGTGGCATTCTTACAGGAAGTGGTATCATTGCAGCCGCGGGTGGTTCATTGACAAACAGTGGATCGATTGATGTGAAGGCGTTATCTTTATCAGGTAAGGGCACGATTACAAATGAGAAGCTGATCAGAGTGCGTACCTGTAGTGCTTCCGGCAGTGATAGATATCAGTATGTGGATCCTCAGGGAGAGGGCGTTTTGATTATTGACGGATATGGAATGACAGGCGATACGATGAGCGGAGCACAGGACCTGGTTTGTGTGATGGCGAAAAATGAGCAATCAACTGGTGAGAATGATATATTTGTGCCGATAGAAACGATATATGCACCACGACTAAATAAACTGGCGGCAGCTCAGATGCGCGGAGGCAGAATTGTCGATGGCAAACAGGTTGTCCAGTGTAACTTTAGAAACGATGCGGTAGTTTCAGACGATCTGGAATGGGATCTGGCAGGCGCAGGTGTAGGTATGGCTAATTTTACAGTGCAGGTAGAAGAAGGGAAACACCTGACACTGAAAAATATAGGAAGTGTAGGTGGAACAGGTGCGGAGCTGATTCATCTGGCAACAGGAGCGGCGTTGACAGTCACCGGAGACAGTGCAAGCAGTACCAGAGTCCCCGTTTTGAGCCTTAATTCGCAGACTGGATATGTGATTGCGATGGCTGAGAAAAATGCATCAGCTGGAGGGAATATAACTGCGCGGATTACTTTGTCAGATCCGGGATTAACCATTTATGTGTCAGGTACAAAAGATCATTTGATTCAGGGAATGTCTAATACAGATGCGAATGAGCTGCCTGGATATGTGGAGTTAGGAGCAAACTGTAGAGCTAATATTGAAGGTAGCGATAGTTCAAGTTCACTGAAACTTTTAAATAACTAGGTACTTATATATGATAAAACAGAGGATCTCAACCATGAAGCATAAATCAATCTGGAAGCCGCTCCTCGCGGGACTGTTGGCAGGCGCGCTCTTTGCAGGCATCTATGCATCGGATATCATGTATGCACAGGATGCGTACCTGTCAGATGCGTTGTATCAGCATCCGACACCGCAGGACGGCCAGATTATGCTCATCAATATCGACCAGAAGAGTCTCGATGCTCTCGGGCCATTTGCATCGTGGGGCAGAGGGCTGATGGGCGATGTCATAAACATATTGAATGCAGATCCGGAGCAGGCACCGGCAGTCATCGCGCTGGATGTACTCTATGTCGGGGCATCGGATGATGCGGAGGGCGACAGTTATCTCGCGGAGGCATGTGCATCGGGATGCCCGGTTGTGACAGCGTGTGCGGGTACGTTTGGCTCGGAACTCGTAGAAAATGAGGATGGCAGCTTTTATATGGATGATTATGCACTCAGTGCATATGATGAACCTTATGAAGAATTGAAAAATGCCACCTGGCAGGGACATATCAATTCCATGTTCGATGCAGACGGAGTCCTGCGCCATGGAATCTGGCAGATTGATCTGCCGGACGGCGAGGAGATTCCTTCCTTTCACAGACAGATCTATGAGCTGTATTGTCAGCAGACCGGCCGCGAGGCCGCGACAGAGCCTGTGACAGACAGCAGGCATCGTTATTACATACCTTTCCAGGGCAAGCCGGGGGCATACAGCGATGGTTACGGTGTGATTGATCTGTTAAACGGAGAGATCGATCCTTCGGCATATGCGGGCAAGATTGTGCTCATCGGGCCGTATGCAGCAGGCATGCAGGACGATTTCGCGACAGCGATTGACCATGCGGGCAAGATGTACGGCATAGAGTATCAGGCGAATATGGTCGATGCACTGCTTCATGGGCAGACAAAGCGGGAGGCAGGGCAGACACCGCAGATACTGGCAGTGTTTATAGTGACACTTGTATGGGCGCTGCTCTTTTCGAGACGCAGCCTGCGTGTGAGTATTGCGGGATGGATCGTGACGGTGGCAGGATATCTCGGTATCTGCGTGGTGTCTTATCAGAACGGAGTCGTGTTATCTCCGTTATATATTCCGATGGCAGTGACGATTCTGTTTGTCTGCAGTATCGCATTCGGCTATCTGCGTGCAGCATTGGAAAAACGCCGTGTGACGGCGACGTTCCAGCGCTATGTGGCACCGGAGATCGTATCGGAACTGTTAAAAGAAGGTTCGGATGCAGCAGCGCTCGGTGGAAAACTGTGCGATATCGCAGTGCTTTTTGTGGATATCCGTGGATTCACGACTATGTCTGAGGTGTTGGAGCCGGAGCAGGTAGTACAGATCTTAAACCGTTATCTGACTTTGACGAGCAGCTGCATTTTTGATAACAAGGGTACACTGGATAAGTTCGTCGGTGACTGTACGATGGCATTCTGGGGTGCGCCGCTGCCGCAGGAGGACAGTATATACAAGGCGGTCAAGACGGCATTTGACATGATCGAGCGCTCGGCAGATGTCCAGAGGGAATTGCAGGAAAAATTTGGCAGGACGGTAAGCTTCGGTATCGGTGTCCATTATGGGCCGGCAGTCGTTGGCAATATCGGCGCACCAAACCGCATGGATTATACAGCGATTGGCGACACCGTCAATACGGCAGCCAGACTCGAGGCAAATGCGCCGGGTGGCTGCATATATGTGAGCCATGCAGTGGCAGAGGCGCTCGAGGGGCGTGTGAGATTTACGTCACTGGGAGACAGCGTTCCGCTCAAGGGAAAGGCAGCGGGGTTTGAGGTGCTGCGTGCAGAGGAATTGTTATAGCAGAGGAGAGATGCAGAAATGAGACAGAGGGGTTTGATACTATTACTGACATTGGCTGTGATGGGGACGGCGCCTGCCTTGCCAGTGCGTGCAGATGTGATATCCGATACGCAGACTACGGCACAGGGGACGGAGCAGGATCGCGTGCAGGCACAAGCTGTGCTTGCACCGTCCGGGATTGCCACTGGTGCAAAGGGGACTATGTACATAGCAGACCGCAATTATCAGGTGTTCCGCATGCGGGCGAAGAATGGCACTTATACGGTGCTTGCCGGAGAGACAGGCATCAGCGGATATAGGGATGGCAGTGCGAAACGAGCGCTATTTCATGCACCGTGGGATACGGCAGCTTATAAAGGTGGCTGGCTGATCTCAGATAGCGAGAATCATGCACTGCGCCTGTATAAAAATGGTCGTGTCACGACGGTAGCAGGCAACGGCAGGCGTGGATATAAGGATGCCGCTGGCAGCAGAGCACGTTTTAACCGTCCGACAGGAATGGCGGCAGGCAGACATGGTGAAGTCTATATCGCAGATACCGGTAACAATGTGATCCGTAAAATCGACAAAAAAGGAAATGTAACGACCTATGCCGGCGGGACAGCCGGTTGTGCGGATGGCAGCCTGAAAAAAGCGAGATTTTACGAGCCGACCGGTTTGTATTATGATAAGGGTGTGCTCTATGTGGCAGATTCTGGCAATCACCGGGTATGCAGGATTGCAGATGGACAGGTGACAACTGTGGCAGGAAGTAAAAAAGGCATAGAGGGAGATGCGGACGGAACCGCACGCAAGGCGAGACTGTCAAATCCGCAGGATATATATGTCAGGGCGGATACGGTCTATATATCGGACACGGGCAATGCATGTGTGAAAAAGCTCGCAGATGGCAGAGCCACTACGGTGATAAGAGCATTTTCCATGGACGATGGAAAGGCACCGGCAGAGCCGGGCGGATTGGCAGTAGTTGGGAAAAAGTTATTTATAGGTGATACATTTACAGAAGAATTGTATAGCGTTCAGTTATAACGAGCGGAGGAGTACCTGATGAAGATAGGTGAAGTACCGGTAAATGCGATGATTCAGATTCGTGTGATGCGGGGAGAAAAGAAATTTGAGTGCATGGGAGTCGTTGTCGCGACACGCGAGGACGGATTGTATCTGGCTCCGATCAAGCACGAAGGGCAGATGATCGATTTTGCAGTTGAAAATATACAGATTTTTGCATTTTATGTGAATGAAAACCGACAGGCATTCGGCTGGAGCGGATGTCGGATCCGGAAGGATACCTATCAGCACAAGCTGTGCCATCTGCTGGTAACCAGACGTGACAGTGTGAGAGTCAACAGGCGCGGTGAGCCGCGTATCCGCACTGAGATGAATGCGACGCTCCGGACGCTGGCTGATGATAAAGAGCGCGAGATCGTAGTACGCAATTACAGTGAAAACGGTATTGGCTTCGTCTGCAAGAATGCGATACCGAAAAAGGACTGGACTCCGGTATCGGTGGTGTATGAAGATCGGCTGCAGCAGATACGTATTGTGCTGCGTGTCAACATTCTGCGGGAGATCGAATTGCCGAGTGGACTGTATAAATACGGCGGGACGATTCTGCAGCCGGATGAGGAGTGGCTCAGATATGTGCAGCACAAGCTGGAGGCGATCAAGGAGCGCGGCCAGGCAGACGGATCACCGGGAGTAAATACAAATAGCCATTGACACCTCCACGCGACTGTGGTAGCATATCACCGAGATAAAGTGCATAAGCTACACATGATGCAGGAGGATGAAACTTATGAAAAATAGAAAATGGCTCATATGCGCACTGGCAGCAGCGATGACCGCAGGAATGCTGACCGGATGCGGTTCAAAAAGTGGAGATAATACATTTACGGTAGGATTCGATGCAGAATATCCGCCGTATGGTTATATGGATGATGACGGGGAGTATACCGGATTCGATCTGGAGCTTGCACAGGCAGTCTGTGATATGGAGGGCTGGACGTTGGAGAAGAAGCCGATCGAGTGGAATTCCAAGGATATGGAGCTCGAGAGCGGTGCGATCGATTGTATCTGGAATGGATTCACGATGGATGGCAGAGAGGATGATTATACCTGGTCACAGGCTTATGTGGACAACAGTCAGGTGGTCGTAGTGGCTGAGAATTCCGGTATCAGTTCACTCGCAGATCTCGCGGGTAAGACGGTCGGTGTGCAGGCAGCGAGTGCGGCACTTACACTGTTGCAGGAGGATCAGGCTGAACTTGCAGATACATTTGCAGGACTTCAGGAGTTCGCTGATTATAATAGTGCATTTGTAGAGCTGCAGGCAGGATCGGTAGATGCGGTTGCGATGGATGTCGGAGTCGCTAATTATCAGATCAAGACACGTGGTGAAGGTTATACCATTCTTCCGGAAGTGCTCAATTCCGAGAAGTACGCCGTTGGTTTCAAAAAGGGTAATACCGAGTTGTGCGAGACCGTGGATGCCGATCTGACCAAGCTGGCAGAGGACGGCACGATTGCCAAACTGGCAGAAAAATACGATATTTCCGATCTGATCTGTATCGGAAAGTAAACGTTTGAAAGAAAAAGGGGCTTACGCCCCGGGAGGAATATACATATGTCTACCGCTATGATTTTTCAGCAACTGGCGGGAGGAATGCTAAAGTCCATCAGTATCTTCTGTTGGACTTTACTTTTCTCTCTGCCATTGGGACTGCTCATCACGTTCGGACGCATGTCAAACGTGAAATTATTCGGACGCTTCCGCGTGGTGCGGGGCATCACCAAGCTCTATATTGATATTATGAGAGGTACACCGCTCATGCTGCAGCTGATGGTCGTGTACTACGGCCCGTATTTTTTGTGGAAGGCAGATATCGGTGGATTTCGTTATATCGCGATCATTCTGGCGTTTTCGATCAATTATGCAGCGTATTTTGCAGAGATCTATCGTTCCGGTATCGAGTCGATGCCGAAAGGACAGTATGAGGCAGCAGAAGTATTAGGTTATACAAAGGTGCAGACGTTTGTGTATATTATCCTGCCGCAGGTGATCAAGCGTGTATTGCCCTCGATCACGAACGAGATGGTGACACTCGTCAAGGATACATCGCTCGCATTCTCGCTGGCATACATGGAGATGTTTACAATTGCAAAACAGATTGCCGCGAAGGAGACGACGTTTGTGCCGTTTGCCGTGGCAGCTATCTTCTATTTTATCTTCAACTGGATCGTGTCAACCGGCATGACGAAGCTCGAAGAAAAGTTAAACTACTACAGATAGGAGGGGCGGACTGATAATGGATATTTTGCGAATGGAGCATATCAAAAAGAGTTTTGATGACCTTGAGGTGTTAAAAGACATCTCCTTATCGGTCAGAGAAGGTGAAGTGCTGGCGATCATCGGGCCATCGGGTTCTGGAAAGTCGACGATCATGCGCTGTGCGGTCATGCTGGAGACGATCGATGACGGAGAGATCGAATATATCGGTGGCAAAGCAGCGTGGACAGATGAAGCTGGTGCCGTACATTATGCGGACAATGCTGCGCTCAAAGAGATCCGGCGTGACTATGGTATGGTATTTCAGAATTTTCACCTGTTTCCGCATTATTCGGTGCTGAAAAATGTCATGGATGCACCGATCCGTGTGCAGAAGCGTGACCGTGCAGAGGTAGAGAAAGAGGCGCGCGCATTATTGGCGAAGATGGGACTGGAGGACAAGGCAGATGCCTATCCGTATCAGCTCTCCGGAGGACAGCAGCAGCGCGTATCGATTGCGCGGGCACTGGCGATGAATCCGAAGATTTTGTTTTTCGATGAGCCGACCTCGGCGCTCGATCCGGAGCTGACCGGAGATATCCTGCGCGTCATCAAGGGACTGGCGGCAGAGCATATGACGATGGTGATTGTCACACATGAGATGAATTTTGCACGAAATGTAGCAGATCATGTGATCTTCATGGAACACGGTGTGATCGTAGAGGAAGGAACACCGGAAGAAGTGTTCGATGCCGGAAATACGAGATTGCAGGAATTTTTAGGAAAATACGATGCGGATTAGCAGATAATAAAAAAGGACGACGGCGGTCGTCCTTTTTGCATGCTTTATTTCTGGCTGCTCTCATATGCTTCGCGGCAAGCCTTGGCGAGCTGATCGCCGCAGGAAGTATTTTTAAAACCGCAGTGAATGCCGCCGATGCGCTTCTCTACCTCATCGACAGTCATGCCTTCTACGAGCTTCGGGATTGCTTTCAGATTGCCATCGCAGCCGCCGGTGAATCTGACATTGTGTACGATATCGCCGTCCAGCTCCAGTTCAATCAGAGAAGAGCAGGTGCCTTTTGTTCTATATGTGTAGTTCATCGTTAGATCCTCCTTTGTGTCAGATATGTTTCCGGTTATTTTAGCA
>JBNMKT010000094.1:0-10116 GCA_050874485.1 bacterium
GCATAACACTGCTTGCCGGGAACGATCGCGCCATCAGCGGTCAATCCCGCATACCAGCCGCCATTCTTATCATCCTTTAGTTCTCCCCGCAGCCCTTTGAGCGCAGCATCTGCCAGTTCGCCACTGCCTGCATGTCCACACAAGCTTCCGATACTGTATACATGTGCCATGCGGCTCGTGATCCATGTTTCACGGTCGCGCTCCTGCCACGGCGTGCCGTCATCCCCAAGATAGTAGGATGATCCGCCCGGCGATGGGAATCGGTGTCCGAATGTCAGTAGCGCCTGTGCATTTTCCGCTAAAAACCGGCGGTTTTCGTCTGTGTCGAGTTCGTATTTTGGATTTTTCTTTATATTTGTGTTCATACCCGTCCCTCTCCTTTCCTGTGCGCCACCTACTCAAACGTAACCCGCGCGGCCTCCTCGATCCGCAGATTCGTCTGATAAAATGTCTGCAACGCCCGGACTGCATATGCGGTATCCTTTGTGCCTGCTGTCTCGTAGCTCGAATGCATCGCGAGCTGTGCCAGTCCGATATCTACCGCATGCAGGCTCACCTGCGTATTGGACAGGTTGCCAAGTGTCGATCCTCCCGCGCTGTCACTGCGGTTTGCGAACGCCTGCACCGGCACATCTGCCAGTTCACAGATCCGGGTAAATACTGCCCGGCTGAACGCATCTGTTGTATATTTCTGATTCGCGCTCTCCTTGATCGCAATCCCCCGATTCATCCATACACAGTTTTTGGCATCCGTCTTGTCCGGATGATTCGGGTTCACAGCATGTGCATTATCACAACTCACAAGAAACGACCGCGCCTGCGCCTGCAGATATTCCTCCCGATCCTTGCCCAGTCCTGTATTGATCCGCTCCAACACATCCACAAGAAATGTAGACATTGCGCCCTGCTTCGTATTCGACCCGACTTCCTCATTATCAAAACAGCAGTAGACATTGACTGCCTGCTCATTTTCTGCCTGTAAGAATGCGCGCAGGGACGCATACGCACACTGCAGATCATCCAGTTTTGGACTGGATACAAACTCATTTTGTGCACCCCAGACAACACCTTTTTGCCGGTTGACCAGAAACAAATCCTTTCCGGCAATCTGCTCCTGAGCGATGCCTAGCTGTCCGGCAACAAACGCATCGAATGCTCCCTGTTTCAGTTCACCTGCTGAAAACAGCGGGCACAGATCGATCTGTCTATTATATTTATAGCCGTTATTGATCTCCCTGTTAAAATGGATCGCGACATTCGGAATCAGCAAAATATCACGATCGGCAGAAAATAGTTCTGACACCAGCGCATGCTCTTTTTTGACAAGCACTCTGCCTGCCACGCCAAGCGGACGGTCAAACCAGGTGCTGTCGATCATGCCGCCATATGCCTCTACGTTGAGCCGCAGATACTCGCCCGGGCCTTCCAGTTCTGACTCATTTTTGATCTTATACGAGGGCGAGTCGCTGTGTGATGCACACAGCTGAAAATGATAATCCGACATTCCCCTGCCTATGCGAAACGCAATGATGCTCGATCCGTTTCTCGTTGTATAATAGCTGCCGCCCGGCTGGATCTCCCAATGCGTTCCCTCCGGCAGATAAGAAAAACCAGCCTGTTCCAGCTGTCCCGCGATCGTGTGTACAGTATGAAACGCACTGGGACATTGCCCGATAAATGCCAGTAATTCATTTGCGATTGATTCATCCATGATCGTATTGCTCCCTTTTTATATTTTTATGATAGGCGTTTGCGGAACTATTTTTATTATCCAGGCTGCCTGGCTGTGGGCACAGTAGTATTCTGATCAAACTGCTCCAGTTGCCCGGCGGTGTCTCGCTGTCTCTCCAGCCTTGGCTCAATGTGTCCTTCAGTTCCTTCGCACACATAGCCTGCGGCTTTCAGTTATGACACGAAGTTCGTTTACGAATCGCTCGCACTTCGCTGGGCAAAGGTCGCAGTTGACAGAAACCACTGTGCCCACAGCCGTTAGCCCGACGTCATATACTGCTTGCGGAAGCTGCGACCTCTTAACAATGTACTTGCATGACCCAAAACCTGACAAAAATAGTTTCGCGATCACCTAATTTTGTAATATATGTTATACTACGAAGTACAGACGAGTCAACACTTAGGAAAGAGGTATTTTATGAACCACGATTTTAAATATGATTTTACGACCATCCTCGAGCGCCACGGCAAAGATGCAATCGCCCTCGACGCACTCGGTGCTCCCGGCAGCTTTGCACCAGGCGCACCAAAGCCCGGATTTGACCCGATCCCGATGTGGGTCGCAGATATGAATTTTCCCGTTGTCCCGACCATCCAGACAGCGATCACAGAACGTGTCAGTCATCCTGCATTTGGCTATTTTTCACCGCGTAAAGAGTACTATGAGGCGATCATCAAATGGCACCGCACACATCACGGCATCACGGATCTGTCTGCCCAGCACATCGGCTATGAAAACGGTGTGATCGGCGGTCTCGTCAGCGCTATGAATGTATTCTGCTCCAAAGGCGACAAAATACTCGTGCACAGCCCTACCTATATCGGTTTTACGAATTCCATGAAAAATAACGGCTACGATCTCGTGCTCAGCCCGCTCATTTTAGATGCAGATGGCATCTGGCGCATGGATTTTGACGACATGGAGCGCAAACTGCGCACCGAAAAAATACACGCCGCGATCTTCTGTTCCCCGCACAATCCGTGTGGCCGCGTCTGGGAGCGCTGGGAGATCGAAAGGGCAATGGAACTGTTCCGGAAATATGATGTATATGTGGTATCCGATGAGATCTGGTCGGATCTCATATTAGCCGGAAACCGGCACATCCCCACGCAGTCCGTCTCCGAAGATGCAAAGATGCGCACGGTCGCTCTCTACGCACCCTCGAAAACGTTTAATCTCGCAGGACTGGTCGGCAGCTATCACATCATCTACAACTCATGGATACGTGAGCGCATGGCAAAAGAAGCATCCCTCAGTCATTACAACGAGATGAACGTGCTGTCCATGTACGCGCTGATCGGTGCATATCAGCCAGCAGGCTACGAATGGCTCGATGAACTGCGCCTGGTGCTAACTGATAACGTGGACTTCGCATGTGATTACATTGCACACCATTTTGAGGGTGTCACATGCGCAAAGCCCCAGGGCACCTATATGCTGTTTGCCGATTGCACCGCATGGTGTGAAGCGCATCATATGACGATCGATGAACTCGAACACGCACTCTGGGATGTCGGAGTCGCAGTCCAAGACGGACGCATGTTCCACGGTGACTGCCATCTGCGTATGAATCTGGCATTGCCAAAATCACGCGTGGAAGAAGCATTTGAACGGATGGCAAAATACGTATTTTGCAAATAGTATGCTTGAGGTACATCCCCTCTACGCCTTGACCGCCCAGCGCATCTTCGTGGATCTCGCTCTTGGATTCATGCGGCATTCCTCTGCAGACGGGCGGATCACATCATCTGATGTCTCTGCATACACGCCGGCACGTTTCAGCTGCTTGAAAGCCTTTTTCACAAGCCGATCCTCACCAGAATGGAAGGTGAGGATCGCGACTCTGCCGCCCGGCTTTAGAATGCCGTCCAGCTTTTCCAGAAAGCTGTAGAGCACTTCGAACTCACTGTTTACATCGATACGCAGCGCCTGAAACGTCCGTGCACACGACTTCTTCATCAGCTCTGCCTGTTCTGTCCTGGACATACCTTTCGCAGCCCTGGTCACAGCCGTCTCCACTGCCTGACGCAGTTCCGTGGTCGTATCCATCGCAGCGCCTTTGCGCATCTGGTCAAATACCTCCTGCGCGATCTCCTTTGCGTAGGGTTCATCGGAATTCTCGACTAACATTCCCTCAAATTCACTCCGGTCGATCTGGCGCAGCCGCCGCGCCGCACTGTCTCCGTGCAGCGGATCCAGCCGCAGATCCAGCGGTCCCTCTGTTTTATAAGAGAATCCACGCTGTGGATTATCAATCTGCATGGAGGACACACCCAGATCTGCCAGCACGAAATCAAACAGACCGTATTTATCTGCTACTTCATCAATATTAGCAAAATTCGTCAGGCAAAACTGAAACGTATCCTCTCCAAAACCGGCATCCCGCAATCGCTTCACCGTCTTTTGCGACTCAATCGGATCGATATCAAGCGATATCAGCCGTCCCTGCCCATGCAGCTGCTCTAACATCTTTTTCGAATGACCGCCATAACCCAGTGTACAATCGAGTCCCTGCTGCCCCGGCTGGATATCCAGGAAATTCAGGATCTCCTTTACCATGATCGAGATATGCATACCCGCCGGAGTAGAGCCTTTTTCAATCACATGCGCCACTGTATCCGCATATTTCTCCGGGTCGTGTTCCTTATATTTTTCTTCATATTTTTTCGGATATTTGCCTGAATAACGAACGCGCCGCTTATGTTCAGTCTCTGCCATCACTGATTACCATCCTTCCATCCTGCTCACGATTCCGATGCTCTGGATCTTGCAGCCTCCACATACTGCCATGCCGTTACCAGCACAATCAGTACAATACCGATAATGTCGGTAAACCACGACGGGAAGATCAGCATCAGACCAGATACTACAAATACCACGCGCTGCAGCACGTTCATCTTCATCTTTAGATAGCCCTCCAGACCTGCTGCCACACCAAAAATACCGATAAATGATGTGATCACAATACGGATGACTTCGCCCACATTCGTATCGATCATGAGCAGTGCCGGACTAAAGCAGAACACATACGGAACGATAAATACTGCGATCGCCAGCCGCGATGCATTGAATGCCGTCTTCATCGGATTCGCCTTGGCAATCGCAGAACCAGCATAGGCTGCCAGTGCAACCGGCGGTGTAATATCTGCTACAATACCAAAATAAAATACAAAGAAATGTGCAGCCAGTGCCGGGACACCCATACGGATCAGAATCGGCGCACAGGTTGCCGCCATAATACAATAGTTTGCGGTCGTCGGAACACCCATTCCCAATACGATACAACATATCATCGTCAGAAACAGTGCGATAATCAGATGATTATTGGACACTGCAATAATGCCATTGATCAGTTCATTGGCGAGTCCTGTCATCGTAATAGAGCCTGAGATAATACCTGCCACACCACAGGCTGCTGCTACCGTAATCGTACTCTTGCCGCCAGCCTCCAATGCATCAAAGAACTTCGCCGGAGTAATACGGTTATCCTTGTCAAACAGGCTGACGACGATAGCCAGCACGATCGCAAAGCTGGCTGCTCTCTGCATCGTCATATAGTTGCCAGAGACCCACACCACCAGCATCACTAACGGCACTAACAGATAGATTTTACGCACAAGAAATCCAAACTTCGGCAGCTGCTCTCTCGGAATGCCCGACAGTCCCAGACGCTTTGCCTCCAGATGCACGGTGATAAAAATACCTGCAAAATACAAAATAGCCGGCAGGATCGCCCTACCTAAAATACTGGAATACGGAACACCGATAAAATCTGCCATCAGGAATGCCGCAGCGCCCATGATCGGCGGCATGATCTGTCCACCGGTAGACGCAGCAGCCTCTACGGCTCCGGCAAATTCTGCCTTGTAACCGGTTTTCTTCATCATCGGAATCGTGACTGATCCGGTTGTCACCGTATTACCTACCGATGAACCGGATACCATTCCACACAGGGCAGAAGAGATGACGGACACCTTTGCGGGTCCACCAGAGAATCTTCCTGCCACACAGTTTGCCAGCTGAATAAAGAAATTCGAGATACCGGTCCGCTCCAAAAATGCACCGAAAATAATAAATACAACAATGTATTTAGAGCACACATTAACCGGCGTTGAGAAAATACCTTCCTTTGTATAGAACAGGTTTCTCACAAAATAACGGACTCTGCCAAAAAAGTCCGGATTCGTCAATCCAAATGCCAATGCATAGATCACAAAAAACAGTGCCACACACAAAATCGGTATACCGACACATCTTCTCGTCACCTCAACAAGCGCAAGAATACCGATCACACCGATTACAATCTGATAAGATTTGAATCGGGTTCCCTGCATAATGATTGCATTTGCATTGAAGGTATAATACAGGAAGGATCCGGTTCCGAGTACCATCATGACAATATCATACCAGGGCATATAATTTTCCCGGTTATCACCCTTTTTCGCCGGATATACCAGAAAGCCCATCAGTACGATCAACCCCAGAAATGAAGTCAGTCGTATTTCCTCCAAAAACGTTGCAAACAATGTCACATATATGCACCACAGTGAAAACAACACGATGATTGCTTTGACTGCAATTCCTGCTTTTCCGGTCCAGATTCTCTGATTGGATTCCCGGTCATATTTTTTCATAACGGCATCTACATCGGTATTGCTATCCATATTCGATGCCTGATTCATCGTCTTTTCATCCATAACATCACTCTATACTTTCTACTGTATTTGTTGTATCTGTCAATAAGAATTCTACGGCTACTCCATGGTCTCTACATCAAAGCCGTGCTCCTTATAGTATCTGGCAGCTCCCTTATGAAAAGGCACCGGCATACCGGACGTCGCATTCTCCAATGACAGTTCCTCGCCCTTTGCATTTTCTGCCGTGATCTCATCCGTATGGTCAAAGATCGCTGCCGTCATCTGATAGACCTCATCCTCATCCAGATCTGCAGATACGATCACGGTTGCCTTGACCGTCAGCGTCTCGACCGGCTCACTCTGTCCCGGATAGGTATCAGCCGGGATCTGCAGTGCCGTATAATACGGATGTTCCTTGATAATGGAATCTCTCAGCTCGCCATCAATATTGACCAGATACACGCCATTTGTCGTCGCCAGTTCTGTAATCGCCGTTGTCGGTGCTCCCGCCACGATAAATGCAGCCTGGATCTTTCCGTCCTTCATCGCTTCTTTACTATCCTCAAAGCTCTGATACTGCGGCTTGATATCATCCAGCGTCATGCCAGCAGCTGTCAGGACATCCATGGCATTGTAATATACACCTGATCCGGCAGCACCGATCGACACACTTTTTCCTCTCAGATCTTCTACCGACTTAATATTCTCATCCATCGTGAACAACTGAACCGTCTCAGCATACAATCCGCCAAGTACACGGAAATCATGGTTCTGCCCGTAATCCTCAAATGACTTACTGCCATTCCACGCATACGTCATTACATCCGTCTGGGCAAATCCCATCTGATAGTCACCGTCCTGCATCGACTGGATATTCACCGTCGATCCACCGGTCGATACCGCTGTCACCTTCACGCCGCCATAGTTCGTCATGTACTGTGCGATCACACCGCCATATGCATAATAAGTACCGGCGGTTCCACCTGTTCCAAACATCAATCTGTCCCTGCCACAGCCGGTCAGCGTAGTCATCGCCATGACGAGTAATAATACGACGGCTGCGATCTTCTTAGTCCTATTCTTCAATGTGCTCCCCCATTCCTCTGATCATCTGTGCCAACACTGCGATGCAGCTATCATAATCAACGATACCTGTATCCAGACAAACTGTATAATCCTGTGCCTGATTTCTCAGACTGCCTGTATACAGCTTATAATAGTTGTCCCGCTGTTCATCCACCTTTTCTACATACTTTTCTACATTTGATACATCTTTCGGAACGAGTGACCCTGCCCGCTTGATGCGGATCGCCGGATCTGCGTGCAAAAACACATCAAAAGACGGTATGCCCGCTTCCCTCAATATCTTATTCGAACAACGTCCGACAATAATACACGGACTCTTGGCCAGCTCTAAAATAGCCTCTTTCTGCGCCTGATAAATGGCATCATGAGAGCTCGTATACGCGGCCATATTATTCAGTATGCTATTCAAAAATCTGGTGGAGTCACTGATCGTCTCACCTTCGTCCGTGATCTCCTCCTCGGAATAACCACTCCGTTTTGCTGTCAGTCTCACAAAATCCCTGTCATACCAGGGGAGTCCCAGTTCCTTTGATAAACCCTTTGCGATTGATCTGCCTCCTGCACCATACTCACGGCTGATCGTAATGATCGGCATTGTATTGCTCATTCCCTATACCTCCTGTCATATGAATTTCATTCCTATTATATCTAAAAATCGCTCTTTCTAAAAGAGGAAAGATTGCTCATCCGGTATTTTTTATATATCGACCCGGTAGCGGTTCAGGCACGCATAGATCTCCTGCACACGCGGAAGCGCATAACCGCCAGATATGCTGCCATGCTCAGCGGCAAATGCCATTCCCTCACGTGCGAGCCGCTCTGCCAGCCAATCTGCGGTCTGCGAGATCGTGCGCTTTCCATCCACCAGATGCTCTACCGCATATTTTAACAGCAACGCGAGTGCCGCCGTCTGCTCACTGTCTATCAACTGCTCAATATAGCGCAGATCGACCGTCTGCTTACCGAGTGAGAAACCATCGACACCGAGCGTCTTGACCTTCAGCCGCTCCGGTTCGCCCTTTTTGATCTCTCCGCTGCGATAATCCCTGCGCTTTACGGCATCGTTTTTCGCTTTCTCCATCACGCGATGGCTGTGCGGCAGCGAGAATACCTTTGCCGGCTCTCCACTAATCGGAAACTGTGCACATAATGCCTTCGCACGTTCGGTAATATCCACCGGCTCATACTGATCCATCTGAAGCACCGTATCTGCAATATGGAAAAACGCACCCGAACTGCCTGCGACGAGAATCGTCGACATACCTGCCTGTTCGTACAGCTCGCGCGCTCTCGATAAAAACGGTGTGATCGGCTCCTTATCCGGACTCACGACCTCCTGCATAAACGCATCCCGTACCATAAAATTCGTTGCTGATGTATCCTCATCCAATAAAATCAGCCTGCTGCCCGCCTCGATACTTTCCACGACTGCCGCTGCCTGGGAAGTACTGCCACTCGCATCCGCAGTCGAAAAATCCGTGGTATCACGGCCGTTTGGCAGATCATTGATAAACATCGAGATATCTACATTTTTGATAAATCTGCCATCCTCCGCACGGAGTTTCATAGCGGTATCATCTGTGATCACATATTCTCTGCCATCTCCCGCGATATGATTGTATACGCCCAGTTCGAGCGCATTGAGCAGCGTGGACTTGCCATGATAGCCGCCACCCACGATCAGCGTGATCCCTTTCGGAACACCCATACCGGTCAGCGGACCTCGATGCGGCAGCTGCAACGTCACACGCAGGCGCTCCGGCGATGAAAATGCGATCGCTCCCTTCATCGGTCTGGACGAGATCCCACTCTCTCTTGGCAAGACAGAACCGTCTGCAACAAAAGCCACCAATCCCAGCTGTGGCAGCGCCTCGCGGATCGCCTGCTGATCCTCTGCCAGTTCGATCGCCGCCTTTACCTTTTTGGCATCGAGATTCTGATAATAAAAAGCCTGTTCCACACACTGCGGCAGATATTCAAATAAAATCTTCTCCAGTTCGCCTGCATTGATCGTCCTGCCGTTTGCCGGAAAACCGACCGCAAAGCGCGCCATGATCACAGTCTCACTGACCTCACAGGCGGTGCGCCGCAGCACTTCCTGGCCTGGATGCGACACCGAGATCAGTCCACTTTTTCCCGAGCCCTTTGCCTTGAACGTATACCGTTTCACCCTGGCAGCAAATTCCCGCAGCAACAGGTCTGCTAACGCAGTCCGCGTCAGGCTGTCTCTCATCGCAAATGCCGGAAATCCGGCTGCCTTTGCATCGATCGTGACGCTGACATCCGAGGGCGCAGCGAACGGATCACCCTGTACATGGTCGATCGACAATACATAGCGCGGAAACCGATATGCTCCACGCAGCGATTTGTACGACGGATAGCTCTTATGGTCTATGCTTTTTAATTGTAATCGTAAATCCTGTTGTGACTTCATGACGAACTCCTTTGTTTTTGTCTAACATTTTTTATAAATATTATTTTTTTATTTTAAATTCTCCGGTTTTTCTGTCAACCTTGAACTCCGTCTCGATATAATCGTGATAACCTGCGGAGAAATCACTGCTCCAGCCCTTGATCGTCCCATCCTGAGCTCCAAAGTTCATGTACTCACCGGATACCTTCGGCTCAAAATATTCGCCGTTTTTCGCACTGAAAATATAA
>JBNMKT010000095.1:0-10112 GCA_050874485.1 bacterium
CTATCCCATAAGTCGAATCCACATATTCCCGCGGATAAAAGCATTGCAGCATGCCTGCGTCCTCCTGCTATTTTACATATTTTTTCCCCTTATTCATCTTAGCATATTTTGTACTTTTCGCAAGTTAAAATACATATAACGGCAACATCCTGTGGATATATGGCAGCAAAAGGCTCCCGGTCAAATCTGCCGGAAGCCTTTTTTCTATACACTTGCAGCGCACCTGCCTACTGCATGGAGTTCACTGTCTTGTATTTGTAGAGCATCTCTGCATAGTTCTGCTCCTCGATCTGGATGTCAGCAAGCAGTTTCCGCACTGCCGGCTCACCAAAATTAAATACATTGGTGTTGTACTCGCCAGATGCCAGCTTTTCCGCACTGATGCAGTCTGTCGCCAGGAAGCAATCGTTTTTCTTATCCTCGGTATCAGTCATACCGGTATAAGTCGCCTTCGGCTGATAGTCCGCACCTGCTTTACAGTTGCAGTCACAACTGGGTACCGTACCACTGAGCACTTCCCCTAACGTATCATAATGTTTCTGCTGCTTTTTCTCCAGTTCTCCAAACAGATCCTGCAATACCGGGTCCTTTGCCTCGCTTCCGCAACGCTGATATTTTTCAACGAGACCTTTTTCCTGTGTCTGAAGATCCTGAATCGCTGTCTTTTCTTTTTCTGTTAAAATCATTTTCGTTTCCTCCTTTCATTTTTCCAAACACAAATCAACCGTGCCGTACTCTAGTATGCGAAAAAAAGCCTCCGGCTATACACCGAAGGCTTTTCCATATATTTTATGTAATTTAAAATGCAAAATTCTCAACCGTGCGAACCGCATTCGTATTCATGGCAGACTGATTGACACCCTGTGCCTGCGTCTCGCCCATGAACATCTGATACTGCTGCATGATCTGTGATCTCTGACTACCTGTCGCAGTGCCGGCTACATCCAGTGAAGCGATCTCACTGTCCGCACCTTTCATCTCATAGGTCTTGCCGGATTCATACTGTTTTGCATAATCCTGCGAACGAAACGTCTGTTTCTCACGGATGGCCTGCTGCTCCTGCGGATCAATCTGCGAATGCCCTGACTGCCCGCTCTGCTGCGGCTGTACCTCCTGCGTCTGCTGATTCTGGAACAGGCGGTTGATTCTTATGGAATTGTAGCTGCTGGAATAAGATCCGATTCCTGAAATATTCATAACATCTACGTCCTGTTTTCGTAATATTTTTCGTTTTATCCGATAACTGTATGCCATTTCTGACTGACACTATGTATATCGGAGTGAACAAAAAATACTTAACCCCTGATTCAAAACTATACCAGCATTTTTTTTAATTCATTCATAAATGTCTCTACGTCTTTAAACTCACGATATACAGAGGCAAAGCGCACATAAGCGACCGCATTCAGATCCTTGAGCTTGTCCATGATGAGTTCCCCAATCACAATGCTCGGAATCTCTTTTTCCTCCCGATTGAAGATCTCCGTCTCCACATCATCGATCAGCTGATTCATCTGTGATACAGAGATCGGCAGCTTGTGGCATGCGCGCAGCACACCGCCCTCGATCTTGGAACGGTCATACGGCTCGCGGTTATTATCCTTTTTCACAATAATCAGTGGAATCGTCTCCACTTTCTCATATGTTGTAAAACGTTTTCCACACTCATCGCACAGACGGCGGCGGCGAATCGAATTGTTATCATCCGCCGGTCTCGAGTCAATGACTCTGGTATTTTCACTACTGCAATACGGACACTTCATATGCTCCCTCCTGTAAAAAGGTCTCCCTGACTATATAAAATAATTATAGAAATTCTAACAAAAAAAGTCAATTATTTTCAGTCAAAATCAGCATATATTCAACCTTTGTGCTTACATTTATCAAAGTCAATCTGGACGAGTACCGTATCCGGTCCGATCTTGCAGATACACTTCCATGGTATGACCAGTTCATACTCTCTGCCAAACAATCCGAAGCACTTTCCAGGCCCCGGTACAATGATCGCTTCGATCTGTCCACACTGCGGATCAAATTCCAGATCCACCACATTGCCGAGTGTACGCCCGTCCACAACATTCACTACCTCTTTATCCTCCAGCTCGCACAAACGCATCCTGCATCCACCTATTATCGATGTTACATATAAAATATGCGGCTGCACCAGAATGATGCAGCCGCACATATCTTTTCACTATCCTATGATTTCATTTATACATTAAACCGGAACAAAATGACATCGCCATCCTTGACAACGTACTCTTTTCCTTCCATGCCGACAATACCTTTTTCACGCGCTGCTGCCAGACTTCCGTTATCGAGCAGATCCTGGTAATTGACCACCTCTGCCTTGATAAATCCCCGTTCAAAATCCGTATGGATCTTGCCTGCTGCCTGCGGAGCCTTGGTACCTTTCTTGATCGTCCATGCACGGCACTCATCCTCACCTGCAGTCAGGAAACTGATCAGTCCGAGCAGGCTATAGCTGGCAGCTACCAGCTTGTCCAGTCCACTGGATTTCACACCGAGATCTGCCAGAAACTCTTCCTTCTCTTCGTCTGATAATTCTGATAATTCCTGCTCAATCTGCGCGCAGATCACAAATACCTCCGCGCCCTCGGCGCTGGCCATCTCGCGCACCTTTGCAACATGCGGATTCGATGCGCCGTCATCTGCGAGATCATCCTCTGCCACATTTGCTGCGTAGATGGTCGGTTTTGCAGTCAACAGATTATAAGCTGCAAACCAGTTCTCCATATCCTCGTCTTCAGGTACTTCGAAGGTACGTGCCATCTTGCCATCTTCCAGATGTGCCTTGACTGCCTCTAGCAGTTCCATCTCCTTCGCCAGTGTCTTATCCATACGTGCCTGCTTAGCGACTTTGGCGATTCTGCGATCCAGAATCTCAATGTCTGAGAAGATCAGCTCCAGATTAATCGTCTCGATATCACGTGCAGGATCAATATTGCCATCCACATGTACGATATTCGTATCCTCAAAACAGCGAACCACATGTACGATCGCATCTACCTCACGGATATTTGCCAAAAACTGATTGCCGAGTCCCTCGCCCTTGCTCGCTCCCTTTACCAGACCTGCGATATCCACAAATTCAATCGTAGCAGGTGTCACCTTTTTCGTATGATACAGTTCGCCGAGCTTGACGATTCGCTCATCCGGCACAGATACAATACCCACGTTCGGATCGATCGTCGCGAACGGATAGTTCGCGGACAATGCTCCCGCCTTTGTCAGCGAATTGAATAATGTACTTTTTCCCACATTAGGAAGACCAACGATTCCGAGTTTCATTTTACTATTTACCTATCCGAAAACCCTTGATTTATCGGGGTTTTCGCCTCTCTTTTGATTTTTTCATTCATCCGACTTCTTTTTTGTCTCAAAAAGAGTTCAACGCAATTTTGTATTATAGCATAAGGACTCTGCTTTTTCAATGTCAGCAGGATTTTTAACTATACTGTCACATCTCCGCTGTCAACCTTTCCAGAATATCCGAAACCTGCTGGATCGCATCTGCAACCTGTCTTCTCGCATCTTCAATCTTTGACTGCACCAGATAATCTGCAATCAATCCATCAAAGAAAATATCTGCAAACGTCAGGAATTCACCCACTTCCATGTCAAGATCTACAGAAAGCTTCACATCACTCAATTCCTGCTGAAAAATTTTGAGATTATATTTTGCATTCTCCATACACTGTGAAGCATCTTCCATCTTGCTGTGCTTGATCATGTCTGTAAGAAAGCCACCACCAAACAGATCCACCCAGCTCCATCCTTTGGCACTGTCTAATTTTTGTTTTGCCGCATACAGGCTGTTCAGCGCCTGCTCACCGGCAACAATCGCCTCATTGATCATCGGAGTCCCACCGCTTCCATAATTGCCTCAATGCTGTCTACCGGCGCATCACACCACGGATAAGCTGCATCCCCACATCCTGCTGATTCCAACAGTTCTTTTCCGTCATCGGTATCTCCGATCAGCTGCTGGTATGCACCATCTACCATTGTGATCTTTTCCATAAACTCTGGATTATCAGCATATTGTTTCTCAGTCATCCATTTTGTTGTTGCTTCTTTAATTGCTTCTGGATCAAGATCTGTACTGGTTCCCCAGTCCATCAGATCAACGACTACCGGAATTGCTTTTAGTGATGCACCAGCGACTCCTACCTGTGTTTTTTGATCAATCTCGTCCAGAATCGGCAGCTCCACGACCTCTGCGGGCTCTTGTGCGGTATCTTCTGTCTCATCCTCTGTTACATTATTTGTCGTGTCTTGTACCGTGTCCTCTGTCTCATCCTCCACGTTAGTTTCCGGCTGTTCTACTGCAGTACTTTCTTTCACAGTATCGTCTTTTCCACAGGCAGACAACATGACTGCCACCAACATCAATGTTATTATTATTTTCTTCATCTCAATCCCTCCTGTATCCAAGTGAAATTATTATACCGTTATTATGACAACTGACCCAGATACTGTCAATATGTCTTGCCCCCAAAAATGTGCTATGTTATACTAAATTTATCGGTTCTTGTAGGAGGGATCTTACTATGATACATAGAAAATATATGCGCACCAGACAATTAAAACCCGGCATGCGTGTCGACCATCCGGTGGTAGACCGTCTCGGACGGGTGTTGGTGGCACGTGGTGCGACATTAGATGACTACATCATTGATTCCATGGTAAAAATGGGCATCATGAGCGTGTATATACAGGAAATCACAGATGATGCCAATGACAAGCCCTCCCCTGCTGCGCAGAAAAATATCAACCGTCTGCGCACAGATGACCGCGCAAAGGTACGTCTGTCTGACAGTGTACGTGAACGTGTAGCGACCGGCATCCAATACGTGTATAATAATACGAATGATCCGTCGCTCGTCCAGACAACTGCGAATATCGCAGATACATTAATGTCTGCGATCCAGGAAAATGATGCCATGGCAATCGATATCAGCACTCTAAAGACAAGTGATGAATACACCTTCAAGCACAGTGTGGATGTAGCGACCATATCTATGATCGTTGCAAAAAAGATGAGCATGTCTGATGACGAAATCCATGAAATCGGTGTTGCCGGTCTGTTACATGATCTGGGCAAGACCAAGATCCCACTTGAGATCCTGAACAAGCCTGCCCGCCTGAATGATGACGAATTTGCAGTCATGCGCCAGCATCCCGTATATAGCTACCGCATGATACAGGATAATCCTGATCTGTCCAACGAGATCAAACTCGCCGTCCTGCAGCATCATGAAAAAATCAATGGCACAGGCTATCCTATGGCAGCTTCAGGCGCAAACATCTCACCGTATGCTAAGGTGTTATCTGTAGCTGATATCTATGATGCGCTTGTGACAGAGCGCCCCTACAAGTCAGCCTTCTCACAACGAGAGGCTGTGGAGATGATCATGTCTATGACGCAGGAGTTAGACCTATATGCGATGGAAAACTTTCTCCAGAGTATGATCCTCTATCCGGTAGACTCTGTCGTAGAATTGAGTAATGGCGAAAAAGCAAAAGTCGTCAAAAACAGTCCTTACTACATTCTCCGTCCTACCGTAGTCGGACTGACATCCGGAAAAGTGTATGATCTGGGTGACGACCTTGCCTGTGCAAATATCATTATATTGTAATACTGATATAAAAAAGTCTTTCCATATCAAAATAATATGGAAAGACTTTTTTCGTGCATATATCTATATCTCATTCAACTTCATAATCCAGACAGACACGCTCCGCCGTGTGGGGACGCACCTTTCCATCCGCAACAGCTACATGCTCCGGATGCACCGCATACCCCTTCAATGCCTCCTCGCTCTCAAATGTCGAATCGAGCATCAGATCTGCATTGGAACTCGCCAGTCCGTTCGTATGCACATGAATCTCCAACAATCCCGGTATCTTCCCTGCCAGAGCCTCCAAGCCTGCTTTTATATCTGCCTTGATCTGCTCCTTTTCCTCTGCTCCATAGGAATCTTTCAGTTTCCATAAAATCACATGTTTAACCATTTTTGTCCTCCTTTATTTATCTGGTACATTTATATTGACCAATATACAACTTCTTATTTCCATATTCCCCTGTTTTTCACGGCTTACAGTTCCCGCATGGTGAATATCCTTCCTCCATCAGTGTCTCGCGGCTCTCAGATGTATACTTTTTATTACGTTTCGAGATCTGTGCAACCGAGGCACAGCCACTGCGGTGAAATTTCATTGTATTCGTATTGAGTACGTATCTCTCCTCCGTGGTCTGCTGCTGCGCCGCATCCTCAGCCAGCCAGCTGTCACCGGTCGCATAATCGATCCCGATTCCAGGCTGCACATTGTAGACGAATACATGGAAACATACACCTGCGCCCTCATCCTCCACGGAGTAACCTTCCATCTCCACACCGCGTGCTACCAGGTCATCTCCGTCATACACCGGAGTCACGCGGTACATGACATGATTATCTGTCTCGCGTACATAGTCCCCGACCTGTTCCTCGAACGGCAGCATTCCGGTCACATTCATATAGCGTGTGCCCGTAATCAGATTTTTCTCATTGGCGTTCTCACCCGAGAGCTGATAAGCGATCAGATGACAACGATTGTACAGGTAGTTTCCATCTACCACATCATATTTAACCGTATGCCACCCGCTCGGCCGGATCATTCCGATCTCGCCCCGCTTCTCCGTTGGCATCAGGTCGATCCCGACGCATGCCTGCGCAGTTCCACAGCGTCCAAGCTCATCCAGTTCGCTATAGGATTCATAGTCGGATACCGTCAGTTCTTCATCCGAAAAGTGTGGTTTATTATCCTCGATCACTACATACGACTCGCCGGTATATTCCGGAATATCTGCTGCCGTCAAGACAGCCCCGGTATCCGCTCTGGCCGGCTGCGTGACATCCGGCTTTTGTGAAATACTGCTGTCTGCCGGCTGCATACTGCAGCCGGATATAAATACAGCGGCAAGCAGGATGATACCTGTTTTTTTCAATCTGCTCTTATTTAACCCAGCCATCGCTCCAATACCTCGTTTAATTTTCCCAGATCCAGCGGTTTTGCGATATGTCCGTTCATACCGGTATTCTCCGCCATCTGCACATCCTCTGCAAATGCATTGGCTGTCATCGCACAGATCGGAACATCTTTGTTATCATTCGGCAATGCACGGATCGCCGCAGTTGCCTCATAACCGTTCATCTCAGGCATCTGGATATCCATAAACACCAGATCATACCAGCCCTCCGGAGCATACGTGACCTTTTCTACTGCCTCTCTTCCATTGACAGCAGTATCGATCTCCACCTTCGACATACCGATGATCTCGGTCGCAATCTCCCGGTTCAGATCATTATCCTCTACTAACAGGATCCGTTTATCAGAATAGTCTGCCTGTGCAATATTTTCAAGGAAATTTTTCTCTGGCCGCTCTTTTTCATGATTTACGAGCTTACAAAAGACATCTGTCAGCCGCGAATAAAACAGCGGCTTTACAATAAACGCATCTACGCCCGCTTCTCTTGCCTCTTCCTCGATCTCGCTGTAATCATAGGCGGTCAGTACAATAATCGTCACCTCACTGCCTATGCGCTTCCGTATCTCCCGGGTTGTCTCTATACCATCCATGCCAGGCATCTTCCAATCCATGAGAATCGCAAAATAATCCTCATGCCGGTCATGCCGCGCATAGGCACGTGCAACGGCTTCACTGCCGGAAGTGACCCACTCACCTGCGATGCCGATCTCCGTCAGCGTTGCGACCGTACTCTCGCAGGATGTGATATCGTCATCTACGACAAGTACCGGCAGATTCACCAGTTCCTTAATCTGTTTCATGTCCTTTTCCTGCAGCTTCAGATAGATCGTGACTGTGACTTTCGTGCCTTTGTTTAGGGCACTCTCCACCTGAATATTTCCATCCATCATACGCACAATATTGCGCGTGATCGCCATTCCAAGCCCGGTTCCCTGAACCTTTGTCGTCCGGTGGTCATCTGCCCGCGAAAAAGGCTGGAACATAATCTTCTGAAACTCCGGCGTCATACCGATGCCGTTGTCCTCAATGCAGAATTCAAAACAGCCGAGTCCCGAGATTCCATTTGCTTTCTCTTTGATTGAAAATGTAATCTGGCCTCCATCCGGCGTGTATTTGATTGCATTGCTCATCAAATTGGTGACTACCTGCTGGATGCGCAGACTGTCACCGCACACTGCTTCATGCTCAATCTGGTTGATATGCACCTTAAACCGGTGTCTGTGCTCCTCCATATCCGGCTTGACCATCGTGAGCAGGTTATCCACCAGATCTGAAATCATGAATTCTTCATCCGCCAGTGCAATCCTGCCGCTCTCGATCCGCGACATATCAAGCACTTCATTGATCAGTCCCAGCAGATGTCTGCTGGACTTTGTGATCTTACCCAGGTACTCCAGCACACGCTCCCTCTGATCAATATTGGCACCTGCCAGCGCGGTCAAGCCAACAATCGCATTCATCGGTGTCCGTATGTCATGGCTCATATTGGACAGGAATTCCGTCTTGGCTTTATTTGCATGCTCTGCCGCAACAAATGCATCATTGAGTATTTTCCGCGACTCTATCTCCAGTCTCTTCTGCTCTGTGATATCTATGGAAACCCACAGTACCTTTGCCAGAACATCCTTCTTCCACTCCAACGGAATAAAAGAGGTCATACGGAATATGTCTTCATTCATCGAACAATACTCAAATTTATAGATGCTTTCCTCTGTATCCAACTGACTGCGCAGATTCTCCGCGGTCAGGCACACCCGCAGCGGATCTAACGGTTCCAGTGTCTTGAACCGCTCCGCGACAATATCCGCAAATGTACTGTACCGGCCGCTGGCAGGGTATTTTGACTCTAAATTAATATTATGGTACTCATAATGATCATTGATCAGATCGCAGATCGCAAAATGATCCACCACGCGTGCCATACTATTGATCAGATGCTCCATGGCTGCATTATCTTCCATTGATTTTTTCAGCTGAAGCATACTCTGCTTTTCACTGTCCGTATTGACAAAAATACCGGCAATCCGACGTGCGCTGCCATCCCGTCTGCGGATCACCTCTGCCACCGCACGATGCCATTCATAGTCTCCACCTAGTATCTTCATCCGGCAGTCTACATCATATTTTGTACTATTTGACCGGTCCTCTATCACCTCATGCAGTCTGCCGACCGCGTCATCGCGATCATCCGGATGTAAGATATCTACCCACGACTGCAGTGTATTAGGGAAATCGAGCGTATCCCGGTAGCCGAGCATGGATCTGAGCGCATGGCTCCAGCTCACCTCTGTGATCCTGCCATCACGGTCACAGTCCATATACCAGGAGCCGGCCTGGATCGCTTCATTCACCAGCGAAAAATTCTCAAACTCTCAATCGACTCGGACGGACAATACCCAGATCGGTACACCCTGGCTGTCCACCGACTCATCCTTATACAGACGTACCGCAATCGGTGCACCGTCACAGGAGAGCATTTTTCCTTCACCTGCCCCATGTATCTCACGGAAACGGTCTATTTCCAGCCACGATACATTTTCTCCACAGAACAGATTTTTTAATGACCCTTTTGTAAACGTGTCAAACTGCTCAAAACTGTAATCCAGATTTTTCAATAAATAATCGCTGACAGACAGGATGGTAAGCGGCTCATCATAATATCCGACCAGTGTTCCAACTGCATTATTCTGCAGGATCACATTTTTGATGACACCTAATGCCTCCTGTTCGATCAGATGTTCGTTCGTTAGATATAGTTTTTCCTCCCGGTAACTATTCTCGTTCATTCTGTCTATTCTCCTAGGAAATTTCTTTTTTCATATAGATCAGGCCAAAACTGCCCGGTCCGCAGTTCGTCAGGATCGCGGATGACGCTTTTTGACAGATGATCTGTTCAAATTCTGCCTTTTTTCTCACCTGTTGTATAATCTGCTGCAATTCACTGCTGCTCAATCCGGCATAGGTGAGAAACAGCAGTCTGTGATCCATATTCTTTGCTCCCCGCAGCACCTTCGAGATATAATCTTCTCTCGTATGCTCCCTCGTACCGATCTGA
>JBNMKT010000096.1:0-10032 GCA_050874485.1 bacterium
ATGAAAATCTTTTTTATAATTTTTTATTTCATAGCCTTCACTGCTGCTGCCTCGATCGGAAGTCCAGCCTTGTACAGCTCGATAAACTGATCAAATCCTTCAACATCCGCAGGATCAGGATTCATTGTCTCGCCCTTCTCACCTGCAAAGATCTTGTTATTTAAGTATGCATCCAGAGTCTCGCCATCCTCTTTGTTCGCCATATATGCTGCTAACAGTGCGATACCCCATGCGCCGCCTTCGCCTGCAGTCTCCATAACTGCGACCGGTGCGTTCATGGCAGCTGCTAAAATGCTCTGTCCGACACCTTTTGTCTTGAACAGTCCGCCGTGTCCATAGATGCAGTCGATCTTTACCTGCTCCTCTTTTAACAGGATATCGAGACCACACTTCAATGCGCCAAGCGCTGTGTACAGGTTTACACGCATAAAGTTTGCCAGATTGAATTTTGCCTCAGGTGTACGGACAACCATCGGACGGCCCTCGGTAAAGCCTGTGATATGCTCACCGGAGAAATAGTTGTATGCGAGCAGTCCGCCGCAGTCCTTATCTCCCTCGAGTGCCTTGTTATATAATGTTCCGAACAGCTTGTTCATATCTACGTCTACACCAAAGCTCTCAGCGAACTCTTTGAAGATATTGACCCATGCGTTCAGATCGGATGTACAGTTGTTGCAGTGAACCATAGCGACAGCATCTCCGGCAGGAGTCGTCACCATATCCAGTTCCTCATGCAGTTTCTTTAACTCATGCTCTAATACAACCATTGCAAATACAGATGTTCCTGCTGATACATTTCCGGTGCGTACCGCTACAGAGTTCGTCGCTACCATACCGGTTCCGGCATCACCTTCGGGCGGGCACATCAGGGCACCGGGCTGCAGTGTTCCGGTCGGATCGAGCTTCTTTGCGCCCTCTGCGGTCAGTGTACCAGCATGCTCACCGGCTACGAGAACCTTCGGGAAAATGTCACGCAGTTTGTACGGCATACCTTTTTCTGCCAGTTTTGCGTCAAACTTGTCTACCATCGTCTGGTTGTAATCACGTGTCTTGGAGTCAATCGGGAACATACCTGCTGCCTCACCGATGCCGACAACCTTCTCACCACTCATCTGCCAGTGAATATATCCTGCCAGTGTAGTCTGGAACTTAATGCTCTTTACATGCTCCTCACCATTTAAGATGGCCTGATACAGATGTGCCACACTCCAGCGCTGCGGTACATTGAAGTTCAGGTAAGGTGACAGTTCCTCACACGCCTGGCCTGTGATCGTATTTCTCCAGGTACGGAACGGTACGAGCAGTGTATCATTCTCGTCAAATGCCATATATCCGTGCATCATTGCGGAGAATCCGATCGCTGCCAGATTCTTCACCTCTACGCCGTACTGTTTCTTTACGTCCTCTGCCATATTCTTGTAGCAGTCCTGTAATCCGCCCCAGATTGCATCCAGACTGTAGGTCCAGATTCCATCTACCAGCTGATTTTCCCAGTCATGTGCACCAGATGCGATCGGCTTTCCTGCCTCATCCACAAGGACAGCCTTGATTCTCGTAGAACCAAACTCAATACCAAGTACCGCTTTTCCGGCTTCAATCACCTGTGCTGCATTACTCATGTAATATTACCTCCTCATATTTAATAATATTGTAGTAACTATTCACAACCGTTACTTTATTTTCTATGTTTCCAGTATACAACTTGTACAGTTCTCTTTACAAGTTGTATTTTGGCTACTTCAAAGCCAAGGCAGAGGATCGTGAAATATCCAGCATCTACCTTCCACTCGACCTTCGCACAATGAGTTCCGGCGGTATCACAATCTGTGTTTCCTTCACCTGCTCGCCATCACGGATCAGCTGCAAGAGCAGCTCCGCCGCCATCTCTCCCAGCCGTTCCTGCGGATGTGAGACCGTTGTGAGCGGCACACGGCACGTCGATGCGAGATATGAGTCATCATATCCGGTCACTGCGATCTCCTCCGGGCAGTCCAGCCCTTTTTCCTCGAGTGCACGCAGTACCTGCAACGCAATCTGGTCGTTATAGCAGACAACACCGTCAAAAAAAAGCTGGTCACGCTCATCGATCAGCTGCTTCATCTTTTCATATGGGTGGCTTTTGCGATCCTCCGTATAAAACCAGACCACCTTGTCCGGATCATACGGTATCCCGGCAGCCTGCAACGCCTGCACATAGCCCTTGTGCCGCTGCTGTCCCTGTGTGTCGTCTGCTTTAAACAATCCGATGATATCCCGTCTGCCCTGCGCGATCAGATGCTCCGTCACGAGATACCCGCCCCGGCAGTCATCCATCAGGATATGCGGCTTGTCCTTCATCTGCGCATAACTGCCCTGAATAAATACATATGGAATCTTATAAGAATCCAGCATCTCATACAAGTTCACATGTCTGCACATGATCTGGCTCTTACTCGGCTCGATGATCAGTCCATCGATATCCTTCTGCAGCAGTTCCTCGAGACATTTTGCCTCCATGCCACGCGAGTTTTTCGTATTTTTCAGTAAAATACTGTAACCATTCTGCGTGAGCACCCAGTCGATTCCCTGGATCACGCGCGGAAAGATATAATCCGAGAGATACGTTGTCACAACTGCAATATTCTTTGAATTTCTGCGGTGACGCATCAATTCAGAGCAAAATGTGCCGCGCCCATGCTCCGCATAGATAAATCCCTCATTCTGCAGGATCTCGAGCGCCTTGCGCACCGTCTGCCGGCTCACACCATACTGCGCCGACAGCTCATTCTCCGATGGCAGACGGTCTCCGGGATGGATCTTTGCCTCCAGGATCTGGCCGCGCAGATCCTCACAGATATCCACATATTTGAGTTTTTTCTCCATATGATTTCACTCCCATCATAACTGTCTAAACAGTTACTATTATCTGCCTCTAGCGTGCCATCTGGCGCAGCGATTCGATCAGATCCATATCGTCTGCTGTCAGGCGGATATTGGAAGTGACGTTTTCTCCATCGGCACGTGTCACTGATATTTCGAGAACCGTGCCTTCCTGTATATAATCTTTTCCTACAACCTGTAGAAATCTGGGGAATTTGGGATGATTGCGCTCGAAGCGCTCCCACATACTTTTCATCTGAAAAATCATCGAAGGGTTAAACATATTCGTCTCCTTTGTGTTGTTTATAATGTACAAGTATACCCGATATTTGTACACTTGTACATAACTTGTATCACATAAAAATAAGCAAAAAATAAGCGCCACCGAAATCCACTTCTTCGATGACGCCTATTTCTTCGACTCGTCCGTATTCATTGGACTATACCTCTCTTTTCTTAAACTTTACTTTTTGATCTGTATCTTCACACAAGATTCAGATTTTAATTGCAGTTCCCTTTGGTCCGTACCTTCCTTTCTGTAAATTTGTGCCTCACACACAAGGTTTAGATTCTAACTGCTGTCTCCTTTGGACTGTACCTCTCTTTCTCCAGATTCGTCAAGCTTTCTTACAGCTTTTGCTTTTTACTCTGTCTCAGACTGTTTTCTCCGTCAATTACCTTTACATGCGTTTCCTTTGTCCCTTCACATTGCCTCTCATGTTCGGCTCCCATCACATGTACGTCGTCATGTCCTCAACTGTCATTTCCTCTACCCATCGGACCGTACCTCCTATGTTGAGTGTTCATCCAGTTTTGTTATCTAACTGTGCATTGGACTGTACCTCCCGGTTTTAATTTTCTCCACCAGTTTCATCTATGTTAACATTTTTGTTAAAATGATTCTTGATGAAGTGTTTGAAAACTTTTTGTTTTCTTTGTTTTTCGTCTCTGTTGTTCTTTGTTGTACTTATAATAACAGCTAATTTATCATTTGTCAACTAGTTTTTATATAATTTTTATATTATTTTTAAACTGTCTTAAAATTCAGTTTTCTTAATACAATTTCACATACAAATCCTTCCGCCGATCCTGCTTCATCGGAAATGCACAGCGATAATCTTCTACATCATCCGACAGTTCATACAGGATGAGCCCCTCTTCATCCGACAATTGCTCCGCTACCGTTCCATCCGGCAGAATCACACAACTGTCCCCTGTATAATGCTGTCCGTTCTGATCCCCGACACTATTGATCCCCAGTATATAACACTGGTTTTCTATTGCACGAGCCTGCAGCAGACATTTCCAATGCGTACTCCGGCTCCCCGGCCAGTCCGCTGCCACAATGATTACATGCGCCTGATCCGATACTGCCTGAAAGATCTCCGGAAAACGCAGATCATAGCAGATAAATCCACTGAACGGAATACCATCGATCGAAAACTGCACGGCTTTGTCACCTTTTACGAAACACTGATCTTCGCCGGAATACGAAAATGGATGCATTTTTATATAATCGCTCAACACATCACCCTGCGCGCTGATGACCGTATAGTGATTTGCACCTGCTGTGCCAGACAATGCCGTCCATCCAAATCCAACGGCAATCCCTATACGTGCTGCGTGTGCACGTAACAATTCCACACTCTCAGCATGCTTTTCACCGGTAACTGCAGTATTCATGGAAAAACCCGTCAGACTCATCTCCGGAAACAGCACAAGATCTGCCTCTGCAGATCTTGCCTGTTCCATGAACTGAATCACACGACGGGTGTTTCTTTCCTTGTTCTCATATGTAATTGCCAACTGACATAATGCAATCTTCATTTTGCCACTCCCTGCTGCGGTCATCCATGATCTTTATAGCATATATCCTATAGCTGCTGACCTGCCAGATAGTTTGCAAACTGCTGTGCGGTACGGCCTGAGATGCCGCCATGACTGAGTTCCCACTTATTCGCCTCCGCGCGGATCTCATCATCCGACAGTGTCACACCCAGTCTGCGCGCGAGCTGGATGACAATATCGAAGTACTCCTTCTGACTCGGCTTTGAGTAGTTGATCGTCACACCGAAACGATGTACGAGAGACAGTTTTTCCTCCATCGTATCTGACTGATGCATGCCATTCTGAACCGTCACATCATTTCTATCAGACCAGTTCTCTTTGATCAGATGTCTGCGGTTGGACGTTGCGTAGATCAGAATATTCTCAGGTTTTGTCTCGACACCACCCTCAATGACTGCTTTCAGGAATTTATATTCAATCTCAAATTCCTCGAAAGAAAGGTCATCCATATAGATAATAAAACGGTAATTGCGGTTTTTGATCTGCGCAATCACATTTGACAGACTCGCGAACTGATGCTTGTAGATCTCGATCATGCGCAGTCCCTGATCGTAGAACTCATTGACGATCGCTTTGATGCTCGTCGACTTACCGGTTCCGCTGTCTCCGAACAGCAATACGTTATTTGCCTTGCGTCCTTCAACAAATGCACGTGTATTGTCCACCAGCTTTTTCTTCTGGATCTCGTAACCGATGAGGTCATCGAGTACAACCTGATCCATATTATTGATCGCCTGAAACTCTACCTGGGTACTGCCCTCCGGGCAATGGATACGGAATGCCTTGTTCAGACCGAACATACCTACACCATAATCTTTATAAAAGCCTGTAATACCTGCAAAAAACTCTTCTACGTTTTTCGCAGCTGCCAGCCGGCGGCTCAGCGTATGTACTTTTTCACTGACATTTTTATTATACATCAGTTCCGGCTTGCTGATCGCATGATAATCGGATAATACCGAAAAACAGTCGATCCCCAGCTGCTGCTCCAGTTTTGAGAAATCATAATGAAACAGTTCATAAAATGCCTCAAAATCATTTTTTGCAAAATGATTGGCACTGGCGCCCTCACTGGCACCAATCTTCTCACAGGTCAGGCTGAATGGATTCTCGTCCATAATCAGCACAAACGTCAGATAGCTCTGCCAGAGATTCTCATTGAATCCATAATCTGTTGCCACCTTTAAGATCCGCTTTACCTGCTGGTAGACGCGGGTCCGCAGCACATTGCTCTGCTCGAGTGCATCGTCACCCTCTGCCTGTGCGCAGATATCCGCCAGCTGCATGAGGATACTGTCCTTTGGCATGTCTCCGTACATGATTAATCTCGATAAAATATGATTCATTGTTATTCTCCTTTTACCACCGCGTGATTTTTCAGATATTTGACCCATTTATCATAATACTGTGCATACAGATGCACATCATCAAAGGTCAGATCCTGTGTCAATGCGTGGTTTTCATCTTCATATAGTTGCTGAATATTGAGATAAAAAATGTGTATTCCATCTGTCAGCTTTGCGATCGCACAGTTTTTATCACGGATATTGGTGTTGTTAAACACCTCATCTGTCCGATCCTTTTTCGGGCTCACGCCCAGAATCGACTGTACATAGATCACCGCATCCGGCTGCCACTTACGCATCTTGCCGAGCACTTCCTTATACGTCTGTGCAAAGCGTTCCGTTCCTCCGGTTCCCAGCTCGTTGATGCCAACCATCAGATAGATCTTGCCGTACTTATAATTCTGCAGCATGTCACTCACGCTTACATTTTTGCCGGTAGCTGGATCTTCTACAAATTTTTCATCTAATAGATTATATATCGTCAGCCCGGTTTTTGCAAAAAAAGTTGCATTCGTCAGGCCGGAATAATCGTTCATGCCTACGATCCGCGAATCTCCGATGAATACTGCATCATCAAAATAGTCCTTTTTCACCTTTTGATAATCATATTCTGTCGTGAGCGGAATCTTGCCCGGATCGGTATACCACGGTGAATCTGTCTGTTTTTTTTCATAGGTGATATATTTCGGTTTGATCTTTTTCGGTTTTTCCACCTGCGGCACAGTGCCTGTATCATTTTCCGGCTCTGTCTGCCGGTCAGCATTCTCCACAGAAGGATGCTGATCATCTGCAGGCACATCATGTCCATCTGCATCCATGATCGCCTGTTCACTCAGATCCGGCGCACGGTTGGCTCCGATCGTGCCATCGATCGCATCATTTGCCGTCAATTCCTGTGTCTCATCCGTGAGCCAGTCACCTGATGGATCCTTTTCCCCACGTATACTATTTATTTTCTCACTCATCTGCGGCAGATAAGTTGCTCCGGCGACTACACCCCAGCTGCAGAGCAGACATACCATCAGCGGACAAGCCTTGATGAGTCTCTTTAATCTTTTCATCTTGTGTACCTCACTTACCATCGTTGCGCGTCAATATACATGATAACGCGATCCGAAACGGTTCCTAAAATCTGAAATATAAAAATGGATTCGCGGCTCCCTGATGGATCTCATAAACCGACAGCCAGAATACTGCCAGACAGACCACTACCATCAGCCATTTTCCCTTCAGCCTGCGATACAGGCGCAGCGGCAGCCATGTCGCACACAGTGCGCAGACCGCAAACAGCCATCCATATTGCTGTATATAACGCACGAGCTGATCTCTGCCGACCAATACCGGTGCCGCATGAATCCCAATCAGCTGTGACAAATAAATGCGAAGCTGCGACAGATCCGTGATCTCAAATACCATCCAGCTCACAGGAATCAGTATCCACATATATAGACGGCTAAATAGGGTATGCCGTTGCAGAAAATTGCCATAAATATTTTTTTCTGCTACTAAAATTACAAAAAAACCAATTCCCCACAACACAAAATTCCAGCTCGCACCATGCCATAATCCCGTAAGCGCCCACACGATAAAGATATTGCACATCGTGCGTACCCTGCCCTTCCGGTTGCCACCCAGCGGAATATAGACATATTCGCGGAAAAAGCGTCCGAGTGTGATATGCCAGCGCCTCCAGAATTCCGTTGCACTGCGCGACAGGTACGGTACCGAAAAGTTTCTCGGTATCTGAAAGCCCATCATCATGCCCAGTCCCAGCGCCATCAGCGAATAGCCCCAGAAATCAAAATAGATCTGAAAGGAAAACGCCCATGCTCCCATCCACGCAATCGGTGTAGAGATCGAAGAAAAGCCGATACCCTGCACCTGATTCCAGAAAATTGAGATTTTATTCGCAAGCAATACCTTTGCACCCAGACCCAGACAAAAGATCTCCAGCCCCCGCTCGAACATCGGCAGCGTCACTCTTCTTTTACGCAGCTGTGCCGATACTTCCCTGTATTGCACAATCGGACCTGCGATGAGCTGTGGAAACATGCTTAGATAAGTCGCAAATTCCAAAAAAGTGCCCGGATCGCTAATATTTCCCATCGACACATCCGCCACATAGGAGATCATCTGGAATGTATAAAAGCTGATTCCAAGCGGTAATGTCAGGTGCAACAGCGGTATCAGTTCCTGATGCAGCAGCAGATTCACATTTTCTGCAAAAAAATCAAAATATTTAAATAAAAACAAGGCTCCGAGATCGAAAATCAGTGCCACCACCAGCCAGATACGCTGTCTGCCGGCTCTATCAAGTGACTTTGCAGCCGCGATCCTGCGTGCTGCAACATAATTGACTACAATGGATCCGAGCATCAGGAGTACATAGACCGGTTCGCCAATTGCATAAAATATCAGGCTTCCTAAAAAAAGCACCGCATTTTTGCCCCGCTCGGGCATGACAAAATAGCAGATCAAAAATAGCGGCAGAAACCGGAAAATGAACTCTAAACTCGAAAACAGCATCTCTCCAAACCTCGCTTTTATGTAAACCTCTCCATGTACCGTTTATGTAGTTTACGCTCTGGAATCCGTAAAGTCAATAGCTTATCTTGCAGTATTTGATAATTCGCGTTAAAATATTTCAGTATGGGTATTTTACATACATTTTCCAAAAAAATTGGCGCTTGCGAAACTATTTTTTTGATCCGGGCTATCTGGCTGTGGACGCAGTAGTATTCTGATCAAACTGCTCCGATTGCCCGGCGGTGTCTCGCTGTCTCTTCAGCCTTGGCTCAATGTGTCTTTCGCTTTGCTCACACACATAGCCTGCGGCTTTCAGCTATGACATGAAGTTCGTTTGCGAATCGCTCGCACTTCGCCGGGCAAAAGTCGCAGTTGACAGAAACCACTGTGCCCACAGCCGTTAGCCCTGCGTCATATACTGTTTGCGAAACATTTTAGTCGGTGAATTGAGCATGCAAGCACTATCAACTCAGACGCAGAAGTAGCAGCGTAAGCAAAGGCGTGTCTGATTTTGCTGCCTTTGCACGATGGAGAGGAGACTCGTGACTCGTGGAAGCCTCTGCTGAACACGAGTCAGGCTTTTTCGAGGCTCATCGGAATGGTTCGTGCAATGAAAGCAAAACAGACATGCTTGCGGGAGCTGCGACCTCTTAATAATGTGCTTGCATGACCCATAAACTGACAAAAATAGTTTCGCAAACACCTATCCAAAAAACTAACGTAAGGAGATCTATTTTATGAATAAAAAAGAAGTCATGGAGATCAAGCGACGCTTGAAAAAAGAAGGCTGCACATTTACACGTATGTGCGGCTGTTATGTCGATGCCGAGAAAAATAAGGTCGTCAATTTTGGACAGACCTTTTTAAATCTGGAGGATGAAGAATTCTATAAATATCTGGAGATCGCGAAAAAAGTACTCTCTGGCAATATCGGAAACAACCTGCTGACACTGGATATCCCATTGGAGGAGGAAGCCGCCGGCGGCAGACAGCAGTTTCTCATGGGACTGCGGGAAAGCAAGCTCAAAAGCGAGGAGCTCATCGACCGTTTCTATGATCTGGTCATCGACAGCTATGACTACGCAGGCAACTATCTGATCCTGGTCTTTCATGATGCATACGATGTCATGACGCGCACGACCGACAATAACAAGCTGGATGAGTCCGAAGAAGTCTATGAATATCTGCTGTGTGCGATCTGTCCGGTATCACTGTCCAAACCCGGACTCGGCTACCGCGCAGACGAAAACCGTATCGGCCCCCGCATCCGTGACTGGGTCGTAGGCGCTCCCGATACCGGATTTGTATTTCCTGCCTTCAATGACCGCACGACCGACATCCACTCCCTGCTCTTCTACACCCGTGATACCAAGGAGCCGCATTCAGAATTCATGGAGAACGGGCTCGGCTGTGGCAGCAAACGCACGGCAACCGAACAGAAAAATCTGTTTTC
>JBNMKT010000097.1:0-10002 GCA_050874485.1 bacterium
ATATAATAATGACCAGACGAGATTCTCCACGAGATTCTGTACCGGCAGCACATCTGCCACCTGAAAATGGATAAAATCCATGCCCTGGTGCTTTTTCTGGAGTGTGCCGACCAAAAAGTCACGCACGACATTATCCTCCTCCACCATCTGAAACGCCTGATGGAAGAACTCCGGCAGCACGATAAAGTTGATCGCCACATCCTCCCGCCCGGCAGGCAGAATCTCCTGTCTGGCATTGGAATTCAAAAACAGCAGTTCCCCCTGCTGCAGCTCCACACGCACGCCGCCATTGATGATATGCGTCGTCGTACCGGAGCACATATAGATAATCTCGATATAGTTATGCGTATGTTCCGGGAAACGCACAAATCTTGTATGCGGGCGCATATCAATGAGTGTTCCCCTGGCAAGCATCTTATCCTTGTCTACTACGAAATTTCTGCCGGAAGTATACAGGCTTTTATTGACCCCGGACTGGCCGTTTAAAATCGCCTGTTCCTCCTCGGTAATCTGTTTTAACTGATCTAATAACAGATCGCGCATCGATCTCCTCCATCACCTGTCGTTTGCTTGACAAACAGCCACTCGCGCGCTACGATATTGCACAGGAGTGTGAAAAAGTTATGAATCAGACAAATGAATCTATGAACCAGACACAAACACCGGATCTCCGTCGGACGGTGATCCACAATCTGCACCGGCTGCGCAGCGGTATCAAGTGGATACTGATCGCCATCGTGACCGGTCTTCTCATCGGCGGTGTCGGCATTGCATTTTCTTATGCCATGTCCTGGGCAACGACCTCACAGCGCACCTATCCGTGGCTGCTGTTTTTTCTGCCCATCGCAGGTATTCTGATCGTCAGCTGGTACTACCTGTTCCACGATAAACATGATCAGGGCACCAATCTCGTGATCACAGCGATCCATTCCGGAGAAGAAGTACCACTCAAGATGGCACCGCTTATATTTGTAGCTACCGTGCTCACGCATCTGTGCGGCGGTTCTGCCGGCCGCGAAGGTGCTGCCTTACAGATCGGTGCCAGCATCGGCAACTGGATCGGAAACGTATTTCATTTTAACGAAAATGACAAACGCGTCATGATCATGTGTGGTATGAGTGCCTGTTTTTCTGCACTGTTCGGTACACCAATGGCTGCTGCGATCTTTTCTATGGAAGTCATCAGTGTCGGTGTCATGTATTATGCCGCACTTGTTCCGTGCGTAATCGCATCATTTGTGGCTCATTCACTGGCCGCCATGTGTGGTGTCGCCTGGGAAGTATTCCCCGTCGCAGCACCTGCATTTACCATCAAAAGTGCCAGCCTGGTCGGTATTCTCGCGATACTGTGCGCCTGCATCAGCGTACTCTTCTGTGAGATTCTGCACCGCACCGCACACTTTTTCCGTGCACATGTAAGTAACCATTATCTGCGCACGGTCGTTGGTGGTCTGCTCATCATTGTGCTCACACTGATTGTTGGCAACCGCGATTATAACGGTGCCGGTATGCAGGTAATCGCCAGATGTTTTGAGACCGGAACCGTATTTCCCGGCGCTTTCCTGTTAAAAATGATCTTTACAGCGATTACACTCGGCTGTTGTTATAAAGGCGGTGAGATCGTTCCGACGTTTTATGTCGGTGCCACCTTCGGCTGTCTGTTTGCAATGATCACAGGTTTTGATGCACCGTTATGTATCGCTGTCGGCATGGGCAGCCTCTTCTGCGGTGTCACAAATTCGCCGATCGCCTCTCTGCTCATCTGCTTTGAACTGTTCGGCTATGATGGGATGCCCTTTTATCTGCTGGCGGTCGCGCTCAGCTATATGCTCTCCGGCTACCACGGTCTCTATAGCAGCCAGAAGATCCTGTACTCAAAATTTAAAACGACTTACATTGACCGGAAGGCGCTCTAAAGCGTCTTCCTTTTTATTCTTCCTCTTCTTTTTTCTTGTGCTTTTGTACCCAGTGTTCGAAGTTTTCCTGGTTTTCCTCCATCCACTGTCTGCGAAGTTCCTTTTGTTCTTCCTTGCGCAGTTCACGTTGTGACTTTTTACCATCCGTTGTCACGCGCTCGCCATCCTCTGTAAAATAGTCCAGATTTTTATAGTCCGCAGTCTCCGTCGGCAGCTGCCGCTGTTTGAGGCGGTAATTCACAAACGTATCAAAAATGTAATAGATTACCCCGAATACCGGCACACCGATCAGCATACCGATAATACCCCAGATCTTTCCGAAAAACATCACCGAGAACACAACCCAGAATGCGGACAATCCGGTCGATTTGCCGAGGATCTTCGGCCCGATCACATTGCCGTCCAGCTGCTGTAAGATAATGATAAAGATCAGCACGATCACACCCTTTTTGAAATCGACAAGCATGATCAGTATCGTACTCGGGATCATACCGATATACGGCCCGAAAAACGGAATCACATTCGTAACACCGACAATCACGGACACAAGCGCAATATACGGCATATGGAGCAAGGTCAGACCGACAAAACACAGCACACCCACAATCAGCGAATCAATGATCTTTCCGGAGATAAATCCGCCAAAGATCTCATTGCTTTTGCGCAGTGTATCGAGAATCGCTTTTGCCTGCTTTCTCGTAAATACCGCATACAGGATCTTCTTGCCCTGTCCGACAAATGTCTGTGTCGAACACAGTACATAGACAGAGATAATCAGTCCGACCAGCACATTCGCCAGCATTGTAATGACATTCATCACACCGGATGCTGCCATAGCCACATAAGACTGGATATTCTGCAGTACATTCACATTCAGCCACTGTGAGATATCCTCCGTTGCATTCGTCAGCACATTATCCAGAAATGTCCGCAGCTGCCGGTTCGACTGGATCAGATCTGTGATCTCATCCACATAATGCGGAAAATTGCGGATCAGTGAAGATATGCTGATCACCACCTGCGGCAGAATCGTATATAACAATACCCCAACGATCAGGACTGCTCCCAGAACTACCGTAATCGCACAAAAACCACGCAATAATGCATTGGCACGTGCCTCATTTTTTGGATTTTTGATCAGCTTCCGCATCTGTTTTTCCATTCCGTTCACGATCGGATTGAGCAGATACGCAATCACGACACCTATGATGATCGATTTCAGCCCGGAAACGATATAAGCCAGCTTTCCGGTCCATGTATTATAGCTGAAGATCACAAAGAAAAACAAAATGGCACAAAGTATCACTACTAAAAAAGCGGATGCCTGTACCAAAGTCTGTTTAAAAATATGCCGATTGTTCTGTTTTTCCAAATCACCTGTACTCATGCGTGCTATGCTCCCCCTGATTATTCGGTTTCACCAGTGATACGTCTGTTACGCCGGTGGCTCATCCGATGACTTTGTCGAGAGCACCTTGCGCGTGCAGTTCGCATCTTTTTCATTGTCCCACGGCAGCACATCCCCCGGCTCCCGCAGATATTCAAGCAGCCGCCAGATCCCCTCTCCTGTATAGGAACTGACACGAAATACCTTTTTACAGCCCGCCAGACGCAGCCAGCGCTCCGCCCGGTCCGGATCTCCGTCCGGCGCATCAATCTGTGTCACGATACCGATCGTCGGCCGGCAGTTGACTGCCGCACAGCACGGCGGATACAGGGAATACGGCTCGTTGGCATTCAGCAGCAGTGCCGTCACATCCGCCTCGTAGGAATATAACGCCAGTGCACGCCCCAGCGTACCAGTCTCTGCATATTCCCCCGGTGTATCGATGATCACATCGAAATGATTGACATATTGAGTTTTATGATAATGCAGGGTCTCCCCTTTTAACGCTTGACGGAGCGTAGTTTTCCCACACTCGCTCCGCCCGACTAAAATCATTTTCTTCATTCAAACTACCATCAGGTCCGTGTCACGTCACAAACCGTAAATCCAAGATATTCGATCAGATAATCACAGATCGCCTGTATTGCCTCCTCAACAGCTGACACGGATCCGGTAAAGATCAGTGTACCACTGAAACGATCGATAAATCCAAGCTCGATATCTGCCTTTTTCACTGCCAGATCACCCGCGATCACTGCAATCTCTGCCGGACTCATACTGAGAATGCCGATTGCTGTCCGCTGATAATCGATGCTCGGGTCGAGCCCCAGCTTTTTATATACAATCGGATCAGGACTTGCGATAATATGCGCCAGCGTGACCTGCTTGCCGGGCACCAGTTCCTGAACGATACGCATCTTCCCTTCCTGTGAAGGCGGTAATTGAAACTCCATGGCCATCTCTCCTTGTCTTACGAATTATCTATAGTTTACGACAAAAAACCACATAAATCAAGCACTATTTTTTGTTTGTTGCCGCAAAATCAGTGTTGTTTTTGTTTGTTTTCAGTGTTGATTACCTTTGTTTTTGCATTTCACAATTTTCTGCTGTCTTGCAAAAACGCTTGCCGTTTGTCGATAAAACAGTTATAATGTAGCTACGTGAGACTTCTTATTTTAGTACAAGTCTCAAATTTTTACTTGAATTGAGGAAAACTGATGCGTTTTGTTGGTATCGATGATGTGACACCAGGCATGGTGATCGTGAAAAATCTATATGACGAAGATGGGCGCAAGCTGCTCGGCCGCAATAAAAAGATGACCGCCCCGCTCATTGATAAGATCCGTTATCTCGGCTATCCGGGTGTATACATCTACGACCGTTACTCAGAATATGAGGAGTTTGCAGAGATCATCGATGATGACGAACGCATGCGCATGCTGCGCACACTCAAGGAACAGAATCTCGACCAGATCTTCTTTTTATCCAACAAGATCGTCGATGATCTGCTCGACCTGCAGGAGATCCAGCTTGATTTTAATACGCTGCGCCATTATCACAATTCAACCTATGAACATTCGCTGAACGTTGCGATCGCAGCCGTGGCATGTGGTATCGGCCTGAAGCTGAGAAATGAGCAGTTGCGCGAGCTGGCACTCGCCAGTCTGTTCCACGATATCGGAAAAGAATGTATTCCGCTGGAGATTCTCGACAAGCCAGGGCCCCTGACCGATGAGGAGCGTGCAGTTGTCAACCGCCATCCGGAGTTTGGCTATGATATGCTGAAGAACCGCTCGGAGTTCTCATCGACCGTGCGCGTATCGATCCTGCAGCACCACGAAAACGATGACGGCAGTGGCTACCCCTCAGGGCTCAGCCATGAGAATATCTATCTCTATGCACGCATCATCCATGTCGCAGATGTATTTGACGCCATGCTCGCCAAGCGTGCTTATAAGGAAGGCTATAGCGCCTTAGAAACGATCGAATATCTGATGGCCAACTGTGGGCATATGTTTAACTACGAGGTCGTAGCGACATTTGTCAATTTCATCACCGTATATCCAGTCGGTGTGACAGTCACACTCTCCACCGGTGAGAAAGCCCATGTGATCAAAAACCGTAGCCGGTATCCGCTGCGTCCGGTCGTGATGACCGAGGATGGCAGAACACTCGACCTCGCATTCGACCACAACTATCTGAATATAACGATTCTCGGCATATAAAACCCCGCCTGCCTGCTGCAAGCGGGGTTTGGTTTTTACATTTTATAATGTGTTCTGGCTCATGGTGATCATCCGCTCCAGAACCTGTGCTGCTTTTCCGCTGTCAATCGAGTCTGCTGCCAGCCGGATACCGTCTGCGATCGAATCAGCCAGTCCGCCGATATAGAGTGTCGCCCCGGCATTCAACAGCACCACATCCCGCTTCGCGCCACGCTGTGAACCATCTAAAATACTCCTGGTAATCTGTGCGTTTTCTGCGCCTTCACCACCGCGCAGTTCATCAAGTGTGCAGCGCGTCAGGCCAACGTCTTCCGGCTGCAGTTCAAACACACTGACCACTCCGTCCGTGATCTCTGCGACTGTCGTTGTTCCTGCAAGGTTGAATTCATCGATATGATTGTCTCCGCTCACGACAAATCCGCGCTCTACACCGAGCTGTGCCATCACTTTGGCGATCGTCTCTACCATCTTCGGGTCATAGACTCCCACAACCATCTTTTTTGCTCTGGATGGATTCGAAAGCGGTCCCAGAATATTAAACATCGTCCGGATACCCAGCTGTTTGCGCACCGGTCCGACATATTTCATGCACGGATTAAAATTCGGTGCCATCATGAATCCGACACCCGCTTCTTCCACACATTTTTGCACCACTGCCGGATCTGCACTGATATTTACACCGAGTGCCTCGAGCACATCTGCTGCACCGGATTTGCTGGAAATCGAGCGGTTGCCGTGCTTTGCCACCGGAAGTCCTGCGCCTGCTGCCACAAATGCGGAGGTCGTGGAGATGTTGAAAGAATACGTGCAGTCACCGCCTGTTCCGACGAGATCCACATAGTTTTCACACTGTGGTGTGATCGTATTCGCCTTGCTGCGCAATACCGATGCGAATCCTAAGATTTCATCTACTGTCTCACCCTTCATACGAAGCGCTGTGAGCAGCCCCGCGATCTCTGCCTCCGTCGCTTCACCGCTCAGAATCAATTCTGCGACGCGCGCTGCTTCTTCCCTTGTCAGGTCTTTTCCTTCTACTACTGTTGCGATTGCTGTCTTCATGTTCGTCTCCTCCTATGGTTAGATTGCTGCCATCTCACGTTTAAATGTACTACAATACTCCGCTGCTGCCTCCGGTGCAAAATCATGTGCACGCATCAGATTAATAAAATGCGAGCCGACAATCGCTCCGTCGATCGAATCCTTCATCGGTGCTATATCTGATGCCTGCGTGATGCCAAATCCCATCATGACCGGGATACTGCTCTGGCGCTTGACATCCGCAAGATAATTTTTGATCTCTTTATGGAAAGTGCCTGATTGTCCGGTCACACCCATAGAAGATACGCAGTAGACGAATCCCCGTGCGCCGTCTAATATCATTGGAATACGTTTTGCTGATACTGGGCTGACGAGCTGGATCAGGATCGTCTCGTCCTGTCCGTCCAGATAGGTTTTGATCTCATCCTGCTCCTCGAATGGCAGATCCGGTATAATCAGTCCATCCACACCGGCCGCGCGGCACTTCTCCACAAATTTCTCCACCCCATAATGGCAGATCGTATTGTAATACAGCATAAATACAAACGGCAGTTCGCAGCCGTCCGCACGCAGCTGCTCGACTGCGGTAAAACATTTGTGAATATTGGTTCCTCCCAGGATCGATTCATAGCTCGCCTGCTGGATCACCGGGCCATCCGCAATCGGATCTGAGAACGGTACACCGATCTCTACGATATCTGTTCCGGCTGCTTCCTGTGCTTTTATAATTGCTTTTGTCTGTTCCATATCCGGCAGTCCTGCCGTCAGATAAGTGATAAATGCCTTTTCCTGTCTGTCCTGCAGCTGTGCCAGTCTCTGTTCAATTCTGTTCTTACTCATTTTTCTCCACCTCGCATCTCTATCGTCAGTCTCTAATTCATGTATCCTTTTCCGGCCAGATAATCTGCAATCGTATTGACGTCCTTGTCACCGCGTCCGGACAGACATACGATCATGCTCTGATCCGGTGTCATGTCTTTTGCCTTCTTGCATGCATAGGCAACCGCATGGGCACTCTCGATAGCTGGAATAATACCTTCGAGCCTGCACAGTTCCATCAGCGCATCCATCGCCTCCACATCTGTGATCGACACATAATTCACTCTGCCGGTATCCCGCAGATATGCGTGCTCCGGTCCGACACCCGGATAATCAAGTCCTGCGGAGATCGAATGTGCCAACTGTACATTACCATCCTCGTCCTGTAATAAATAAGACTTCATACCATGCAATACACCGGGCTGTCCGAGCGCCATCGCACTCGCATGCTTTCCGGTCTCAATACCGAGTCCGGCTGCTTCCACACCATAGAGCTGTACACTCTTTTCATCGATGAAATCTGCAAACATTCCGATCGAATTAGATCCACCTCCGACACATGCCATGACAACATCCGGCAGACCACCGACTTCCTCAGCGAACTGTCTTTTGGCCTCCCTGCTGATACAGCTCTGGAACTCCTTGACCATCTTCGGATACGGATACGGTCCGACTGCAGACCCGATAATATAGAAGGTATCCTCTGCGGTCTTTGCCCATGTCCGGATTGCCTCATTTGTGGCATCCTTTAACGTGTTGCTGCCGGAATGCACCGGTACAACCGTCGCTCCGAGCATCTCCATACGCAGCACATTCAGTTTCTGGCGCTCGATATCCTCCTCGCCCATGTAGACTGTACATTCCATATCGAACAATGCTGCTCCGGTAGCTGTCGCCACACCATGCTGTCCGGCTCCGGTCTCGGCGATCACTTTTGTCTTTCCCATCCGCTTTGCCAGCAGGATCTGTCCGATTACATTGTTGATCTTATGTGCACCGGTATGATTCAGGTCTTCACGTTTGAGATAGATCCGTGTACCGTATTTCTCTGACAGGCGCTCCGCAAAATACAGCGGTGTCTCACGCCCTACATACTGTTTCAGATAATAATGATATTGTTTTAAAAATTCCGGATCGTGAATCGCCTCCTCAAATGCTGCGTCCACCTCCGCTAATGTATTCATCAGCGCCTCCGATACATACTGTCCACCGTATTCTCCATAATATGCTTTCTGATTACTCATTGCTCTCTCACCTTTCTTATAAATCGTCTGATCTTGTCCTCGTCCTTGCCACCGCCGTAGTCACGTTCCACACCGGAACTGACATCCACGATATCCGGCTGAAATAATGCAATACCCTCTGTCACATTGTCCTCATTTAATCCTCCTGCGAGTATCAGCCTCTTTTCGCCAAACAATGCCCGGATCTGCGCCGTACTCTGAGCTGTCCAGTCAAAGGTTCTGCCGCTCCCATAGGAGATGCCATCCAGCACATATGCTTCGATCTTTGCCTCCTCCAGCTGCCTGCGTTCTGTTGCTTCCTCCGGTGTCTCATCCGGCGTCTGTGTGACATCTGCCAGTTTTTCTATATTAAATGCCCGCCAGACCGGTAATCTGCATTCCCGCAATACCTCAAGCGGTAATGTTCCGTGTACCTGTAAGATATCAAATCCACCGATCTCGATCATCCGCAGCTGCTGCGGTGTGGGATCGACCGTGACTGCCACAGCCCGGATCCCCGGATACAGGCTCCGCCTGATCATTGCTGCATCGCTGATATTGACATTTCTACGGCTCTTTTCATAAAATACGAACCCTGCATAATCTGCCTGCGCCTCATTGAGCCATTCAGCTTCCTGTCTCGTCGTGATGCCGCAGATCTTTACTTCCGGCACAGTCCGTATACCGTTGTGCGTTTCAGCCCTCGATTCCTTTTCTTGTATCATCTGTGTTTCATCCTTATATTTTATTAAATTTCATAAACAGCCCGCCAGCTATAATGACTTCCAGTGCGCTGCCAGCGCCCGCGGATCGTCCGCTTCCATCAATGCCCGTCCGATCAGAAAAGCATCCACATGCTGGCTCTTTAGCAGCCGGATGTCATCATCTGTGAGGATGCCGCTCTCTGCGACAAAGCATTTTTCCGGCGGCACCATCGGCCGTAACCGCACCGTATTGTCGAGTGAGATCGTAAAGTCCTTTAAATTGCGGTTATTGACCCCGATGATCTGTGCATCCAGCTTCAAAGCCCGCTCCATCTCTGCCTCATCATGCGTTTCGACCAGTGCATCCATACCGAGTTCGTATGCAAGTGCATAAAAATCCCGCATCTGCACATCATCGAGGATCGCTGCGATCAAAAGAACCGCATCTGCACCGATTGCTTTTGCCTCGTAGAACTGATACTCGTCGATCATAAAATCCTTACGGATCATCGGAAGTTCCGTCTTGGCGCGGATATTTTTAAAATCATCCACATTTCCGTGAAAATGATCTTCCTCGGTCAGACAGGAGATCGCATCGACTGATGCACTGTAGTCCATGATCCGCTCATCCAATGAGACTTTGCTGGTGATCGCCCCGAGACTCGGTGAAGCCTTTTTGAATTCTCCAAT
>JBNMKT010000098.1:0-9989 GCA_050874485.1 bacterium
CAAAAAAGTGGGGTCGCCGTAAAAAAGTTTGAAAAATTTTTGAATATTATTTTTTATACTGATTTTCTGCCTGTTTTGGGCATTTTCTAATAGCTCAGCAGCGAACTGATATAGTCATCTCTCAGGCTATAGCCATAGTTCTTGGCAGTGGCCCAGCCTGCTCCAGTCGGGTTCTCGTGGACTCCGAGCCATTCGACATAGATCGCTGCACAGCGCTTCACGTAGGTGAAACGCGGGTCGACGCACTCCTTGTTCAGGGGCTGATCGCTGGCGTATGCCTTCAGGTGCTGTACCTGGGCACGGATACCGGTCTGTACATCCGGGAAGGATGCGCCTGCTACGCCGCCTCCGGTCGCTCCGATACCGCCGAAGTTGCACTGATCCGGCTGTACATCACCGCCGAATTTGAGGAATCCGGTCTCTTTACAGATCTGTGCGAACAGCACTTCTGCCTTCACGCCTTCTGCTTTGGCCTCGTTATAGACGAGCTTGCAGAAGTCCTTTAAGGTCGGGGCGCCGTATTCACTGTAGATCTCCTCCGGGTAAACGCCGCCGCGCGCCGTGTACCAGTTTGCCATCTTGGCTACAGTCGTGCTGCTCTCTCCCATGATCGCATATCCGGGTGTGACAGATGCCGGATCTGAGACATATGATAGCACAGTCTTTTTGGACTGGGTCACGTATGCACGTACTTTATAGTAATAGGTGGTTCCGATATCTGTACCTGAAGTATCGAGGTATGTGAGCGTACCTGAACCTTTTACGGTAGCGATTCGCGTATAGCCACCATTCTCCTGCTCGCTGCGGTAGATCCGGTAGCCTTCTGCGAACGGTGTCTTGGACCAGGCGAGTGATACGCCGGGTGTTTTGCTGGATATAGCTACACTCGTAAACTCCGGTGTCTTAAAGTTGAACACATCGAGGGCATCCGAATAATAGGATGAACCCTTGACCACACCGTGTTCATTATATGCTTTCACGCGATAGTAGTACTCTTTCGCGATCTCGACTTTGGTATCAATATAGCTGGTTGTCGCATCGCCCTTTAACGTTGCGACTGTCTTGTAGGTGCCATTCTCACTGCCACTGCGCTGCAGCACATATCTGGATGCACCGCTGACCTTTGACCAGGTGACCTTGACCTTACCATCGGTGCGTACTGTCGTGCTCTTTACTTCCGGCGGATCGAGATAGCTGGCTTCGACTGTTGTCGACATCTTGCCATAGCCTTCATTGTTATATAGATAATGAAGCGGGCGGATACGATAGCGATAGGTGATCTCGCTGAATACGTCTCTATCTGTATAGGTCGTCCGTGACGGATCATCGATCTCAGCGATACGCTTGTAGCTGCCGCCGTCCTCGCTGCGGGAGATCACATAGCCATCTGCATTGGACATGGCTTTCCACGTCAGCTTGAAGTTGTCTCCGGTCTGCTTGATCTCAGTGAACTGTGTGCCTCCGATCGCGTTTCCTTTCAGCACCCGCGACTCGGCACTGTAATATTTGATCCCATCCACCTTTCGATAGGCTTTTACCTTATAATAATAGTCTTTATTCAATGTCAGTCCGGTGTCTAAATATGCCGTATTGTAGCTGCCGGTGACTGTCGCGATCTTCTTATAACCGCTGGTCTTCTTTTCGGAACGATAAACGACATATCCGCGTGCATCTTCCTGCTCATCCCACTCGATCGCCAGCTGCTTATAGCCCGGTGCACTTAGCGTCACGGCGGGCTTGGTCAGTCCGACATATTCCAGTCCGTAGTAGTCCGCAATACCTTTGACATCTGCCTGTGCGAGTTTCTGCAGCTGTGCGTCGGTGCCCAGATAATTTTTCCGGTCAGATGCACAGGATACAAATGCATGCTCGACAATGATACCGGTCATATTTTGCAGCTTGGCATTACGGATGACGCTGTAATAATCAGCCAGACTGCCATCTTTGTATTTGGTGTTGTTTTCGGAATTTCTCGTCCGGATACCCAGATCCGGCAGTCCGAGCGCTGTCAACTGGTCGAGAATGCTCTGTGAGAGCTCTGCGCCCTCCGCTCCGAGCGCCGGCCGATAATTGTTATTCGGATAAAATACCATGCTGCCGCTCGTTTTCTCATTTGACGATGCATTGTTATGTATGCTGATGAACACATCTGCCCCTGCGGCTGCTGCCTGCTCGACACGAGCACTGAGTTCGACTGCTTTATCGCTGTCCCGCGTGAGATAGATCTGTACACCTGCATAATCTGCGAAATATGCTTTGATATACTGCGCGATCTTGAGATTGACATCTTTTTCTTTCATGCCAGCGTAAGTCGCTCCGGCATCCGAGCCACCGTGTCCGGCATCGATTGCAATGATCAGATCTCCGTTGTCTGCTGTCTGCAGCTGTGTCTGCGCAGCGGGCACATCTGCCAGATCCGGCAGATCGTTCGCCGTGTCTTCCTCTCCGGCTGCATCGATGATACCGAGTGCCTTTAGGCTCTGTTTCTGCGTCTGTGCCGCATGTACCGGAGTGAGTTCTCCCGGCAGTGTACATACCAGTGTCGCTGCTGCCAGTAGTCCTGCAAACGTTCGGCGCAGGATATGGTGCATCCCCGGCATGTGATTTTTCGTGTGTAACTTCATTCTGGTTCCTTTCTGGTGCCTGTTTTCTTTTCATTTTCAATGCTACCTTATAATAATACGGATAAAACCGGTTCATTTTTAGGGTGAGCATGCCGCTGCGGGATCTGATTCCCAGCAGCCGATTGTCTTTTATAGCCAAAAAACAAGACGGCATCGGTACTTCGGTGCCGCCTCATGTATGCTGTATCATAGATGTTATTTATGGATCACAGTGCCCTCGAGTGTCTCTTTGCCGGTCTCAGGGCGAATGCCCAGTCTCGCGATCGTCGCTGTACGAATCGCTGAATTGCCGATAAAGTCGATGGCTGCTTCGATCTTGGGCAGGATCGTGCCCTCCTCAAACACACCTTCATGGATATATTCCTGTGCCTCTGCGGTGCTCATCTGCTCGATCGGGCGCTGTGTGGGCTGGCCATAATCGAGGTAGACGTGATCCTCTCCGGTCAGAATGATGAGTTCATCTGCATCGACGAGCTCTGCGAGCTTGGCTGCTGCGAGATCTTTTTCGATGACCGCGCTGGCTCCCTGCAGGTTGTGTGCCTGATCAAGTACCGGGATACCGCCGCCACCACATGCGATCACGACCTGATCTGCATCGACAAGTGCACGGATACTGTCGATCTCTACGATGCCGATGGGCTTCGGTGCCGCTACAATACGGCGATAACCGCCTTCTACTGCTGTGATATGATTGCCTTTCTTCTCCTCTGCATCTGCGTCCTCGCGGTTCATCACACGTCCGATGATCTTGGTCGGCTCGTAAAATGCCTCGTCATAGGGATCTACGGTCACCTGTGTGAGGGTGGTCGCTACCGGCTTGTAGATGCCACGGTTCAACAGTTCGGTACGGATCGCATTCTGCAGGTCGTAACCGATATAGCCCTGGCTCATGGCTGAGCAGACGCTCATAGGTGTCGCTGTATACTCCGGATATAATCTGGCAAACTCTGACATCGCAGTATGGATCATGCCGACCTGCGGACCATTGCTGTGTGTGATGATAATCTGTGCATCTTCACTGATCAGGTCTGCGACTGCCTTGGCGGTACGCTTTGTCGCTTCTTTCTGCTCCGGCAGTGTCGTTCCGAGTGCCTCATGTCCGAGTGCTATCACTATTTTTCTTTTCTTTGTACTGTTTTTCATAGTCGTTTTCCTCCACGGAAATGGTCTGTAAATGCTAATTTTTAGTCTAACACATGAAAAGGCATGATTCAAGCGCGAATCATGCCTTTTAGATCTAAGAAAACTTATATTTATTAGTTTTTGCTGCCGAGCGTGACTTCGACCTTCTGCTCGACATATTTACCGTTATCGGCACGGCTGATCGTGATCTTGACCTTGGTGCCTGCTGCGCGGTACTGCAACAGTTCCTGCATCTCTTCCATGGTATCTACATCCTGTCCGTCAAAGGCGGTGATGATATCGCCCTGCTGGATACCTGCCTCTGCGGCTGCGCTGCCTTCATATACCTTGGCAACATAGATACCACTGGGCATATTGTACATCTGTGATACAGAATCATCGACATCGATACCGCTGACTCCGAGGAATGCTGCCTTGTCATCAGTGACTTTCTCTCTGGTGATCAGTTCGTTGATGATCGGCGCTGCAGTCGTCATAGGGATCGCAAATCCGACACCGTCCACATATTCTCCACCCATCTTGGAGGAATTGATTCCGATGACTTCGCCCTTGGCATTGAGCAGTGCACCACCGGAGTTACCAGGGTTGATGCTGGCATCTGTCTGTGTCAGTGTATTCGCATATGTTTCGCCTGTGGAATCGTCCTGCGCCGTTACCTCACGGTTCAATGCGCTGATGATACCACTTGTGACTGACTGTCCATAGCCTAACGCATTACCGATCGCGATGACAGGCTCGCCAACTTTTTCTTTGCCCTCATCATTGATCGTAGCGATACTGATCGCATCCATCGTCTCCTGCTCGATATCGTCTTTTGCTACTTTTACGACTGCGAGGTCATTGCTGGGGCTCGTGCCCTTGACTTCTGCTGCGACGGTATTGTCATCACAGAATTTGACGGTCAGTGTCTTGGCTCCATCTACGACATGGTTGTTTGTCGCGATATATAAATATTTATCGTCCTCGCTGACGATGATACCGCTGCCTGCGTAGTCGTTTTCCTGTGAATAGGTCTGTCCGAACCAGGTACGGTACTCGGTCTCTGTCATATTCGTGATCGCCACGATACTGGGCATCGCCTTTTCTACGATACCGGATACATCGGTAGCTATGATACTGCCATTCAATGTAGATGAACTCGTCTGGTCATTGTCCGAAGTTGTGGATAATGCAGATGTCTGCTGCTGTACAACGGTCGTCGGCTCTTTTTCCGGAATCAGATAATTGACTCCGCCGAATACTCCGCCTGCGACGAGTCCGAATGTCGCTGCCAGACATGCACATTTGGCTAATGTCATGCCAAATCCATGCGGCTTATTCTGCCGTTTTGCACGTTTTTCCTGGCGCTTGCGCTCCCTGCGTGCCTTGCTGCTGTTGTCCTCATCCATCGTGCGGCGCTCATAGGGGCTGTAGTAGCGATCCTGTGACTGTTGCTGACTGGCGCCCTGTGTCTGGCTCTGTGTCTGCTGGCTGTAGGTCTGATCCGCGCCTGCTCCTGTATAACTGTAGCTGTTGTTGTTCGGATCTACCGGATAGCCGTTGTTGTTTCCTGTGTTGTAATTGTTCTGGCCATAGCTGTTATAGCCGTTTTGGTTGTCGTTGTTATAGTTGTCCATATGTCATGCCTCCTTAAAACTGAGCTCTTTTTCATCCCTTTGAAGTTCTTTCCTTCATTTGATAGTTCACAGTTTAAACCGGAGTTGTGTCTGAATTGTGTTCTATTTTTGTTATAATTGTGACTTTCCGGTCATAATTATAAGATTTACGGAATCATGGGAATCCTGCCATTACTCTACCGTCACTGATTTTGCGAGGTTTCTCGGCCGGTCTACATCGCAGCCTCTGCCGACGGATACATAGTATGCGAACAGCTGCAGTGGAATAATAGCGAGTGAATTCGTAAAATACTTGTTCGTCTGCGGAATGTAGATCACATAATCTGCATTCTTCTCGATCTCCGTATTGTCCTCGTTTGTGACTGCAAGTACGACTGCACCACGGGTACGCACCTCGACGATATTGCTCGTCATCTTTTTATACAGATCCTTCTGTGTCACGAGCGCAGCAACGAGTGTGCCTTCCTCAATCAGAGAGATCGTGCCATGCTTGAGTTCTCCTGCCGCATATGCCTCGGAATGGATATAAGAGATCTCCTTGAGCTTGAGTGAGCCCTCCATACCGATCGAATAATCAATGCCTCGACCGATGAAGAATACGTCGCGCGCTCCGACATAACGGTTGGCGATCTTCTGGATGTTCTCCTTATTCGCGAGCAGCATCTCAATCTGTGCCGGGATCGCCTTGAGATCTGTGAGCATCTCTGCTACTTCTTCGTCTGTGACCTGTCCCTTTACCTGTGCAAAATGGATCGCGAGCAGATAGTGTGCGATCAACTGTGCAGAATATGCCTTTGTCGTAGCGACTGCGATCTCGGGGCCTGCCCATGTATACATGACACGGTCTGCCTCACGCGCAATGGAGCTGCCTACGACATTGACGATGCCAAGTGTCTTGATACCCTGTGACTTTGCCTCGCGCAGTGCTGCGAGTGAGTCTGCGGTCTCTCCGGACTGGCTGATGATCACTACCAGATCATTTTTGTTCAGGATCGGATTGCGGTAACGGAATTCACTGGCGAGATCGACTTCTACCGGAATACGCGCCAGTCCTTCCATAATGTATTTGGCTGTCACACCTGTATGGTAGGCGCTGCCACATGCTACGATATGGATACGCTCGATCGCGCAGATCTCCTCGTCGCTCATACCGAGCTCCTCGATCACGATCTGTCCATCCTTGATACGCGGGCTGAGTGTATCGCGCACAGTCTTGGGCTGCTCATACATCTCCTTGAGCATAAAATGCTCATAACCGCCCTTTTCTGCGGCATTGATATCCCACTCGATCGTCCGGCTCGTCTTTTCGATCGGTTCGCCATCGATATTAAAAAACTGGATATCGTTCTCTGTCAGGCATGCGATCTCCTCGTTTTCGATAAAATACACATCACGCGTATATTTAAGGATCGCAGGCACATCAGAGGCGATCAGGTTGCCGTCCTCGGACTTGCCGACAATGAGCGGCGCATCCTTGCGCAGTGCGTAGACATGATCCGGCTGCTCTGCAAAGATGATTCCGAGCGCGTAAGAGCCCTCGACACGATGCATGACTTTGGTGATCGTATCGATGATATCTCCGTTTGTCTTTTTATAGTAATAATCTAATAACTGTGCAACGACCTCGGTATCTGTATCTGAAGTAAATTCATAGCCGTGATCGAGCAGTTTTTTCTTTAATTTTAAATAGTTCTCGATAATACCGTTGTGCACGACTGCGATACTGCCGACGGTATTGCACTGCGGATGTGCGTTGCGGTCACTCGGCTCGCCGTGTGTCGCCCAGCGGGTATGACCAATGCCGACTGTACCAGGCATCGTGCTGCCATCATGCGTCAGCTCGCTGAGCACTTTGAGCCGGCCGGTGCTCTTCTCCACGCGGATCTCCTGTCCGTCATAGACCGCCATTCCTGCTGAGTCATATCCACGATATTCCAATTTGGACAGTCCATCCAAAAGGATCGGCGCTGCCTGTTTTCTTCCTATAAATCCTACGATTCCACACATATTGTTGTCCTCCTGTCTGATTTCATTTTCCGGTAAATCCAGAATTACCCGAGGGCAGTTGTCCTCGGGTATACTTTTTATCTGTTTTATTGATCTGTTACTGTGTTGTGGTCGTATCCGTCGTAGTCTCCGCCGGTTCGTCAAAACTGTCACTGGTGATCGCGCCACCCTGTACTGCCTCCGGATTGTCTCCATGATCGATCGTGATACCATAGTTACTGATAATCAGGTCACTATAGTGGGTAACAGTCGCTGACGGCACGTATTCATTGTCATCGTACAGATAACGGTGCAATGCCCTGACGTTGTTCTCCAGATCGGCGCAGATGACTACATCACCCTTGCTGCCACCGAGTCTCGCCGGATATTTGCTGAACGGGAATCCGGTCGAATCCACGAGTTCATAGCTGAACATACTGGATGCAAGACGGATGATGTCCATGTTCGTATAGTTGGTACTGATCTCAGGAAATACCTGATTGATGATCTTGTTGATCGTGCCGAGGTCTGTCTTTTTCGCCTTTTTCACGATCTCGTTGATGACCTCTCTCTGACGCTCTGCACGCTTGAAATCGCTGCCTGCGGTGGAACGGATACGTGCATAGGCAGTCGCCTGCGTTCCGTTCAGGGTCTGCAGTCCGGTCGTTGTCAGATGTACCGGTGTGTCTCCGGTCGCTTTTGCGGTCGTATCAATGTGATGATTGATGTATTTGAGCTCTGCGGCATCGACATCGATGTCTACGCCTCCGAGCATATTGACTACATCTGTCACTACCTTGAAATCTACGGTAATGTAATGCTGAATGTCCAGATCCAGGCTGGCATTGAGCATGCTGCATGACTGTGCTGCCCCTCCGAGTGCAAACGCACGGTTTGCCTTGTGGAAGTTCGGTGATGAGTCTGTGTTAATATCTGTATCAAGGAATGTATCACGGTATACGGATACGAGCTTGACTTCCTTTGTATCATTATTGATGCTGGCGATCATGATCACATCGGAGTTACCGGAATCGGCATGTCCGTTGAAGTAGTTGTCTACACCAAACAACGCGACATCTTCATATCCTCGCATGATCTCGACCGTTTCATCATTCAGTTCGTCCTCATTGTTGCTCACATCCTGCTGGGTGTTGTCTGTGCTTGCAGGTGGATCTTTTTCTATTTTATTCAATGCCTGCCAGACATATAACATACCGAGTACGATCAACAGTACAACGACTTCTACGACTAACAAGATAATCTTACGTCTTTTTCTCTTTTTCTTTAATAGCTTCTTCTGTTCCCTGGGGCTCAGCTCACTTTGCTGATTCTTCTTGCTCATGGCGACTCCTTCGTATATTTATGCTTCTATTTTGACTACTTATCGATAGATGCAACGCAACGTAAACTAAACATCACAATTCTAGTCTAATTCATGGCATCTGTCAATTGCTCTTTTCGGATTTTTTGTGAATGTAGCGCCAGCTCTGTACATAGTCCGCGCGTTCCTGCTCACTCATCCGTGCATAAGTCTCATAATCGAGCTTCGTCAGCTCCATGGCGGTATTGCCGCATCTGTGGCATTCCACCTCCTTGCGGCGCGATACCGTCCGCAGCCAGCCGCATTCCGGACAGATATATATCTTCAGCATCGTCGTTCCTCTCTTTGTTTTCTGATCAGCCATAGTATTTTTTCACCCCATGCCACGCATAGGAGCATAGATAATACAGGCTTTTGATGACTCCAAACCCCATATAGCGGTATACGCCATACTGCATGCGCGCGGATTTTAGCTTGTTTCTGGATTTTCCGCCCTCGCTCAGACGGCAGTGCAGGTACGGCTCATCGATGCCGACTGCTGCTCCATATGCTTTCAGCACCTGCAGCCACAGGATGTAGTCCTCATGCAGTTCCGCATGGCTCATGTAGAACTCCCTGGCGATGTCGGTACGCATCACGACCGATCCGCAGGGAATCACATTCGTATACAGGAGCTGCTCATAGGTCACGTGCTCCGGTACGCGGATCATGCGCCCATTCGGTGTACCGTCAGCTTCATGTAATTGGCGTGCGCTGTAACACAGCGGTGCCCCCGTGCGCTCCAGCAATGCAATCTGCGCGGCGAGCTTGTCCGGTTCCCACCAGTCATCTGCATCCAGAAAAGCAATGTATCTGCCGTGCGCCATGCGTATGCCGCGGTTTCTCGTCTCTGCGACACCGAGGTTATGCTCATTTTCTACATATATGACTGCCGGATCACGCACAAAATCCTCCATCGCAATCTTCGTGTGATCGCTGCTGCAATCATTGATGACGATGACTTCCCGCTCTTCCTCTGCGAGATTCTCCTGCTCTAATGCCGATCGGACGGCATTGGTGATATATTTCTCGGCATTGTATGCCGGTATGATGACTGATACGAGCATATATCTCTCCTATGAGGGATCTCACGGTATTCACTGCAATGCTGTCGTCTGCGTGTCATCCACTCCCTCTGATTTTTCTTTCTGGAACAGGATCTTCACTGTGAGGAAACACAGCTTGATGTCGAGCCAGAAGGAATATTTTTCAATATAAGTCAGATCAAGCTTGAGCTTGTCATAAGGTACGGTATTGTAC
>JBNMKT010000099.1:0-9863 GCA_050874485.1 bacterium
AGTCAAAGGACAGCCGGTGACGATCCAGCTCGACCGCGAGGTGGATGTATCGAGAGGCTGTGTACTGACGATCGATACCGGTGTGAAGGTCGCAGCTTCTATTACAGCGACACTTTTGTGGATGGATGATGACGAGCTGACAAACGGCAAGAACTTCTTCTTCAAGCTCGGCACCAAGACGATCCCCGGATTCGTCTCAGAGATCGAATATGCGATCGATGTGAACACCGGAGAACAGAAAAAGGTCGATACACTCAGCAAAAATGAGATCGCCGTCTGCAAGATCTCTCTGGCAGACAAGATCGTTGTTGATGAATTCAAAAAGCACAAGACACTTGGAGAGTTTATCCTGATTGACCGTGTCACAAATATGACATCCGCATGTGGAGTCGTCGAGCAGGTACATACCGAGGAGAGTGACTTATATGAAGGACGTGTAGACCGCAAGGTACGTGCAGCGATCAAGGGTCAGACAGCGATCACTGTCGAATTTATCGATGGAGACCAGGGTGTGAACCGTGCATTTGTAGAGGATGTGGAGAAAGCACTGAATCTCGATGGCAGACACACGTATCTGTATGCACCGCAGGCAGGCGAGGATATCTCAAATGTGCTCAAGCATCTGCACCGCGCGGGTATCGTCGTACTCTTATATGTAGATAAAAAGCAGGCAGAGACGATCACGGACAAGAACGAGTTCTATATCAGTGACTGGAAGGAAAATGGTACAGAGGTCGATGAGGTCGCAGCACTGATCCGCAGACGCTCTGCATACCAGGAACTGTTAGCGCACAGCGGAGATTATATTTAAAAACGGAGGACGCAGATGAGATTCAACACAGCACTATTACATAGTGGAAAAATGGGTGATGAACATACTGGTGCGACACTGACTCCGGTCTGTCAGTCCAGTGCCTTTTACCAGTCCTCAGCCGAACAGCACGAAAAGCTGTTCCACAATAAGGCAAACGGATTTTCGTATACGAGAATCAACAATCCGACGATCGTAGCATTTGAGGAACGGATGACTGCCTTAGAGGGTGGTCTCGCATCGATCGCCTGTTCCTCCGGGATGGCGGCGATCACAAATGCACTGCTCAATATCGTAAATGCCGGACAGGAGATCGTAGCGAGTACGAGTCTCTACGGCGGATCGATCGATGTGTTCCACGATTTTGAAGCATTCGGCATCAAGACGGTATTTGTGGACGTGAGCGATGCGCAGGCAGTCGAGGCGGCGATCACGGATCGCACGCGCGTGATCTTTGCGGAGACGATCGGCAACCCGAAGCTGGATGTCGTTGATATCCGGTCACTCGCAGACATTGCACACAGACATGGATTACCACTCGTCATGGACAATACAGTAGCGACTGCCTATCTGGTGCAGCCGCTCGCACTGGGAGCCGATATCGTGGTCAATTCCACGTCAAAATATATCAATGGCAGCAGCAATTCGATCAGCGGCGTGCTCACGGACAGCGGCCGGTTCAAATGGGACAGGGAGCGTTACCCGGGGATGGCAGAGTATGCAAAGTTCGGAAAATTTGCATATACGGCAAAACTGCGAAACGGACTGTTCCGCAACACCGGAGCCTGTATGGCGCCGCAGACAGCATTTTACAATCTGCTCGGTATGGAGACACTGGGCATCCGCATGGAGCGGATCTGTGAGAATGCAATGGCACTCGCGCAGTTTCTGGAGCAGGCTCCGGGAATCACGGTCAATTATCCGGGACTGGAGAGCAGCAGATGGCATGGGATTGCTGTGCAGCAGCTCACACGTGGATTTGGCGGAATCCTGACGATCCGCGTCGGCAGCAAGGAGCGTGTATTTGCACTGATGAATGCACTGACGATACCAAAGATCGTATCGAATATCGGAGATACCAAGACACTGATCATCCATCCGGAGTCGACGCTCAATGCGCACAGCACAGAGGAAGAAAAGGCAGATGCAGGTGTCTATGATGACCTGATCCGTATCAGCGTCGGCATCGAGGATATCGAGGATCTGATCGAAGACTTTACACATGCATTACAATCATTGGATTCAGAATAGGGGAGGAACAGTTATGGCAGTAGATTATGCAGCTTTGAAAAAGGGCGGCTTTATGCGTCAGAAACAAAAAAACCATTTTTCACTCCGTCTGGCAGTCGTAGGAGGCAACCTGACAGTGAAAAATCTGCGTAAGATCGCAGATGTAGCGGAAAAATACGGCGATGGACACGTACATCTGACCTCACGTCAGAGCGTGGAGATCCCGTTTATCAAGCTCGATCAGGTCGATGAGGTGAAGGAGGAACTGGCAAAGGGCGAATGCAAACCGGGTGTCTGCGGACCGCGTGTGCGCACGATCACAGCCTGCCAGGGCAACCAGATCTGTCCGAGTGGCAATATCGACAGCTACGATATCGCAAAAAAACTCGATGAGCGTTATTTTGCGAGAGAGCTGCCGCACAAGTTTAAGTTCGGTGTCACCGGCTGTCAGAATAACTGTTTAAAGGCAGAGGAGAACGATGTCGGCATCAAGGGCGCATCCAAGGTCAACTGGAACTCAGACGCATGTATCATGTGTGGTGTATGTGCCAAGGCATGCCGCACAGATGCGATCACGATCGCAAACGGTAAGATTGAGTTGACGGAGGATAAATGCAACTACTGTGGCAGATGTGCCAAGGCATGTCCAACCGATGCATGGGAGACACAGACCGGATATCTCGTATCATTCGGTGGCTTGTTTGGAAACCGTATTCACAAAGGTGAGGAGCTGCTTCCGGTGATCACTTCCGAGGAGACATTATTCCGCGTGACAGATGCGGCGATCCAGTTTTTTGATGACAATGCAAATCCGAGTGAGCGGTTCCAGTATACGATCGAACGTGTAGGAATCGATAAATTTGAACAGGCGATAAAGGAGGCTTACAATGGCTGATTTAGATTTCAATATTGATGAGAGAGTAGATATTACTGACGTGGTCTGCCCGATGACGTTTGTGAAGGCAAAGGTAGCGATGGAGGAGCTCGAGATCGGACAGGTGCTCGCAGTCACGATGAACGATGGCGAACCGGTGCAGAATGTACCGCGTAGTTTTAAGGAAGAAGGACAGCAGATCTTAAAGCTGATCGACAATGAGAACGGAACCTATGATCTGATCGTTAAAAAGGTCGAAGAATAACAGATCACAAATGACAGGAGGACAGGCCGATGGCAAAGAGAGTGAGCGAAGCGGATTTTCAGGCAGAGGTATTAGACGAGACATTGCCGGTACTGGTAGAATTCTACTCTGACAGTTGTATTCCGTGCAAACAGTTATCACCGATCTTAGGAGGTCTGGAGGATGACTACGAGGAGCAGCTCAAGATCGTCAAGATCAATGTGAATTTTGACGCGGATCTGGCAGCAAAATATGAGGTCGCTGCTTCACCGACGATCCTTATCTTTAAGGATGGCGAAGAAGTGAAGCGTGTGCGTGGGCTGGTGAAACGCCCGGAACTGGAAGCAATCGTAAAGGAAATATTAGGATAAATAAAGACAAAACGAGGAGGAAACGAATATGTTAGTAACAGTCGCAGGTGTAAAAAAGGAGATCGCAGAAGGCACGACGATCGCACAGCTGATCGTGGACGAGAAGGTAGAGAATCCCGATTACGTTACCGTCACTGTCAATGATGATTTCGTGGAGAGTGATGATTTCGCATCGACACAGATCAAGGAAAATGACAGTATCGAATTTCTTTACTTCATGGGAGGAGGTGCGTTTTAATGGCATTCACAAATGAACAGATGGAACGCTACTCCCGCCACATTATCCTGCAGGAGGTCGGCGTAAAAGGACAGAAAAAACTGATGAACGGAAAAGTGCTCATCATCGGTGCCGGCGGACTCGGTGCACCGGCTGCGATGTATCTGGCAGCCGCAGGTGTGGGTACGATCGGTATCGTCGATGCAGATGAGGTCGATCTGTCCAATCTGCAGAGACAGATCATCCACGGAACCGCAGATGTCGGCAAGGCCAAGGTAAAATCAGCAAAAGAAACGATGAATGCAATGAACCCGGATGTCACAGTCAACACCTACCGCGAGTTCGTGACCTCTGAGAACATCATGGATCTGATCGCAGACTATGATTTTATTATTGACGGAACTGACAACTTCCCGGCAAAATTCTTAATCAACGATGCCTGTGTCATGGCAAAAAAGCCGTTCTCACATGCAGGTATCATCCGTTTCAAGGGACAGCTCATGACGTATGTGCCCGGAGAAGGTCCCTGCTACCGCTGTGTATTCAAGAATCCGCCGCCGAAGGACGCTGTACCGACCTGTAAACAGGCGGGTGTCATCGGAGCAATGGGCGGTGTGATCGGCAGCTTACAGGCGATGGAGGCAGTGAAATATCTGATCGGTGTTGGTGATCTGCTCACAGGCAAGCTGTTGACCTTTGATGCGCTCAAGATGGAATTCCACACGATCAAGCTGCCGAAGCATACGGATGGCTGTGCAGTCTGCGGCTCACATCCGACGATTACGGAGCTGATCGATTATGAACAGGTCGAGTGTGACGGAAAGTAGGAAAATATGTTATATTTATCACAGGAAGATTATCAGAAGATATTGACACATTGCAGACAGGGACTTCCGAACGAATCATGTGGTCTGATCGGAGGCACGAAAGACGGTGATAAAAAGGAGATCAAAAAGGTCTATCTGCTCACCAACCTCGATCAGAGCAACGAGCATTTTTCGATGGATCCGAAGGAACAGCTGGCAGCGGTCAAAGATATGCGTGCAAACGGATATGTGCTGCTCGGCAACTTCCACTCCCATCCGGAGTCGCCGTCGAGACCTTCGGAGGAGGACAAACGCCTCGCTTACGATTCCAAGGTGAACTATCTGATCCTCTCTCTGATGGATCAGGAGCATCCGGTCCTGAATGCATTTGTGATAGACGAAGAAAAAAATGTGACCAAGGAAGAACTGATCATCGGCTAGTGACTGTCAAAGTTCCTTCCTTGTGTGCATACACCGGAATGAAACCGGAGAACCTAATAATTAGCAATATAGATACATGGACATGGAGGGAACTATGGAGAACAACAGAAAAGATCTGATTATTATCGGTAGTGGACCGGCTGGATTGTCCGCAGCAGTATATGCGCAGCGGGCGATGCTCGATCAGGTTGTGATCGAGAAAGGATTCAGTGGCGGACAGATTGTGACGACCGAGCAGGTAGATAATTATCTGGGTTTATATGGAGAGAATGGTTATGATCTGGCAATGCGTTTTAAGGATCATGCGGATCAGCTCGGTGTGCCGTTTTTAGAGGCAGAGGTGACGCAGATCGTAGATGCAGGGGACTACAAGGAGGTACATCTCGAGGGTGGCGATGTGCTTACGGCCAGGGCAGTGATTCTGGCGACTGGAGCCAATCACAAGCCGCTGGGTGTTCCCGGAGAGACGGATCTGACAGGAGCCGGTGTCTCTTACTGTGCGACGTGCGATGGGGCATTTTTCCGTAAAAAGACCGTTGCAGTCGTCGGTGGTGGCGATGTGGCGCTCGAGGATGCACTGTATCTGTCAAAGCTGTGTGAGAAGGTCTATCTGATTCACCGCAGGGATGAACTGCGCGGAGCAAAAGTGCTGCAGCAGCGTGTGTTTGATACGGAAAATATTGAATTTCTGGGCAGCAGCCAGATCACGCAGATCACAGGTACGAGTATGGTCGAACAGATCACTGTAGCGGATAAAAAGAGCGGTGATACGAGAGATATCGCGTTGTCCGGCGTATTTATCGCAGTCGGTATGGAACCGCAGAATGCACTGGTGCAGGGTCTGGTGGCACTCGATGATGCCGGTTATATCATTGCCGGGGAGGATTGCAGGACGAGTGTGCCTGGCATCTATGCGGTCGGAGATATCCGGACCAAGCAGCTGCGTCAGGTAGTGACTGCAGTTGCCGATGGCGCAGTAGCGGTATCTTCTTTGGAGCAGGATTTTTTGAAACAGGATTAAAATACAGCAATTGAGACAGGAAAGGAGACCTATTTATCATGCGTATTACAAAAAAAGGTCAATATGCTCTATTTTTTATGATCGACCTGGCACTTCATGAGGGCGAGACTATAACGGTAAAGCAGGTCGCCAAAACCTATGATTTGTCAGAAAAATATCTGGAGCAGGTTGCCGCAAAGCTGCGGCAGGCAGGGGCTGTGAAGGTCATCAGAGGCAGCCACGGCGGATATTATCTGGCAAAGGATGCAAAAAGCTATACAGTCGGTGAGATACTCGATATGATTGAGGGCCAGAAAAATGTCGTGGATATCGACATGGATCAGACGAGTGAGAACAATAAGGCGATGAACATTATCATTCAGGATCTCGGACAGGCGGTTGACAGTGCCATCGATCATGTACTGGATGGCATGACGCTGACGGATATGGTTCGTGTGTATAACGAACAGGAAACGTTTTCGTATATTATATAGTAATATTATATAGTAACCATCAAAGACATCTGAAACTGATCAGGTGTCTTTTTTGATTCATAGGAAATTCCTTCCTATGAATCAAAAACGCTCCGCGAGGATGCGCATCTCGCGGAGATGAAGTATATGCTTCGCATACCGCTCGAGCGCGAAAGAGTCGCAAGCGACTCTTTTTTTATTGCTAAAATAAAAATGTTCTGCTATTATAGAAGTGTAATTGCAAGTTAAATTCTAATTATGATTTCAAAAAAGGAGCGTGAGGTCATTGCCATTGAGAGGAAAGCAGCCGAGCGGGCTGCTGACACAGCAGAAAATGCTGCGCGCAGCCGTGGCTCTGTTTCTGGAAAAAGGATATACAAAGACGACGACCGGAGAGATTTCAAAGGCAGCAGGTATGGGGCAGAGTTCATTTTTTCATGTGTTCCCCAGTAAGGAGGGACTGCTGCTGGAGCTGGTGCGGCGGATGTTCGGCGGGCAGTTCCGGCTGGCGGAGCAGCATGGTACGGATGATCCCGTGTTTCTGTATGCCGTGGAGACTGCCTTACAGCTCCATATCGCGGAGCTGACTGAGCCGCTGCGGGAGCTGTATGTGATGAGCTATTCGCTTCCGACCACAGCCGCATATATTTATCAGAGCACGGCGGCACGGCTGGCGCAGATTTTTGGCGCGTATGTGCCGGATGCACAGGCGAAGGATTTCTATGAGATGGAGATTGCATCGGCGGGTATGATGCGCGGGTTTATGTCGGTGCCCTGCGATCTGTATTTTACGATGGAGGCAAAGATCCGCCGATTTTTAGACTGTGCGCTCAAACTCTACAATATTCCGCCGCAACAGCGGGAGGCGGTCACTGCGGCAGTTCTGCAGATGGATCTGCATGAAATGGCGGCGGACATGATCCGAAGGACAGTGCAGCAGGTGGAGGAAGGCTTTGCGGAGCTTGTATCGGATGCAAACGGAAAATAACACTTTTTTAGGAGGGGATTCATATGAAAAAGAAATTTTGGGGCATTTTCATGATTCTTGTGCTCTGCCTCGGTTTGTACCCGGTAGTGGCGCAGGCGGATAGTGGGCAGCCGTGGACAGATGTTGCAGACGAGGCCGCGTTGAACGCTGCAATCGCAGACAATGCACAGGTCAGACTGACCGGGAATATCGCGCTCACAAACAGGCTCGTGATCCCGAAGGGGCAGTCTGTCACGCTTGACTTAAACGGCAATGTGCTGAGCCGGACGAGTGGCAAGGATGGTGCGGTTATTTTAGTGCAAGGGAAGCTGACCGTGAAGGACAATGCACCGGACACAACAGCGCACCATTTTAGGCTAGGTTCGGACGGTCTGTGGTCGTGGGATCCGAGTAAAACGGCGGCTGACAAGATCGTCAGTGGAGGTATTATCACAGGTGGAAAAGGCGGCACCACTGACCCCGATGCTTCCAGTGGCGGTGGGGTGATCGTGGATGCAATCGGCAGTGCCAAGGAGCCCGGTGATCCGGATGCTTCTTTTACGATGCTTGGCGGCAGTATTGTCGGCTGCAGCTCGGATAAGGGAGCCGGTGTGTATGTGAGCTGTGGTACATTTACGATGGGTGGCAGTGCACAGATCGTCGGCTGTGTGTGCAACCGGAACGATAGTCGTCAGGGAGCCGGCGTGTATGTCGGCGGGGGTACATTTATTATGAATGACGGTGCGCGGATCGGGGATTGTGTGATTTGGGTCGATAATTCCGATAAAACGCATCAGGGAGCCGGTGTGTATGTCAGTGAGAATAAAAGTAAGACTGGCAGGTTTATCATGAACGGTGGCACGATTGAGAACTGTAGAATCGATAATGATAGTACAGGGCAGGGTGAAGGTGGTGGTGTATATCTTGCTCACCAAGGAGAGATGACAGCCAATGGAGGCACGATCAGCGGCTGTTCGTCTTTTCATGGAGCGGCGATATATAATGCTATGGATAGCGATGGGATTCTGGCAGACACATCGAATGGAGGCACCTGCTTTGATGGGACGGTGGTAAACGGTGGTCAGATCAGTGGAGGAATTTATTATAATGGTGAGGTGTTAAACAATGCAAATGGCACAATCAGTGGTGGTACGTTTCACGGAACGGTATGCAATCAGGCAGGGGAAGTTTACAATTCTCAGACGGGGTACAATGAGCCGAGACAGGGCAAAATTACGGACGGTATGTTTCAGGGAAATGTCGTAAATAAAGGTATCATTGAAGGCGGTACTTTTGCAGGCAGCGTGGAGAATCTGGAGGTATCAGTAAAAATCAATGGAAACGACATCACCGTTACTGGCGAGATTCAGGGAGGCACGATTACCGGCAGTGGCTCGGTGAGCGGCGCCGGTGCATATACGGTGACATTTATGGATGGGTACAATAACAATCCCTATTACAGACAGGCGGTGACCACGGGGCAGAAGGCGGCTGCACCTGCCACAGCTCCGCAGAGAAACGGTTATACTTTTAAAGGCTGGTATACGGATGCTGGCGGTACGATCACCTATGATTTTCAGACGGAAGTCACGGATAACCTCACACTCTATGCGGGCTGGAAGCAGAACGTGCTGCCCACACCCGGTCAGGGCGGGAGCAGTGGCAATACCGGAGGTCAGGGTACCGGCAATGTCCAGGTGCCATTGGAGGAGGATCATGCGGTATGGAACTACTTCTGTGACGTGCCGAACGATGCAGCTTATTACGATGCAGTCAAATGGGCGATTAAAAACGATCTCATTCAGACGATCGCCGATATCGATGATGGTAGGTTCAGGCCGGATGCGGTCTGCACCTACACGCAAAGCCTGGCATTTTTGCGGAAGGCAATGCAGAAAATGGGTGGCAGTGCGTTAGCGTCCGGAAATTCGCGCATCAGCAGCTATTATACACAGGAACTGGCACAGGCAATCGCGGGCAGCATGAAAAAACGTATTGGCAGACACGTATTCGTACCTCATGTCAGCCGATACACACGCGCGCAGATCGTCATGCTGGTGTATCATGCATATCAGGGCAAGTAATCAAATAAAAGAGTTGCTTGCTGTCATACGATCAGACGGGAGGTGTATCCGCAGGGATGCATCTCCTTTTTATGTAGAAATGATAGGTGTTTGCGAAACTATTTTTATTATCCGAGCTACCTGGCTGTGGGCGCAGTAGTATTCTGATCAAGCTGCTCCGATTGCCCGGCGGTGTCTCGCTGTCTCTTCAGCCTTGGCTCGATGTTGCCATGCATCCGTGGCGAACTGCCAGTGGCAGTTCGGTAGGTGTCCTTCGCACACATAGCCTGCGGCTTTCAGTTATGACACGAAGTTTGTTTACGAATCGCTCGCACTTCGCTGGGCAAACGTCGCAGTTGACAGAAA
>JBNMKT010000100.1:0-9852 GCA_050874485.1 bacterium
AAGCTGCTCGATTTTGCGCGTGAGCATTTGTCAGATTTCGGTTCGGTCAACTGTTTTGTGGAGCCGGGAAATGCCGCAAGTCTGGCACTTTTGCGCCAGCTGGAGTTTACGCAGCTTGGGACAGTGGATATTTCCGGAAAAGAGATGCTGCGGTATCAGAAAATGCTGTGAGATCAAAAAACATGACTGAAATGTAGACAAACTGGTGATATTAGGACTTGTTCGTGCATAGATTGTACCAATCGCAGGACGCGGTAATCGCGATACATGTGGTGAAATAAAAGCGGGAGGACGATTTATGGGACGACAGGCGGGAAGACAGACAACAAACAGACAATCGATGCTCATACCGACGCTTGTGGTGTTGGTGACGATGTATATTATTACAGGGATTTTGTTATTATTACTGGCATTTTTTATGTACCGGACAGAACCATCGGAGGCACTTGTCAATGGTGCGATCATAGCTATATACATTATCGCAGGTTTTGCGGGTGGCTTCCTCATAGGAAAGCGCGTCGGAGTGCGAAAATATCTGTGGGGACTTTTGATGGGAGCGCTGTATTATGGAATACTGCTGCTCGTCGGAGTGATCCTTCATCAGGGGCTCGATGCGGATGCGGTGCATCTGATCTCTACGATGATCCTGTGTCTGCTCTCGGCGACTGCGGGCGGAATGATCAGTTGAATATAGTCAGAGATAGAAAGTGGACGATTTTGAAAATTGTCCACTTTTTTAAAATTTTGTTACCTATGAATCCATGCATTTCGATGGTAGAATTTACCTATCAAATAAAACAAGTGCTTACACGGGGGAGGTACAAACAATATGAAACGAAGATTATTATCTATGGTACTTGCAGTATCTATGATGGCTACGATGGCTGTAGGATGCGGCAGCAAGGATGAGGGAACAACCGATGCAAATGCTTCAGCAGACGATTCTGCGGATGACACCAATGCTTCTGAGGATGCGGCAGCTGATGGACAGCAGGTTACATTAAAGGTATTTTCGAATCTGCCGGATAGAAAGAATGGTCAGGGACTCGTAGAGCAGATGATTATTGACGAGTATATGGAGCAGAACAAGAATGTCAAGATCGAAGTGGAGACACTCGATGAGGAAGCATATAAGGTAAAGTTCAAGGCATATTCCATGGAAGGAATGCCTGATGTAGTGAGTATCTGGGGTCAGCCGGCATTCCTGGATGAAGTGCTGGATGCAGGTGTACTCGCAGAACTGAACCAGGATGATTATAAAGATTACACATTTGTATCCGGTTCGCTCGATGGATTCATGAAGGACGGTAAGCTGTACGGACTTCCGAGAAATACAGATGTTGCAGGATTTTACTATAACCAGAAGATGTTCGAGGACAACGGCTGGGAAGTACCGAAGACTTATGATGATCTGCTGGCACTCGCAGGAGAGATCAGCGATGCGGGTATTATTCCGCTGGCTATGGACGGTGGCGATGGATGGCCGTTAGCAGTCTACCTGTCAGATATTATGTTTAAGCTGGATGGATCAGATTATAAAACGGTTGTAAGTGACGCGATCGCAAACGGAGATTTCTCTGATCCGTCATTTAAGACAGCTGCAGAGCTGCTCAGAAAGAGTGCAGAGGCAGGGCTGTTCCAGAACGGATTTGATACACAGGACTATGGAACTGCACAGAACCTGTTTACCAATGGTCAGGCAGCGATGTTCTATATGGGAAGCTGGGAAGCATCCATGGCACTCAATGAAGATATTCCGCAGGAGATCCGTGACAATATCCGTATGTTCACGATGCCTACGATCGCGAATGGCAAGGGAACTGCTACAGATATCGCCGCATGGAATGGTGGTGGTTATGCAGTATCTGCCAGCTCAGAGAACAAGGAAGAAGCTGTGAAATTCTTAAACTTTATGTATCAGCCGGATAAGCTGTCCAAGTATGGCTGGGAGAATGGTGTCGGCATGTCTGCACAGGATCAGACTCCTTATATGACAGGTAGTGAGACAGATTTACAGATGCAGTTTGTAGATGCAGTCAACAATGCGACGAGTGTGTCAGGAACACCGATCAACGACTGTGGACCTTCAGAGTTCAAGACTGTCATTGAGATGGCAGTGCAGGGTGTATCCAATGGTAGTCTGAGCGTGGACGATTTCCTCAGCTCACTGGCAGACGCATGCAAGTAATTGATAAAACAACGTGCACAATTTTTCTTCATTTTTTTTAATCCCTAATGAATATGACCGCCGATTACCGGCGGTCATATTTAAACTAAGGAGTGGACGGTATGAAAAAATTATATAGCAATAAATTAGTGATCTTCAGTCTGGTGCTGCCAGGGCTCGTCGTATTTTTATTTGCGATTCTCGCGCCGATCTGTCTGAGTGTATACTACGGATTTACAGACTATACCGGCATGGGCAGCATGAACTTTATCGGCATGGCAAATTACAGAGAACTCATCACGGACAAAGCATTCTGGCTGTCCATGAGAAACTCGCTGCTGCTGGCGATCGGCTTTATCTGTATCCAGCATCCGATCGCGATCATTGTAGCAGCAGTGCTCGATAAGCTGGGTGGCAAGGCAGAGGGCGTATTCCGGTGCATTTATTTTATTCCGAACGTCATCTCGGTTGCAGTCATTGCTTATCTGTGGAAATTCATCTACAATCCGGATTTTGGACTGCTGAACAATGTGATCAAGGCGTTTGGCGGAAAAGGAGATATCAACTGGTTTAGTACACAAAATGCGATCTGGTCGGTGCTCATCGTCCTGATCTGGCATGGCTTTGGATGGGGCATGCTGATCTATTATACCGGCATCAAAAATATCGATCCGGTATTGTATGAGGCAGCAGCGATCGACGGAGCCGATCAGAAAACAACGTTTTTCAAGATTACACTTCCGCTGATGAAACCGGTCATCCAGGTCAATGTCACGATGGCAGTGATCTCCGCATTAAAGCAGATGGAGACGGTATATCTGCTGACAAACGGCGGTCCGAACAACCAGACACAGTTTGCGGCCAACTATCTGTATCAGCAGGCATTTAAGGCATACAAATACGGATACGGCAATGCGATCGGTGTGGTATTTATCGTGATCTGTCTGGCAGCCACCGTATTGTTAAACTGGATCTTCAGAGAACGTGATCAGGTGAATCCAAAGATCAGAAGAAAGGGGGCTGCACGATGAAAAATAAAAAATTCAGTGCCGGAGAATGCACTGGAAGATGAGCGGGTTTGTGAAAACACTGCTGCTCATGGGAATGATGATCCCGATTCATGCGACATTGCTGCCGAATTATAAGATATACAGCCAGCGTCATATGACCGATACGATCTGGGCGCTTTTGATTCCGTATGTGGCATTTTCACTGCCACAGGGTATGTTTCTGATGACGAGCTTTATGGAGGCGATACCGGAGGAGATCGAGGAGGCAGCAGTCATGGACGGCTGTGGCATCTACCGTATTATCTTCCAGATTATCACGCCACTGCTCAAGGCTTCGATCGTGACGGTTGCGATCATGACCTTCTTAAATAACTGGAATGAATTCATGATGGCAAGTACCTATCTGAGTTCTCCGAAATGGAAGACATTGCCGTTCTCCGTACTGGAATTTACGGGACAGTATTCATCGAACTATGCGGTACAGTTTGCTGTGATGGCACTGACGGCAGCACCGGCGGTCATCGTGTATATCTTATTGAACAAGCATATCACCAAGGGTGTCGCGATGGGTGCAGTCAAGGGATAAAAGGAGAAGCCGCTATGGGAAAAGTCAGACAATGGATCGATCGGATGAGTGTAAAAAAGAAGCTGGTACTGTACGGCTATCTGACGATCACGCCGGTATTGCTGGCGATCTGTCTGATACTCATAGCGCATAATTACAGACAGGTCAGGGATGAACGGCTCGAAAACGACCGCGTGAGTGTACATGCGCTGGCGGAGAGCTGGAATATGCAGCAGACAGATATCAAGGATTTCTCTACCTATATCTGTGTCAACCATGAGATTCACGAACTGCTCACGTGCGATGATCCGGACAAAAAGAATGAGAATGCCAGACTGTGGATGGACGAGGCACCGATGGGGATGGTTCAGGATATGGTGGCGTTGAAAGGTCATATCAAGACGATCGCGATCTATCCGGAAAATGGTGTCCGCCCTTATCTGCGAGGCATGGACGGCAGTGTGAATGTGGCGACGACAGAAGAACTTTGCCGGACGCAGATCTATCAGACGGCCCAAAACAGCGATAATGGAATGGTATGGGAGCATGTAGACAAGGGAAATGACCAGATCTATGAGATGAACCGCTCGGATAAGATCGTATTGTACCGGGAGATCCGTGGTCTGGCACAGAAAAAGACACTGGGACATATCACGATCGGTGTGAGTCAGGAATATTTTACGAGTCTTTCGGAAAATGCACTCCGTTCTGACGAGGCACTGTTGGTGCTGGACCGCAATGGTGGCGTGCTCAGCAGTGTGGGAGAAGTGAATGGGCAGCTGGCGGAATATCTGCAGTCAGAGGATTTTGTCAAGATGGATTACAGGCAGCGTGCGGAGCATTTTGGCTACGGCAGCTATGAGGTCATCTGCATGCAGCTGGAGAAAAACTCCAGTATTGTATGCAAGATCGTACCACGTTACAACGTACAGACGCAGATCAGGGAGGCAGCATATATGCCGCTGCTGCTTTTGCTCGGTATGCTGCTGGCATTGATGTGATGCGTGCGGCGCAGAAGGCAGGATTACATCCGCTGACCGTGATACTGAGTGGATATGAGGAATTTCAGTATGCGCAGCAGGCGTTGCGGTTTGGTGCAAAGGAATATCTGCTCAAACCGGTGCGCGCATCGGATATTCTGCAGCTGTTAAATGAACTTGCAGATACTTATATAGAAAAAGAAGCAGTGGGTGCAGCCGATCAGGCGCAGGGCAATCATTTTGTGTCAGAGGCGCAGAAATATATCGAGGAACATTACAGCGAGCCGTTGACACTGGTGGATGTTGCAGAGAAGGTCGGCATTTCCGGAGGATATCTGTCGATGATGTTTCCACAGACGCTGGATATGGGTTTTGTCGATTACTTAAATCAGGTGCGCATCGAGCATGCATGCACATATCTGGAACAGGGTTTCTTTAAAAATTATGAAATTGCATACCGGGTCGGTTTTCGTGACGAGAAGTATTTTTCACGGGTATTTAAGAAAGTAAAAGGACAGACACCGCGTGAATACCGGCTGGGGCAGCAGAAAGGATGAATAGACGAACATGTTATTGAATCTATACACAACAACGTATGAATACCGTGCAGATAGTCACAGTCAACCGGGAACCAGCAAAAAAGAACGGACACGTATCAGACAGCAGTTGGAATTTGAGAAAGATACAGACCGGGAAAATGAACTGATCAATCTCTATCCGCAGATGACGTATCAGAAGATCGAAGGTTTTGGTGGCGCGATCACGGATTCTGCCGGATATATGTATGCACAGATGAGTGAGGAACAAAAACAGCAGGTTGTGCAGAACTATTTCGGACAGGATCAGATGAAGTACCGGCTTGTGCGGATTCCGATCGATAGCTGCGATTTCTCACTCGGTCATTATGAGGCGGATTCGGATTCGGATGATCAGGCATTTACGCAGTTTTCGTTTGCGCGTGTCGAGAAATATATTCTGCCGTTACTGGATGCGGCAGAGGCTGCATATGGCGGCAAGCTGGATATCATGCTCTCACCGTGGAGTCCTCCGGCTGCGATGAAGTCCAACAAAGAGCGTGACCATGGAGGAACACTCCTGCCGGAATACCGTATGCAGTGGGCACAGTATATCTGCCGTTATATTGAAGAATACAAAAAACGGGGCTATCATGTGACGAAACTCACGTTGCAGAATGAACCGAAGGCAGTGCAGACATGGGATTCCTGCATCTATACAGCGCAGGAGCAGAAGGAGTTTTTGAGGGATTATATGTGGCCTGCATTGTGCGAACATGGGCTGGAGGATGTCGAGATCTATCTGTGGGATCACAATAAGGAGCGTGTGTTTGAGTGGGCGCAGACGATCATCGATGAGGAGACCGCACATATGGTCACCGGAATGGCATTCCACTGGTACAGCGGGGATCATTTTGAGACGCTGCGCATGATAAAGGAGCGTTTCCCGGATAAGAAACTACTGCTTTCAGAGGCATGTATTGAATTTAGCAAATTTGCGGCCGAGGATGGCCTGAGCAATGCACAGAAATATGCGCATGATATGATCGGCAATCTGAATGAGGGTATGAATACATTCTTTGACTGGAATCTGATTCTCGATCAGGAGGGCGGCCCGAATCATGTGAAGAACTTCTGCGATGCACCGTATCTGTATGATATTGGGGCAGGGGAATTACAGGAGCGTAATATTCTCGATTATCTGTGGCATTTTACACATTTTATCGAAAACGGTGCGGTGCGCATTGGAAGCAGCCGTTATACGGATGAGCTGGAGGTGACCGCTTTTGCAAAGGATGATAAGGTCATTGTCGTGATCTTAAACCGCACGGAGAGACAGCTCCCGGCGTATCTGCGGATTGGTGATATGTGTGCGCATGTGGAAGCCCCGGAAAAATCAATTACAACAGGTGTGATCACACCATAAAACGTAAGCGGGAGAGCAGACTGGCTCCCAAAAATCAGGACGCATATGCGTCCTGATTTTTTTCTGTGATAGGAACTTCCTATCACAGAAAACGCTCCGCGAGGGTCGCAATGTGAAAGAAATGTACTTGTTATTCATGCAAAATCTGTATATGATGAACATAGAGCGTATAAAGTGGGTAAATACACATAATTAAGAAGGAGAGACATCTATGCAGATTGTACCTATTACAAATGTGAACATAAACGGATTTTTGCCACTGATTCCAGAGTCGCTGCTCCGGGCACAGGTGATGATGTTTGGTGCGATAGACGGGGAGACGGGCTGTGGACTGGCAGCGTATGAGATATGGAAGGACAGGTGCGTGATCAACTGGCTGTGGGTAGCGCCTCCGTGGAGAGGAGAGGGCATCGGCTCGGCACTTCTGGATGCGGTGTGTGAGGATGCTTTTTCAAAAAGAGCGCAGGTACAGCTATGTTACCGGGCAACGTTAGAGGATTGTGAGATTCTGGATCTGATGCTATTGCGCAGGCGGTTTCTGGTGACATCTGACGAAGTCCTCTCCTGTGAAGTGACAGGGGAGGAACTGCTCGGCAGTCCGTTGATGAGGCACATCAAACGGCAGAAAAACAGCAGCACACGTATCCTGCCATTTGATAAGATAGAATTATATGCGCTGCGTGCATGTGCAGTGATGAACGAAGAACATGGAAATTATCAGGCGAGCCGGGCAGACTATACGGGTGCGGACAGCAGCCGCAGCATGGTGCTGATGGTGGATACAAAGGTGCGGGGCTGCGTGCTGATCCACTCAGATGGAGAACCGGGATGCCTGAGGCTTAGTATGTTTTATCTGGATGAGGAATGTTCGAATATGGGTATTTCTTTTCTGCGCAGCTGTGTCGCACATAATCTGGAGCTGCCCGGGGGGATCAAAAGACTCCGGATACTGGCACCGGATAACCGTACAAGAAAAATGCTTGTCACGCTATTAGGAGATGTGACATACAAGACACTGCAGATACATGAAGCACGCTGTCATCGTAGACAGATGGTAGGCAGTAGATAGGGGTGACGCTATGGATAGTAATAAAAAAATGGATGAATTGACATTACAACGGCAGAGTCAGACTACTCCGGTGAATCAGATGCAGACCGGAACCAAAAACGAGATGCAGGGTACGATTCAGCTCATGAATCAGGATCAGTCACAGATGAAACAATCTGCAAATATGCAGATGGAGCGGAAAGGCAGTTCTATTTTAGACCGGATCTATACAATACCGGCCGAGTGCTGCACATCGGAGCAGGACCTTCAAAAAGAACTGGAGAATACATGCAAGCTGGGACGCAGGGTTGTCGAAGCGCGACAGAAGAACAAGCGCATTGAAATAAATCGAAAAAGAAAGGAATATGAAGATTTTTTTGAGCCGGTAGATGCCTATGTGAATACTCTGACAGATGCGTTGAAGCAGGAGAAAGTGTATGACGCAGACATTATTTCAAAGCATCTTTCAGCCAGCATCAAAAGCGCAGGGATACTCAAACTCATTCCCGGGAAACATCATGCAGATGAGAAAGTGGATAGTCTGAGCAGATTACTGGAACAGCTGCAGGTGGCAGATGCGAATGGTGTTACTACGGAGCAGCTGGAACAGATGAATACAGCTTATCTGAAATCGGGCTTCAAAGACACCGATATGGTTGGCCTGAAGTATTTTGATACAGCAGATACGAAGGGCGCCTATGTGATCCTGCTCTATAATGTCGCGTCGCGGTTGTTTGAACTGGTAAACCGGATGCCGAGGGAGATGGTAGATACAGCAGCTATGGCAAAGCTATATGGTATCGCTAATGCATCCGCACTGGCAGTCGGTACCATGTGCATGAGTGCAGAATTCAGGCAGCAGCATAAAACGCTGGTAGACAATCGGGCATATATCAGAAGGGGAACGGATGCATCTGGAAAGACTCCTGAGCAGTGGCCGATGGCAGAATATGCCGGGGTGGTAGAGCGTGTCATTGGCGAAGAAGAATTAAAAACGTGGTCACTGAAGGAGGTGGCGGGACGCGTTGAGCGCATGCGGCAATGCATCGAGTCCAATATGATTATGATCCCCAGAGTGGTATCCGGAGCCGGGGGCATCTATGAGCTCCCTGTGATGCAGGAGACATTACAGGCAAAGATCATAGAACAGATCGGTGACCGTCTGCTGACAGAACAATATACAGAGGAAAAACTCGCAGGACTGATAGCAGAAGCCGGAGAGGAGCTGTCGCGGAAATATGGGGTTTATCAGGAATATGCGGACTATCTGAAGACGGATGAGCTGTTTAGCCTTGTCCACGATGCATATCGGAATAAGCAGCTGCAACAGTATATGACAGGGGATAGCCTTGAACAGTTCAAAGCTGCGCTTGCACCGTTTCGTGAGCAGATACAGGTCAATCTGGAGCTCGTCCGTGAGCAGATGAACCAGAGACTCACAGAGCCGCTGCAGGAGGCTGCGCTTGCATTATTTTTGGAGAAAAATAGTGATGTGCTCTTAGATGGTTCTGTGCGTGAGGTCAATCGAAAGCTTGACTGGTATCTGACTTATATCACAACCTATGCGCCTTCGTTGTTTGGCAAGGTAAAAGGTGTGGATGCGGACCATTATTTCAAGAAACCCAGACAGCTGCAGGAGCGAAAACAGATGTATTCGTTTGCGGAACAGCTGAAGGGGGATGCTTTCTGCCATTGGAAAGGTTTTGATGGCATGCTGGAAGGCTATGAAACGGAGGTTATGGAGCAGCTGGATGAGGCGTTGAAGAACGGAAGATTCGGGGAAGTTTATCTGCATGATGTGCATTGCGTCAACGATCTGGATCAATTGCAGTATTGGCAGTTTACGCGGTTCCTGTCGATGCTGCGCGGAAATATAGGAAAAGTTCTCGACGACTGGTCGAGGCTCAGTGGCCCGATGGGGAAAAAGATCCGCATAAAGATGCTTACCGGTATGCTGCGCGGCACCACAGACAAGAAATATTTTCTACACGCAGTAAACAGAGCATTGGAGTGGTGTGAAAAAGAGCAGGAATTGCAGGAGCAGCGGCGGCTGGTACTTCTTTCGGGTGAACAGAAAACACATGGAGAGATCATCTGCCGGTATCTGGATGTCATGCAAAATACCGCGGCGAATCAGGAAC
>JBNMKT010000101.1:0-9622 GCA_050874485.1 bacterium
ATTGCTAGTATACGGTGTGCAATCATACATTTGCCACTGAGACAGACATTGAAGGAGGATCATTTGAATGATTTCAGCAGGAGATTTCCGCAATGGTGTGACCATTGAGTTAGAGGGAAACATTTATCAGATTATTGAATTTCAGCACGTAAAGCCCGGTAAGGGAGCTGCATTCGTCCGCACAAAGTTAAAGAATATCAAGAGTGGTGGTGTTGTTGAGAAGACATTCCGCCCGACAGAGAAGTGCCCGACCGCACGTATCGACCGCAAGGACATGCAGTATCTGTATGCAGATGGTGATCTGTATTACTTCATGGACGTAGAGACTTATGACCAGATCGCTCTGGATTCTGCATCTATCGGTGATGCATTAAAGTTCGTAAAAGAGAACGAGATGGTAAAGATGTGCTCACACAACGGCAACGTATTCGCTGTAGAGCCGCCGCTGTTTGTAGAGCTTGAGATCACAGAGACAGAGCCTGGATTCAAGGGTGATACAGCAACAGGTGCTTCTAAGCCCGCGACTGTAGAGACTGGAGCAGTGGTATCTGTACCGTTATTCGTTAACCAGGGTGATGTGATCAAGATCGATACACGTACCGGAGAGTATCTCTCAAGAGTATAAGACTCGCAATGTAATAATGAAATCATAGAAAAAGCTGAATGTGAATCATACGATTCACATTCAGCTTTTTTAATGCATGCCGTTTCCGACAGCCATATGCTCTGCTAGATTCTCACGTATCACAATGGAATGGGAGACATATTGCAGCTCGTTTTCGGGACAGATACCTGATGTGAGGTATTCGAACAGAATGTCCAGTGCATGATAGCCCTGGTGATAGGGCTGCTGGCTGATCGTGGCGAGAATGGTACCGTTTTTCAATAATTCGAGTGTTGTAGGTACTTCGTCAAATGTGATGATGCGTGGATGCAGACCAGACTCTGTGACAGCCTTGCAGCCGCCATAGATGCCGCCTGCAGTGAAAAAGAGTGCATCCGTCTGCGGATGTGCGGCGAGCAGCTCCTTGGTGACCGTATAGCTCTCGATTTCATCATCATGGTTTTCGACAATGCCGACGATGTTGATGTGTGCATAGGAGGCAGAGAGGGTTGTCTGTAATCCGCGGATGCGCTCTGTGTGGCAGAGTACCCCATCCGAGCCGGTGATGATGCCCAGAGACAACGTATCTGGTGAAGCAAGTGCAAACAAACCGGCGGCAATACAGCCTCCCTGATAGTAGTCGCTGCCAACGTATGCCAGACGACGCGAGCCTTCGATGTCCGTGTTGATCGTCACGACAGGAATATTGTTTTCGGATAATTCATTGATCCGTCCGCGCAGGGACAGGTCGTTGTAGGGGGCGAGCACCAGACCATTGATCCCTTCGGAGACCAGTTCATCGATCGCAGCCAGCTGTGCATCGACATCGAAATCCACGCGGCGGGTGATCGTCGTGATCCCATAGCCTTTGAGCTCATCAGCTTTTGCTCGTACACCGTACATGACATCATCGAAAAACGGATTGCTCCTTCCGAACAGGATGACACCGATCTTATATTTCTTTTTCTGTGCAGCCAGTGCCGTTCCGGCACGGTTGGGCTGATAGTCCAATGCCTGCACGATATTCATGACTTTTTCTGCAGTTTTTGGGTTGACGGAACCGCGGTGGTTCAGAACGCGGTCTACCGTACCTCTGGATACGCCTGCCAGATCAGCAATCTCCTTGAGTGTAGTCATAAGGCTCCTCCGTAACATAAATATAATTAAGGATAGCATGAATGCGTGAAGAAAGTCAATAAGCGTGCACGAGTAACATTTGAAACAATGTACAAAAATGCAGACGGATTATTGTTGAACTTTTACAAAAATGCACTTCTTAATGAAAAAATTATGTGAATGTCTTGCAAAAACCATGGGTCTTCATGTACAATAGCCATAACGTTATCGTGCACGTGCACGCAAAGAGATGTGCACGATGTTCACAAGGAGGCTGTACCGTGCGGAACCGATGGATGCGCACAGCCGACACACATAGGGAGGTCAATATATGCTTTATATCGGAGTGGATCTGGGTACTTCGGCAGTCAAGCTGCTGCTCATGAACACAGAAGGACAGATTCAGAAAATTGTATCAAGAGAGTATCCTATTTATTTTCCTCATCCGGGCTGGTCAGAACAAAAGCCGGAGGATTGGTTTGAGCAGACGATGATTGGTCTGAAGGAACTGCTGGCAGATTGTGACAAGAGTCAGGTGGCAGGTATCAGTTTTGGCGGACAGATGCATGGACTGGTAGTACTTGATGAGAATGATGAGGTCATCCGCCCGGCGCTGTTGTGGAACGATGGACGTACTACAGAGGAGTGCGATTATCTCAACAATGTGATCGGCAAAGACAAGCTGTCAGAGTACACGGCTAATATTTCATTTACCGGATTTACGGCACCGAAGATTCTGTGGATGAAGAATAAGGAGCCTGAGAATTTCGCACGGATCAAAAAGATCATGCTGCCGAAAGATTATATCGCATACAAGCTGACCGGTGTACACTGCACCGATGTATCGGATGCATCCGGTATGCTCGTATTTGATGTCAAGAACCGCTGCTGGTCCAAGGAGATGTTAGACATCTGTGGCATCAGCGAGGATCAGATGGCGAAGGTATACGAGTCTTATGAGTGCGTGGGATGTGTATTGCCCGAGATCGCGGCACAGCTCGGTATCCCGGAGACGACAAAGGTCGCAGCCGGAGCCGGAGATAATGCGGCAGCAGCAGTCGGTACCGGTACAGTCGGTGACGGACAGTGTAATATTTCACTCGGAACGAGCGGAACCGTATTTATTTCTTCTGAAAAATTCGGAGTAGATAAACACAATGCCTTGCATGCGTTTGCACATGCTGATGGACATTATCACCTGATGGGATGCATGCTGAGTGCAGCGAGCTGTAATAAGTGGTGGATGGATGAGATCATCGGCACGACTGATTATGCAGCGGAGCAGAAGGCGATCGAGAAGCTGGGTGAGAATCACGTATACTTCCTGCCGTACCTGATGGGCGAGCGTTCACCGCACAATGATCCGAATGCCCGCGCGACCTTTATCGGTATGACGATGGACACGACGAGAGCAGATATGACACAGGCGGTGTTAGAGGGCGTGGCATTTGCACTGCGTGATTCCCTCGAAGTAGCCAGATCACTCGGTATCTCCATTGAGCGCACGAAGATCTGCGGTGGCGGCGCGAAGAGCCCGTTGTGGAAGAAGATCATCGCAAATGTGCTGAATATCAAGGTGGATGTGCTCGCCAATGAGGAGGGCCCGTCGATGGGCGGTGCGATGTTGGCAGCCGTTGCATGTGGCGAATATGCAAATGTAGAAGAAGCTGCAGCAAAGATCGTCAAGGTGGTCGATACGGTAGAACCCGATCCGCAGCTGGCTGCAAAGTATGAGGACCGTTACCAGAAGTTTAAGCAGATCTATCCGACCTGCAAGCCACTGTTTGGATTGATCCAGTAGGATATCAGGCAGCCAAGAATAAGAGGAGGAGAACTGACATGAACATTCAGAATGTGACAGATGATTCGTTCCGCAAATACGGAAGAGTCGTAAAAAATATTGATTTTTCAGGACTGGTACAGGCATTAAACGAGAAGACGCCCACACCGGATGATGTGGTCTATGAGCCTTCGGTTGCAGCACTCGAGGAACTGCCGGTATTTGCAGAGCTTCAGGCTAAGACTTACGGAGAGCTGCCGATCCAGATCGGATACTGCAACGGACAGAACTATCTGCTCAACGCAGTAGAGTATCACCGCTCATCTGAGATCAATGTGGCCGGAACAGATGCTATTTTATTAGTCGGACAGCAGAAGGATATCACAGATGATTTTACCTATGATACTTCTCTCATTGAAGCGTTTTTAGTGCCGAAGGGAACAGCCGTAGAGCTGTATGCGACAACGCTTCACTATGCACCGTGCAGTGTGGGGGACAACAAGTTCCAGGTAGCGATCGTACTGCCGAAGGACACCAACCTGCCGCTGGATGCAGATCACGCGGGCTGGGAGGATGCACTGATCACAGCCAAGAATAAATGGTTAATCGGACACCCGCAGGGCGGTCTGCCGGAGGGATCACACATTGGTCTGATCGGCGAGAATGTCTCTGTGAAATAATAATTAGAATATAAAAAATCAGGAGGATAAAAAAATGAACAACATTCCCAAAGTAAAAGTAGGTATCGTGGCAGTCAGCCGTGACTGCTTCCCGGAGTCTTTATCTGTAAACCGCAGAAAAGCACTCGTAGCAGCATATGAGGGCAAGTATGGCAAGGATGACATCTATGAGTGCCCGGTATGTATCGTAGAGAGCGAGATCCATATGGTTCAGGCATTAGAGGATATCAAGGCAGCCGGATGTAATGCATTATGTGTATATCTTGGAAACTTTGGTCCGGAGATCTCTGAGACTCTGTTAGCAAAGCATTTTGACGGACCGAAGATGTTTGTCGCAGCTGCTGAGGAGTCACAGAATGACCTGATCCAGGGACGTGGTGATGCATATTGTGGTATGCTCAATGCCAGCTACAACTTAAAGCTGCGTAACGTAGGCGCTTATATCCCTGAGTATCCGGTTGGTGATGCAGATGACCTCGCTGATATGATCCATGGATTCCTGCCGATCGCAAGAGCAATCATCGGATTATCAGACTTAAAGATCATCTCTTTTGGCCCGAGACCGCTCAACTTCCTTGCATGTAATGCACCGATCAAGCAGTTGTATAACCTTGGTGTAGAGATCGAGGAGAACTCAGAGCTCGACTTATTCGAGGCATTTAACAAGCATGAAGGAGACGAGAGAATCCCTGAGGTTGTCGCTGATATGGAGAAGGAGCTCGGAGCCGGCAACAAGAAGCCTGAGATCCTGGCCAAACTCGCACAGTATGAGCTGACCCTGCTTGACTGGGTAGACGCACATAAGGGATATCGCAAGTATGTAGCGATCGCTGGAAAATGCTGGCCTGCATTCCAGACACAGTTTGGATTCGTTCCCTGCTATGTAAACAGCCGTCTGACCGGCAGAGGAATCCCGGTATCCTGCGAGGTAGATATCTACGGATGCTTAAGCGAGTTCATCGGAACCTGCATTTCTGAGGATGCAGTTACATTGCTCGATATTAACAACTCTGTACCGAAGGATATGTACAAGGAGTCTATCGAGGGCAAGTTCGATTACAAGCATACCGATACATTCATGGGATTCCATTGTGGAAATACCTGCTCAAAGAAGCTGTCAAGCCACGAGATGAAGTATCAGATGATCATGGCAAGAAGCCTTCCGGTAGAGGTGACAAACGGAACACTCGAGGGAGATATCGTTCCTGGAGATATCACCTTCTATCGTCTGCAGTCTACCGCAGATTGCAAGCTGCGTGCATATGTGGCACAGGGCGAGGTTCTTCCGGTAGCGACCAAATCTTTCGGAGCAATCGGTGTGTTCGCGATCAAAGAGATGGGACGCTTCTACAGACATGTACTGATCGAGAAGAATTATCCTCATCACGGAGCAGTTGCTTTCGGACATTATGGAAAGGAGTTATTCGAGGTATTTAAGTATCTCGGAGTACCGGTAGAGGATCTGAACTACAACCAGCCGGCATCCCTGCCTTATCCGACGGAGAATCCGTTTGCATAAAACTGATGACCGTTCACAAAATGAATCGGATCTGATATAATATGACCGGAATATACCTGTGAGTATTCATGGGTGTATTCCGGTTTTGTATAGATGATGAGTATGTAATGGAAAAATTCAAAGGGAATGCGATGAAAAAGAGAAGGATAGCTATTTTTTTGCTAGTGGCAGTATTTATTCTGGCACCGGTCGTGTTGATGGTGTACGGAAGAGTGCTCTATGGTGGCACGAGCAAAGAAATAGAGCAGGTGACAACGTATGACAGACATTATGTGATGATCACCGGGGAAGAAGACAGCGGATTGTGGGATGCTGTATATGAGAGTGCCAGAGCTGAAGGTGAGAAGCAGGGGATCTATGTGGAACGTTTCGGAGAGAATCTCGCGGTGAAATATGATACCTGCCAGTTGGTGAAGATGGCTGTACAGGCTTCGGTGGATGGCATCATTGTCAACGGGGATGACAGCGATGAGATGACAGCCTGTATCGATGAGGCGGTAAATCAGGGCATTCCGGTCGCAACCGTGCTCAACGATTGCAGTGGCAGCAAACGCCAGTGCTTTATCGGTGCCAATAATTATAATATTGGTCAGGAATATGGCAGACAGATCCAACAGGTGTTGAAAGACGATGACAGTAAAAGCATGAAAAAAGTGCTGGTGCTGATCGAGAACAATTCGGGCGATACATCCGGAAACCTGATCCTGCTGGGTATTCGTGAAACGCTGGAACGGGAGATCAAAGTTACACATGAAGTATCCGTAGATGCGGTTCAGGTAGATAATTCGGATAGCTTTGGCGCGGAGGAATATATTCGCGATGTGTTTCTGGATGAAGATCAGACACCGGATATCCTGGTCTGTCTGAGCGGGGTCTATACACAGTGCGCGTATCAGGCGGCGGTAGATTATAACAAAGTGGGTGTGGTACAGATCTTCGGTTATTTTGATTCGCCGCAGATTCTGGATGCATTGGCAAAAAATATTCTCACGGTGACGATCGCGCCGGATACGGCAGAGATGGGACGGTTAAGCGTGCGGGCTTTGGATGAATACCGGCGGACCGGCTATACAAACGGCTATACAGCCGTTGATGTACAACTGATCACCGCGGCAGAAGCCAGGGAGCGTCTGGCGCGTATCGAGCAGGAGCAGAGCTTATGAAAAAGAAATGGATGAATATGACGCTGCGCCAGAAGCTGATTATGCTGTTTGTGGTGACATCGTGCGTGATTGTGATCGTCAATCTGTATACCTATGCATCTGTCAGTGAGATGCTGCGGCGGGTAGAGAAGGTCTATACGAGCAATGTCAGTCTGAATGATCTATCGGATGGACTGGATGCATTGCAGACAGCGACATCTGATTATCTGCAGACAAAGAGCTCGGATGCGATGGAGCGTTATTACCGCTGCGAACAGGATTACAGGGATCTGCTGGAGATGCTCAACCGCAAGGCGACCGATAATGAGATACTTTTGACGGAAAAAAATATCTATGGCCTGTCACAAAGCTATCTGGCACTATCGGGCGAGATCATCCAGGCGAAACGCGGACGGAATGTGGAAAAATATGCGTCTTTGTATGGAGATTCCACGTTGTTATATGATGAGATACATACGTTTATATATAGTCTGAACAATGAACAGTTTAAAAATAATTCTGTGACATATCGGGCACTGGTGGAATCCCTGCGCTATACAGAGATGATCACGGTGATTGTACTGTTACTCGTGCTGGTCGGAAACGGCAGCCTGATCGTGATGAGTACGCGGCTGATTACCGAACCGCTCAAGCTGCTGGCAGGAGCAGCCAATGAGGTCGCAAAGGGTAATCTGGAGATCGAGCAGATACCGGTACGGCAGCAGGATGAGGTCGGTATTGTGACGGCTGCATTTAACCAGATGGTGATGAGCATCCGTACTTATATTGAACAGCTCCGGATCACGATGGAGCGTGAGAGCCAGCTCAAAGAGCGCGAACTGATGATGCAGAGCCATTTGAAGGATGCGCAGCTCAAATATCTGCAGGCACAGATCAATCCACATTTTTTATTTAATACACTCAATGCGGGTGCCCAGCTTGCGATGATGGAGGATGCATCGAAGACGGAACAGTTTTTACTGAATGTGTCTGAGTTTTTCCGCTATAATGTACGCAAAAATAATCAGCAGGTGACGCTCGGCGAGGAAGTGCGTCTGGTGGATAATTATGTCTATATCTTAAATGTGCGGTTTGCGGGTGAGATTTTATTTGAAAAAGATGTCGATCAGTCATTGAATGAAGTACAGGTTCCGGGTATGATCCTGCAGCCGCTCGTAGAGAATGCCGTGAATTATGGAATCCGCAATATTGACTGGGAAGGACGCATCGAGCTGACGGTCTGCCGTAAGGATGACCATATCAGTATCAGCGTCTGGGACAATGGCGCAGGCATGACGAGAGAGCGGATCGACCAGGTATTGACCGGATCGATTGACGAGGAAGCTGCGACTGACCATTCCAATGGTGTGGGTATGCGCAATGTGATCGAACGGTTGAATCTGTTCTTTCATGATCAGGCAAAGATGGAGATATTTAGCGAAGGATTAAACAAAGGAACGGAGGTCGTGATCACGATTCCGTTTGCAGATGAGGAGGAATAGCATGTATCGGGTCATGTTAGCTGATGATGAGGGAATCGTGCGTGATTCTCTGAAGATGATCATTGAGAAAAATTTTCCGAATGAATGTGAGATCGAGATGGCGCGCACCGGGCGTGATGTGATTGAACTGGCTGAGATCTTTCGTCCGGACATCGTGTTCATGGATATACAGATGCCGGGCATCAACGGCATCGATGCGATCCGCGAGATCAAAAAGAGCAATCAGACTGCAGAATTTATCGTGCTTTCGGCCTATGACAAATTTGACTATGCCAAAGAGGCCGTGAATCTGGGTGTGCTCGAATATATGACGAAGCCATTTGATAAGCTGTCGATCTGCGAGGTCGTGCGGCGCGCGATCGGACGTATCGATTCGCGCAGAAAGAAACGCAGTCAGGACCTGTTTATCCGTGAGAAGATGGAATCGGTCACACCGATTATTGAAAACGGCTTTATCTACGCAACGATGTTTAACGAGTATGCGCAGGAGGATGTGGAGAATTATAAGAGACTGCTCGGACTGGAGACGGATTACGGATGTATGATGGCATTTGCCATGGGAGATGACCAGCATGGCAGACAGATGACCAATGCGGTCGGAGCGAGTGTGCGCATGCAGAAAAACTATCAGAAGTTCCGTGAATTATTAAAAGAGCAGTGGAACTGTGTGGTCGGAGCGGTGATATCCAATAAAGTGCCTGTATTTCTGCCATGTGCAAAGCAGCAGGTGACCTATGAGGAGCGTATCGATATGATCGATACCTGCCGCGCACTTACCAGAAGATTGAAAAAAGAGATCGATATCAGCTTTCGTATCGGTATCGGTTCGATCCGGAAACTCATGGACAGTATGGATTCCTATGAAGAAGCGCTCAAAGCACTGGACAATTCCAACGGTAGTGTGGCACATGTGGATGACCTGCCGATCCAGTGCCGATATGATGATGAGTATCGCGTGGATCTGGAAAATGATCTGTTTGAACGGCTTCGTGATGGCACCTCAGAGGAGTGCAGCAGGGCTGCGGCACGCTATTTTGACTGGATGGCAGAAAACTATCAGGAAAAGCCCGACAGTATCCGGCTGAAAACACTGGAGTTTGTCTTGTTTGCGGAGCATGAGACATATCTGAGCGGTGGCATGACGTATCATTTTGATGACCGTGCCGATTATCTGACAGAGATCATGCATGCGGGGTCTGTGCGGGAACTGCGCAGCTGGTTTACGGAGAAGTTCCGTGAATGTAATGCGAACATGCACACGAAAAAGAATGAGCATGAG
>JBNMKT010000102.1:0-9582 GCA_050874485.1 bacterium
AAAACAGATATGCTTGCGGGAGCTGCGACCTCTTAACAATGTGCTTGCATGACCAAAGACATGACAAAAATAGTTTCGCAATCACCTATAGAAATGATAAAAACACAAAAATTTTAAAAATATTCGGACACAGGATGTGTTGTGCTACCTATCTGAGTGTGATAAAATAATAAGATAAATTCACATAGGAGGAAATCTCGCATGGTTGAATACGAAAGAAACGAAAACTATCAGGATGATCAGCAGAGGGGAGTTATCCGTACCTATGAGAGCATGGAAGCACATGTGAATCAGGGGTTGAGAGTTGCTTTGAATGCGCCCACGCCGGATGGATCGATAGCTATTATATTGGAATATTTAGGAAAATTTTTGAATGGTGAGCGCACCTATATATTTGAAAAAAATGAGACTGGTGGTGATGACAATACCTATGAATGGGTAGCAGAGGGCGTCATACCGGTTAAGGATCTGCTGCAGGATGTGCCGGCTGAGGTATGCGCACACTGGTATGACAGCTTTTCGGAGAACCGCCATATTGTGATCCGTGATCTGGATGATATCAAGGAGAGTGATCCGTTGCAGTATGAGAATCTGAAGCGGCAGGACATACATTCACTCGTTGTTGTACCACTCTATGATGAGGGACGGGTCATTGCTTTTTATGGTGTGGACAATCCGGGTCACGATCTGTCGTTTGAATACACGGCAGATATGCTGCAGATCATGGGACATTTTCTGGTGTCTTCTATCAAGCGGCGAAATCTGGTTCGGCAGTTGCAGGACATGAGCTATCACGATCAGCTCACAAAGCTGGGCAACCGCTTTGCCTATGAGAAATATGTGGAAAAACTGGATCGTGCGAGCAGTATCGGTGTGGTATACGCTGATATTACCGGATTAAAAAAGGTGAATGACGAGCAGGGACACCGTGCCGGAGACCGGTTGATCCGCAATGCGGCAGACAGTCTGAGAGATACGTTTCCGAAAGAAGAATTATTCCGTATCGGAGGCGATGAGCTGCTGGCAGTATGCCCGGCTGTGAAGGAAGATGATTTTGAGCAGCTGGTAGAAAAACTGCGTGAAAATGCGAAAAACCGACAGGTAGTGCTGGCGATCGGAGCTACCTGGCAGGCGCAGACACCGGAGGATCTGGATCCACTGCTGACGGATGCAGAGTGGAAGATGTATGATGACAAGACGCGTTATTATCTCGAGATGGGAATTGAGCGCAGAAGATATTAGAGAAACCAACAGGAGGAAGCAGGCATGAAAATTGTATTTTTGGATGCGCAGACAGTAGGCACGGATGTCGATCTGTCAGGCTTTGAAGCGCTGGGTGAGGTCGTGCGCTATGAATATTCTGCACCTGAACAGGTGCCGGAGCGCATCGGGGATGCAGAGGTGATCATTGTTAATAAAGTACCGGTCAATGAGCAGACGATCGGGGCGGCGGATCAGCTGAAGCTGGTCTGTGTGACGGCGACTGGAACGAATAATCTGGATAAGGACTATCTGGATAAACGTGGGATAGAGTGGCATAACGTAGCCGGGTATTCGACGGAGACTGTGGCCCAGCATACGTTTGCATTACTGTTTTATGTAATGGAAAAGCTGCGCTATTATGACGATTATGTCAAGTGCGGAGACTATGCAAAGAACCCAATCTTCACACATTTTGACGAGGCATTTACCGAACTTTCCGGCAAAACCTGGGGTATCATTGGTCTGGGTGCGATTGGCAGGCGTGTTGCACAGATCGCACAGGCATTCGGCGCACATGTCATCTATTATTCGGCATCCGGGGCAGCACCGCAGGATGGATATGAACAGGTGGATCTGGATACACTGCTTGCGACATCGGATATTATTTCTGTACATGCGCCGCTCAATGAGCATACACAGAATCTGATGAACCGCGCGGCATTCGAAAAAATGAAGCCCACATGTATTTTCTTAAATCTCGGACGCGGCCCGATCGTGGTCGAGCAGGATCTGTATGAGGCCCTGCAAGGCGGTGAGATCGCAGCCGCAGGCCTGGATGTACTCTGTGAAGAACCGATCGCAGCGGATCACCCGCTGTTACAGATCACAGACAGCCGTAAGCTGATTATCACACCACATATTGCATGGGCGAGCGTGGAGGCGAGACAGCGGCTGATGCAGATGGTACTCGATCAGGTCGCAGACTATGTAAAGCGTGTGAATGGGTGAGGAACGACGATGAGATGTGAAAAGAAAATGATGCGTCTCTACGCGGTGACAGACCGCGCATGGGTCGGCAGACAGAGCTTGTACGAACAGGTGGAGGCAGCATTAAAAGGTGGCGTGACTTGTGTCCAGCTGCGGGAAAAGGATCTGGATGCAGAGACATTTTTAGAAGAGGCAAAGCAGATCCGCACATTGTGCCATAGCTATCATGTACCGTTTATCATCAATGATAATGTGGATATCGCGCTGGCTGTGGGAGCAGACGGTGTACATGTCGGGCAGGATGATATGTCAGTCGCAGATGTGCGTCGCAGAGTCGGCGATGCGATGATGATCGGCGTATCGGCGCACAGCGTCGCAGAAGCATTGCAGGCACAGGAGAGCGGAGCTGATTATCTGGGCGTGGGCGCGATGTTTACGACCGCGACCAAGACGAATGTGTCTGCAACTTCCCGGGAGACGCTGCGGGAGATCTGTCAGACGGTACAGATCCCGGTTGTGGCGATCGGTGGCATCTCAGAGCAGAACATGCTGCAGCTGGCCGGTCTTGGCATGGATGGAGTCGCACTTGTCAGTGCGATCTTTGCGGCAGATGATATCGAGGCGGCCTGCAGACAGCTGGATGCGCTGGTAGGACAAATTATATAGGCATATAAAAAGCTGCGGTTTTGAACGACCGCAGCTTTTTTTACTATCTTTTATTTGCTTGTTCTATCTTACAGGAAGATATATTTTGCAATAAACAGAAGTGTCAATACATACATTAACGGAGTGATCTTCTTTGACTTTCCGCAGCATAAGTTGATGACTACATAAGAGATCACACCGATTGCGATACCCTCTGAGATACTGTACATCAGGGGCATAGCGAGCAGACACAGATAAGCGGGGATCGATTCGGTCAGATCGCTGAAATCTACATCGACGATCGCTGTTACCATCAAAAATCCTACGAAGATCAGTGCCGGAGCGGTAGCGAATCCGGGAACTGCCGTGAAGATCGGAGCGAAGAAGATCGCGAGCAGGAACAGCAGACCAGTCACAACAGAAGCCAGACCAGTTCTCGCACCTGCACCGACACCGGCAGAGCTCTCTACATAAGTCGTAGTGGTAGATGTACCGAAGATCGCACCGACGAGTGTAGCAATCGCGTCAGCCAGCAGAGCGGGCTTGATACGGGGGAGCTTCTCGTCTTTATCGAGCATCTTTGCCTTGGTAGCGACACCGACGAGTGTTCCGATTGTATCGAACATATCTACAAAGAGGAATGCGAACAGTACGACGATGAAGTTCGCGATGCTCACACCTGAGAAATCTGCCTTGAATACCTGTCCGAACGTCTCACCGAATTTTGAGAAATCTGTGATACCAAAGGAAGGATACAGAGAGTAGAAGCCGGCATCCGGTGTCACCTGATACAGTCCGGTTGCCTGTGCCAGCATACCGAGAACCCATGTAGCGATGATGCCGATGAGGATGGAGGCTTTTACACCTTTGATGTGCAGTACGATGATGATAAATAATCCGATCAGTGCAAGGATCGCACAGATACCCTCTGTGTGGAAGTTTGCACGGAAGTTGACATAAGTCAGCAGTGTAGAATCGCTGTTGACAACGATCTTTGCACCCTGCAGACCGATAAATGCGATGAACAGACCGATACCGGCGCTGACACCTTTTTTCAGTGTGCTCGGGATCGCATTGAAGATCGCCTCGCGGACATTGGTCAGTGAGAGAACGATGAAGATCACGCCTTCAGCAGCAACTGCGGCGAGTGCGACTCTCCAGTCATATCCCATACCGATACATACGGTGTATGCAAAGTAGGCATTCAGACCCATACCGGGTGCGAGGGCAAACGGATAATTTGCCATGAGTGCCATACACATGGTGCCGACAAATGATGCCAGACAGGTGGCAATCAATGCAGCAGTAGGATCAATACCTGCTGCGGACAGCATCGTCGGATTGACTGCCAGAATGTACGCCATTGTCATGAATGTTGTGATACCGCCGATAACCTCGGTGCGGACATCTGTGTTGTTTTCTTTCAGTTTGAAAAAACGTTCCATGATGTAACTATTCCTTTCTGTGTGTTTCTCCTCTTGGGTTACTTAACTTCCTGATTCCGTTTTACGTGGATGGCTAAGCAATTGCCGATAGCCATCTGTGGGCTTCCTATTTTCCTTCATAGGAAATGACGGAAGCGACATCGTATTTCGCCAGTCTGTCACGACCGTGCAGTCCTGCCAGCTCCATGAGAAATACAATCTTGACGACCTCGCCGCCAAGCTGCTCTACCAGCTTTGCGCCTGCCTCAATCGTACCTCCGGTGGCGATCAGATCATCGACCAGGATAACTTTCTGACCGGGCTTGATGGCATCCGCGTGCATTTCGATCTCCGCGGAACCATACTCTAACTCATAGGACGCGGAAACGGTTTTGCAGGGCAGTTTTCCCTTTTTGCGAATCAGCACAAACGGCTTTTTCATTGCGTAGGCGAGTGGGGCACCGAAGATAAATCCGCGTGATTCCGCACCGGCAATGACATCGCAGGGAACATCCTTCACAAGCTCCAGCAGTGAGTTGATCGCCAGCTGAAAACCGTCTGCATCCTGCAAAATACTGGTTACGTCACGAAACATAATGCCGGGCTCCGGAAAGTCCGGGATTGTTCTGACATAATCCTCCAGCTTCTTCATTGGAATCCTCCTTTCCTTTTCATACCTATGGTACATGGTCTTGCGGTGTTTGAACCGTAGAAACCATTATACCATTATTGTTTATTAAATTTCTATAAAAAATCAATAGAATTTTCACAAAAAATATAAATAAATAAGAAATCCGATCTGAAGCGCATCACCATGCACCGCTACGGCTCCGTGCGATCGCGCATCGACTTAATCAACGCATATATCTTTACATTTTTGTATTATTTTTGATACAATAGATAACGATATAGAGGAGGTAGTGCTGAATATGAAATATAATTTACCGGATCGGATAGTGAGGGAGCTCTGTTCTTTCGCTCAAAAAAATTCTGTTAAAAAAATCGTTCTGTTTGGTTCTCGTGCACGAGGAACGAATGCAGAACGAAGCGATATAGATATCGCTGTATACGGCGGGAATTTTGATGACTTTTATTGGGATGTTAAGGAAAAAACGCATTCTCTCCTGATGTTTGATATTGTACAGGCTGATCTACCAATTTCAAGTGAATTAAAAGAAGAAATAGAAAAGGATGGGGTTGTGATCTATGAAAAAGCTTGATAACTTTACAAATTGTCTGGCGATATTGGCAAATGCTGATTTTAAGATGGCTGAAACAAATGATATATACCGCACAGGAATTATCGGACAATTTAATCTTACTTTTGAACTTGCGTGGAAAGCATTACAGGAAATTATGAGAATGCATAGTGTGGCAGAAGCAGCTACCGGATCTCCGCGTGAAATTTTGCAGCTTGCTTATAAAGTCGGATTTATCAATGATCCTGAAATATGGCTGCTCATGTTAAAAAAGAGAAATACTTCTGTTCATATATATAATGAAGATGAAGTAGATGAAATGATAGTGCTGATACGCGATGGCTTTATTCCGGCTTTTACTGTTCTCAAAGATACGCTGGTGAAGAAGCTGCTGGAAGCTGACGGTAATTGGATGTAAGATGTTAGTTCTTTGAATTGTCTGTAATATGTTCCAACACGTCAATGGTTTCCAGCTAGTCTTATTCATAAAATCGAACTTCATATTTTGTGTCTCTATCCAGTTTGCTTACCGATTCGGATGATCTAACGGCAGCCGCACAAAAAAGGTGTTTTCACCTGCGCCGCCGCGCGCATAGATCTCACCGTGATGTGCGCGCACGATCGTGTCTGCGATCGAGAGTCCCAGACCATAGCTGCCAGAGTCGCTGTGTGACTGGTCCACACGGTAAAAGCGCTTGAAGATCGCAGTCTGGTCTTTCGGACTCAGTGGCTCTCCGGCAGTCGTCACGGACAGCAGACAACTGTGGTGCGACGCCTCCAGTTTTACCCGGATCTGTGATGCGGGCAGGGCATATTTATCGGCGTTGTCGAGCAGAATATCGAGAACCTGTGTGAGCTGTGTGGAGCTGCCGCTGACATGTATATGATCAGCCAGCTCCTGTTGCAGTGTCAGACCATGCTCAAAATAGATTGGTTCATATATGCAGAGCTGCTGTTCGACCAGTTCGCTAAAGTCCAGATCCGTCACATCGCCGTGCAGCATGCCGCGGTCTGCGCGTGAGAGATCGAGCAGCCCCTCAATCAGTGTGCGCATCCGCAGGGCAGTATCCATGATATTATCGGAAAAGCGCTGTTTTTGTGTCTCGTCAAAGTCGGGCGAGCGCAGCAGCTGGGCATTCGTCAGGATGACTGTGAGTGGCGTTTTCAGCTCATGAGAGGCATCTGCGATAAACTGTTTTTGATCTTCCCAGGCAGTCTCGACCGGGCGCACCGCCCAGCGGGCGAACCAGACGCTGATGAGGAAAAATGCCGCGAACGCGCCCAGTCCGATGAACAGGCAGTTGCGCGCGAGCGTGGCGAGGATTGCCTGGGAACCGGAGATATCTAAAAAGACATAAGTTTCACCGGACTGGTTATTATGCATATGCAGAAAGCGTAACTGCTGCGTAGATAACCGTCCGGTTTCGATTGTCTCATCGCTGTCTGGAATGGGCATACCGGTGCCGGGGAATGCAGATGTTTTAGCGTTCTGGGCGGCATGGATCAGCGATTCATAATCCGTATCATCTGAAAGAGAGAAACGTACATTTTCGGCCGCGGTGATCTCGCCCTGTGCATTCAGGTGTATGATCAGATAAGAGTGGCGCAGATCTTCCGGCGGGCGGTCATCCGGCAGCCCGGGCTGGGCAGATTGCGGTGGTTCGAGTGCCAGTCTGTGCATGAGATCCAGATCATTTTGCGTGAGGTTGTGACTGGTGCTGTAGATGATCGTACATAAAATGGCGATCAGGATCAGCGAGATCACCGTCAGGTTCATACAGATAAATTTGCGTTTGAGCTTCTTGATCAAGCGTCATTCACCTCCAGATGATAACCGAGTCTGCGGATCGCTATGATTGAAATGTCGGAATGAATCGCGTTTAATTTTTTGCGCAAAAATCCGACGTAGACTTCCACATGATTTTCCACCGCATTTGAGTCATAGCCCCATACGTGGGAGAGGATCGTCTCTTTGGACAGATTTCGGGATGGGTTCTGCAGCAGCAGACGCATGATCTCAAATTCCTTGGCAGACAGACGGATGGATGCCTCCTGACAGGCGAGTGTGCCTGAGGAAAGATCGAGAACCGTCCTGCCATAGCTTAATTCATCGACCTGTGCGCCCTGACGCCGCAGCAGTGCATTGACACAGGCGAGCAATTCTCTCGTATCAAATGGTTTGGACAGGTAGTAGTCAGCTCCCGCATCCAGACCCTCAATACGATCCTCCAGCGCAGAACGCGCGGTCAGCATGAGGATCGGTGTACCACATTTCTCACGCCGCATCTCTCTGGCGACCTGATAGCCATCCATACCGGGCAGCATGACATCGAGGATCACCAGATCATAGATGCCCAGCAGCGCGTAGGCGAGTCCGTTTTTTCCATCATATACCGCATCTACTTCAAAATGTTTGGATTCCAGCAGTGTCTTTAGCGATTCTGCCAGTGTTTTTTCATCTTCGATAATCAGTAGTTTCATAGCTGTATTATAGTAAAAAATCGCAGGAAAGGCAATGTGGAGGGGCATAACTGTGATGTTTTTGTGAATTCGGAGGAAATCGTGCGTTTTTTCAGTTTCATTTCAGCAAGGACAGTTACAATCAGTGCAGATCAGAAAAAAAGGAACTGTAACAAGCTGGGTATGAAAGGGGAGTGAGAAACATGGATGAAGCAAACTATCGCCACGAGTGGAAACATATCATCAACAATGCAGATAAGATCGCGATCCGCCAGCGTCTGCGGGCAGTCGCACAGGTTGATGCCAATGCCGAAGATGGCAGGTATCTGATCCGCAGCCTGTATTTTGATAATATTTCAGATAAGGCACTGCGTGAGAAGCTCGATGGCGTAAACCGCAGAGAGAAGTTCCGTATCCGTTATTATAATGGCAATACAGATCAGATCCTTTTGGAGAAAAAGAGCAAGTGGAACGGACTCGGTACGAAGGACCGTACACGGATCACGGCAGATGAAGCGCAGCGGATCGTGGACGGAGATCTCTCATGGATGATCGAGTCGGACCGGCCACTCGTGCAGGAGCTGTATGTCAAGATGAACAGTCAGGGACTGCGGCCGAAAACGATCGTGGACTACACGAGAGAGCCGTTTGTGTATGCACCTGGAAATGTGCGTGTGACACTGGACTATAATATCCGCACCGGGCTGCTGTGTACGGATTTTCTAAATCCAGACTGCATCACGATACCGGCGGGCGCGGGTGAGACGATCCTCGAGGTCAAATGGGATGAATACTTGCCATCGGTGATCCGGGATGCAGTTCAGCTGGGCAGCAGACAGCTCAGTGCATTTTCAAAATATGCGGCATGCCGCATGTATGGTTAATCAAAAAATATAAAGGAGAATCAATAACATGACATTTAATGATATTTTTAAATCTAGCTTTTTGGAGAATGTGACGAGCGTGAGCCTGTTAGACATGACACTGGCGCTGCTGCTCGCATTCGCATTGGGACTGTTTATTTATTTTGTATATAAGAAGACATTTGCAGGCGTGATGTTTTCTTCGAGTTTTGGCGTGACACTGATTGCGCTCACCATGATCACGACGCTCGTGATCCTCGCAGTGACGAGTAACGTCGTTCTGTCACTTGGTATGGTCGGTGCGCTCTCTATCGTGCGTTTCCGTACTGCGATCAAAGAGCCGCTCGACATCGCATTTTTGTTCTGGTCGATCGCCGTCGGTATCGTGCTGGCAGCAGGACTGATTCCGTTAGCTGTATTTGGCAGTGCCGTGATCGGTATTGTACTGATCGTATTTGTCAATAAAAAATCACATACCAATCCATACATCGTCGTTCTTCAGTGTGAGGATCATGAGAGCGAAGTGCGAGCAAGGGAATATCTGGATCAGAAGACGAAGCGCTGCGTGGTCAAGAGCAAATCCGCACAAAAAGGTCTGATCGAGCTGAACCTAGAGATCCGTCTGCAGGATGACAACACAGATTTTATCAATGAACTGGCAGATCTGCCGCAGGTAAAGAGCGCGGTACTCGTCAGCTATAACGGAGATTACATGGGATAATAGAAAGGAGCTATCGTATGTCAACGCATAAAAATATCGATAGGATCTGCATAGCGGCGCTGGTGATCGCGATGATCGTG
>JBNMKT010000103.1:0-9543 GCA_050874485.1 bacterium
AGGAACTGATTGAGGTCGGAAAAGACATCTCCGGCGTTGTCGTAGGTCTGGTTGAGAAATGCGAGCCGATCCCGGATACGCATCTGAGCCTGTGCGAGGTAAATGCCGGAGCGCGTGGCACATTCCAGATCTGCTGTGGCGCAGACAATGTGTGTGCAGGAAAGAAGTTCCCGCTGGCACTCGTTGGCGCGACCGTTTATGCAACTGCAAAAGATCACGTGACCATCGAGGGCGTGATGACGATTAAAAAAGGAAAACTGCGTGGATATGAGTCATTTGGCATGCTCTGTTCCGGTACGGAACTGGGACTGAATGAAGATCTGTATCCCGGAGCCGGATACAATGGTCTGCTCGTGTTGCCGGATGATGCTGAGATCGGTGCAGATGTAAAGCCGATCTTGGGAATGGATGACTGGATCTTTGATATTGCGATCACAGCAAACCGTCCGGACTGCCAGAGCATCTACGGTATTGCACGTGAAGTCGCTGCCGTGTTAAATAAGCCCTGTAAGGAGCTGGCATTAGACTATACCGAGACTGAGGTACAGAGAGAAGGTTTTACGGTCAATGTGGAAGCACAGGATCTGTGCCCCCGCTATATCGCGCACTACGTGTACGATGTCAATATCGCACCTTCTCCGGCATGGATGCGCCGCAGACTGGCACTGGTCGGAATCGGCTCGATCTCAAATGTCGTAGATATTACCAACTATATTTTAAAAGAACTCGGACAGCCGATGCATGCATTTGATGGTGCATTCTTAAAGGGAAATGCGATCAATGTCAGACGTGCACAGGAGGGTGAGAAGATCACGACACTCGATGAGAAAGAGTTTGCACTGAACGAGTCGAATCTGGTTATCTGTGATGGCGAGCGTCCGGTAGCACTCGCCGGTATCATGGGTGGTCTGAATTCGGAGATCCTCGACAGCACAAACGAGGTGATGTTTGAGGCTGCTAAATTCATGCGTGATAACATCCGAAAGAGCTCGCGTGCACTCGGACAGGCTTCTGATTCCAGTGCGATGTATGCCAAGGGTGTTTATGAGTATACGACTGTGATGGCGATGAAGCGCGCATTACATTTAATCGAAGAATTGAATTGTGGAAAAGTATCAGCCACACATGTGGAAGTGAACACCGGCAATTCGATTGAACCCAAGGAGATGAAGGTCAGTGTAAAGAAGGTCAACGGCGTGCTCGGTATCGAAGTGCCGACCGATGAAATCCTGCGTATCCTGACGAATCTGAATTTTGCACCGCAGATTAATGGAGATGAGCTGACGTTACAGATTCCGGCATATCGTGAAGATATGGATTCCTATCCGGATGTAGCGGAAGAAGTGATCCGTATGTACGGCTATGATCATGTGACTCCGACCTTTATGCCGACCGCACAGGTGACACTGGGTGGACTGAACCTGAAGCAGAAGTCCGAACTGAAGATCAAGGAAGCACTCTGTGCGGCAGGCGCTTTCGAGGGAATCCATTATTCCTTCTTCTCACCTTCCGATCTGGATCTGTTGCGTCTGCCTGAGGATGCTTCGGAGCGCCATGCGATCAAGCTGATCAACCCGATCAACATTGATCTGTCGCTGATGCGTACCACACTGGCTCCGCAGATGATGCATGCGATCGCCAGAAACCAGAAGAAGGGTATTCTCGAGGGACGTATTTTTGAGCTGGGCAATATTTTCATTGCAAAGGATCTGCCGCTCACTGCATACCCGGATGAGCGCGAGACATTGTGTGTCGGTGTGTTTGGAGAGAATGAGTCTTTCTATACCTTAAAGGGGCTCGCAGAAGTGGTTGCAAAGACACTGGGTGTAAGCTTTACTTATGAGATCGCCATGAAGCCGTATCTGCATCCGTATCAGACGGCAGAGATCTTTTGTGAGGGAATCCGTGTCGGATATCTGGGCAAGGTATCTTATGAGATTCAGGATGAACTTGATATGCGTGTACAGGCATTTGTGATGGAACTGGATGTGCGTGAACTCAGCCAGTGGTATGGCAAGCCGCAGGTATTTAAGCCTTTACCGAAATATGCAGAAGAGAAACGTGACTTTGCATTTGTTGTAGATAAGGATATTACCTGTGCACAGATCGAGAATGGTATTAAAGAGTCATGCAAATATGTCACAGATGTAGAATTGTTCGATGTCTATGAAGGTATCCAGCTCGGCCCGGATAAGAAGAGCATGGCATTCTCTGTTGTATTTACACCGGAAGATGAAGAATTTACCGGTGAGATGATGGATGGATTTGTCAAGAAGATCCTGAAGAATCTGGAGCGTACCTTACAGATTACACTGCGTGCTTAGTGGAGAATCAAATGATGCAAGAAACAAATATGGATGTAAAAGATTTTTATTACGATCTGCCGCAGGAACTGATTGCGCAGGATCCGCTCGAGGATCGTTCGAGTTCCAGACTGCTTGTACTCGGAAAAGAGGATGGCTCGATCCGGCATGAGGTATTCCGCAATATTACACAGTATCTGAATCCCGGTGACTGTCTGGTCATCAATAATACGAGGGTGATTCCCGCACGTCTGTACGGCGAGCGGGAGAACACCGGTGCCACGATAGAGATTCTGCTGTTGAAACGCAGGGAGAATGATATCTGGGAGACACTGGTCAAACCCGGTAAAAAGGCAAAAGTGGGTACCAGGATCCTGTTTGGCGGCGGGATTCTGGTCGGCGAGGTCGTAGATGTCATAGAGGATGGCAACCGGCTGATTCAGTTTACTTACGAAGGTATTTTTGAGGAGATTTTAGATCAGCTCGGGCAGATGCCACTGCCGCCGTATATTACGCATACGCTCAAGGACAAGAACCGTTACCAGACGGTCTATGCAAAATATGACGGGTCTGCGGCAGCACCGACGGCAGGACTGCATTTCACACCGGAGCTGCTCGAAGAGATCCGTGCAAAAGGCGTGAAGATCGCAGAGGTGACGCTGCATGTAGGACTCGGTACATTCCGGCCGGTGAAGGTCGAACATGTGCAGGATCATCATATGCATTCGGAATATTATCAGGTAACAGAGGAAGCAGCACAGCTGATCAATGAGACGAAGCAGTCGGGCGGCAGAGTGATCGCCGTCGGTACGACGAGCTGCCGTACACTGGAATCCGCAGCCGGGAGTGATGGGACTCTGACGGCAAAGAGTGGATGGACAGATATCTTTATCTATCCAGGGTATCAGTTCAAGGTGATTGATGCGCTGATTACGAATTTCCATCTGCCTGAATCGACATTAGTCATGCTCGTGAGTGCGCTGGCAGGCAGGGATCATATTATGAATGCCTATGAAGAAGCCGTGAAGGAGCGTTACCGCTTTTTCAGTTTTGGTGATGCGATGTTTATACAATAACAGTGGATAATAGGTGTTTGCAAAACTATCTAAAAACGCGTTGCCCGGCGTCGGTTGCAATAGTATCCCGATCAGGCTGCTCCGGTTGCCCGGCGGTGCCTCGCTGTTTCTTCAGCCTCGGCTCGATATGTCCTTCGCACATATAGCCTTCGGCTTTCAGTTATGTTACGAGAAACGTTATCAATTCGCTCGCACTTCGCCGGACAAAAGTCGCATCTGACGAGAACTATTGCACCTGCCGCCGGCAAGCCATATAATACTATGCAACGGATGTAAAACCATTCATAGCATTGGTGCTCACATGTTTCAAAAACACCATATAAATAGCTTTGCAAACGCCTAAATAATAGTGGATAAACAGGAGAGGAGACTGTAATGGACGAAAAACGTAAGGACAGACGGTTGGATCTGGATGTTGCGCTCGAGATGGAGCGGCTGGATCAAAGCAGTATGCCGACTGTGAAGCTGGTACATGTGAAGGTGACGGATCTGTCCAGTTCAGGTATCGGTTTCGACACCGAGTACTGGCTTGAGAATGGTGCGATGTACAACACCAGAATCAAGATCTGGACAAAAGAGGTCATCCAGACAGTGATCCGTATCGTACACTGCGAGAGCATTGAGGATAATAAGTATCACTGCGGTGCATCGTTTGTCGGATTGTCGAACAATGATGAGATGAAGATCAACATATACGGAATGCTCAATCCGGGAGAATAATTTGCCTTTTACAAAGGAAACAGAGTTGGAGTAGTTATTTATGAAGAAAAAAATAGGGCTATTTTTAGCAATGGGTATGGCAGCTCTTCTGGCTGCCTGCGGCAGCCAGACAGATTCTGCGCCAGAGGAAGGTGACGTGACACCTGCGCAGGAGACGGAGGAGGTACAGCCACAGGATCGTGAGGATGCATCTTCACAGGAGACGGAGGAGATACCAACACAGGACAATGATGATACGCCTTCACAGGAAGTCGGTGATGAACAGGAATCAGATGCGGAATTTTCGTTTGCAGACCTTCAGACCACAGATTTTCTATTTGCCAGTGGTGCAGGTGCATGGGGAACGAGCCTGCAGATTCACGCAGATGGCAGTTTTGAAGGGGAGTATAGTGACAGTGATATGGGCGATGTGGGCGAGGGATATCCCAATGGCACGGTATATGAGTCACAGTTTCAGGGTACGTTTGCGCAGCCGGTGAAAGTCGATGACTATACCTATTCCCTGCAGATTTCACAGATCACATATGAGCAGGAGCCTGGTACATCCAAGATACAGGATCAGATGTTATATGAATATACAGAAGCATTCGGATTGGCAGGAACAGAGGAACTGTTACTGTATCTGCCGGGCACACCACTTGCAGAACTCTCAGAAGAGATACAAACCTGGGTGGCAGATCCTTCTGATACGGATGCGACAGAATTATCGGGATATGCGTTAGTCAATGAGCCGCAGGAGCAGGGCTTTGCCGGTCATGACATCATCGCAGATTTCAGGGATCGTTATGAGTTCACGCGTGAAGATACAGCGTCAATGGAGCAGTCTATGAACCATGATGCACTTAGTCAGGATCAGCTAAATGAGACATCCAAGTCAATCTATGAGGAGTGGGACTATGTGTTGAATGACCTGTGGAGTGTTTTGAAACGTTGCCTGGATACGGAGCAGATGCAGACGCTCACGCAGGAGCAGCGGGCATGGATTGCAGACAAAGAGCAGAAGATCAAAGAAACAGAGACTGAATATGACACAGATCCCAGACAAACGATGCTTGCCAATCAGCGTGCAGCACATATGACGAAAGAGCGCATACAGCAACTGATGGAATATCTGGACAGATAAGTATAAGTAGTACAAATATACGAGAATTGAAAAACTCTTAGACCACGGATAAAAATCCGGGTCTAAGAGTTTTTTGCTATTCTGCGTTTATTATTGATTCAATTTTTCCAGAGACTCGTAAAAATCAGGATATGAGATCACGACGCTGTCTGCATTGAGGATCGTCGTAGGCTCCTCACACATCAGTCCGGCGACTGCAAATGACATCGCGATGCGGTGGTCGAGATGCGAATCAATCACTGCGCCGTGGAGTGCCTTCCCCCCATGGATGATCATGCCATCATCCGTAGCGGTCGCATCTGCTCCCATGGCACGCAGACCTTCCACCACGGTATCGATACGGTTGGATTCCTTGACTTTGAGCTCCTGAGCATCCCGGATGACTGTATCGCCGTCTGCAAAGCATGCGAGCACTGCGATGACAGGGATCTCATCGATCAGGGTAGGAATCAGATCACCGGCTACGGTGGTGCCATGCAGGGAGCTGCTGCGCACGATCAGATCACATACCGGTTCGCCGGAGATGGAGCGTATATTCTCCCGGATGATGTCAGCGCCCATCGCCTCGACCACGCGCAGGATACCGTCACGTGTCGGATTGATGCCGACATTTTTCAATAAGAGTTCAGAGTGTGGAACGGCAAGCGCCGCCGCGATCCAGTAAGCTGCAGATGAGATGTCACCGGGAACGGCGATCTTTTGTCCGACCAGTCTGGGTTCCGGATGAACAGTAGCTGTCACACCGCTTGTCTCTACCTGTGCACCGAAGCCGGAGAGCATGAGCTCGGTATGGTTTCTGGAGAGCGCGGGTTCTGTCACGGACGTGATCCCATCTGCATAGAGTCCGGCGAGCAAGACGCAGGATTTGACCTGGGCAGAAGCGACCGGTGACTGGTAGGCGATACCATGCAGATGTCCACCGGTGATCTCAAGTGGTGCACATCCATTGTTATGTAAACTGATGATATTGGCGCCCATCTGTGTGAGTGGATCGATAATGCGCTTCATCGGGCGCTTCTGGATCGAAGCGTCTCCGTTTAAAGTCGAAGAAAAAGTCTGACCGGCGAGGATACCACTGATCAGGCGTGTTGTCGTGCCACTGTTACCGACATCGAGCATCTGCTTTGGCTGTGTGAGTCCGTGAAGCCCAACTCCATGGATCAGTACGCGGTCGGTGTGGTTTTCAATCGGGACGCCCATCGCCTGAAAACAGGAGATCGTAGACAGACAATCAGCTCCCTGTAAAAAGTTCGTGATCTCCGTTGTGCCATCTGAGAGTGCGCCAAACATAATGGCCCGGTGGGAGATCGATTTATCGCCCGGAATCGCGAGTTCTCCGCGCAGACCGGCAGATTTTGTGAGTTGCATATCCATGATGAGTGTATTCCTTTCGTTTCACAATTTATATTTTTCGGAAATTAGATCCGGTGCCGTGCTGTGCTGTAGGATCTAGCGTTCATATACTGTGTAATGATATTTGCGCAGTAATTCCACTGATTTCTGCAGCGAATCACCGTCATACATTTCCAGGCGCAGCACACCATCCTCAAATTCACGATTGTGGATGATGCCGATATTTTTGATGCTGAGATTGTTGCTGGCGAGGATCGTAGCGATCGTAGCGATACCACCAGCCTCGTCAATCAGGTCGCAGTACAGCTCAAATACTTTTTTCAGAGGGCCGGATTTGCTGATCGTGAGCGAATCACGGTAGTCCTTGGCAGACTGGAAAAAGCCGTTGATCGAAGATCCGTCTGCGTCTGCGATCTCGGCACGGATACGAGCGAGCTGGTCACTGAAACGATCCATGATCTCTAAAATCTGTGCGCGGTTGGACAGACAGATGCTCTCCCACATCACGGCAGAGGAGGAGGCAATACGTGTAATATCGCGGAAACCGCCTGCAGCGATCGTTTTCATCGTCTCATGTTCATCATCCTGCTGTTCGACGAGGTTGACGAGACTCGCGGCGACGATATGCGGCAGATGGCTGATCGTAGCAGTCGCGTGATCATGTGCCGTATAGTCGAGTACCATTGGAATCGCGCCAAGTGCACGCACCAGTTCAGTCAGTTCCGTCACTTTGTCGGCGGGGCTGTAAGGTGTCGGTGTGATGATATAATATGCGTTCTCTAACAGATATGCAGTCGCGTTCGTATAGCCGGTCTTTTCAGAACCGGTCATCGGATGACCACCGATAAAGCAGTGTTCGAGTCCCTCGCGTGCGGCTGCTGCATGGATGTCTGATTTGACACTGCCGACATCCGTGAGGATCGCGCCTTCCTTTAAATATGGTTTGAGTTCTTTTAAATATTGCAGATTCTGTTGCACCGGGGTGCATAAAAAGATCAGGTCGCAGTCACCGATCTCGGCGAGCGATAACAGGGTATCGTTTTCAATCGTGTGATCTTCATACGCTTCTGTCACGGTAGACAGATGGCCGGATGTCGCATAGAGCTTTTTCTCCGGATAGATACGTTTTAATGTTTTTGCAATCGAGCCTCCGATCAGACCGAGGCCGATAAAGCCTATTTTTTCAAAAGACATAGCAATCTTCATTCCTTTCGCTGTTTGTCCATTGCCTCAAACAATATATTTTTAGTATAACACAAAACATTCTCACTTTAAAGCGAAAAAGTAAAACGACAATTATTTGTGAAAAATGAATAAAATAGTTGTAATTTTTAGCGTTTTTTAGTAAAATATACATATATTGATGGTCCGGATCGATAAATACAGATAAAAGATATGCAGGTATCGGTCAGCGGATGGATAAGGAGGGTATTTGTATGAACGTTTACACAACTGACAAGATTCGTAACGTGGTACTTTTAGGACATGGAGGGGCGGGCAAGACCAGCCTGGTAGAAGCGATGGCTTACCTTGCTGGACAGACAACTCGCATGGGAAAGATCAGTGAAGGAAATACCATTAGTGATTTTGATAAAGAGGAGACCAAGCGGTCATTTTCAATCAGTACATCTGTAGTCCCGATCGAATGGGAAGGAAGTAAGATCAATATTCTGGATACACCCGGTTATTTTGATTTCGTGGGTGAAGTAGAGGAAGCAGCTGCTGTGGCTGACGCGGCAATCATCGTTGTTTCCGGTAAAGCTGGCATCGAGGTAGGTACGAAAAAGGCATGGGAGATCTGCGAGAAATACAAGCTCCCGCGTATGGTTTTCGTGACCGATATGGATATAGATAACGCGAGCTACCGTCAGGTAGTAGAGGATCTGCAGGCATTATACGGCAAGAAGATCGCACCGTTCCATCTGCCGATCCGCGAGAACGAGCAGTTTGTAGGATATGTCAATGTCATCCAGCAGCGTGCAAAGCGTTGGAAGGATGATGGCACCGTAGAAAAATGTGATATCCCGGATTACTCACAGGCGAATCTTGAGTTGTGCCGGGAGGCACTCATGGAGTCCGTTGCAGAGACGAGTGAAGATTTCATGGATCGCTATTTTAACGGCGAGGAGTTTTCAGACGATGAGATCCGCCAGGCACTCCGTGTGAATGTGGCAGAGGGCAGCATCGTTCCTGTACTGATGGAATCGAATGTACTGGCACGCGGTATGTATACACTCATGGTCGATATCGTAAAATACCTGCCGAGCCCGGACAAGCGCACATGCGCAGGTATCAATGCCAAGACAAACGAAGTATTTGAGGCAGATTATGATTTTGCAAAGCCGAAGTCAGCTTATGTATTCAAGACGATCGTCGATCCGTTTATCGGAAAATATTCACTCATCAAGGTGAATTCCGGAGTCATAAAGACGGATGACATGATGTATAATCATCATAAGGATGTGGAAGGAAAGATCGGCAAACTGTATGTGATGTGTGGTTCTAAGGCAGAGGAAGTCAAAGAACTCCATGCCGGAGATATCGGTGCACTCGCGAAGCTGACAACCGCAGCTACGACAGATTCCCTGTCAACAAAGGCAAATCCGATCGTATACATCCGTACTGCGACATCGACCCCTTATACATACATGCGTTATAAAGCAAAGAATAAGGGCGATGAAGACAAGATCTCCCAAGCATTACAGAAGATGATGCAGGAGGATATGACGCTCAAGGCAGTCAACGACAGTGAGAATGGTCAGACACTCCTCTATGGTATCGGTGAACAGCAGTTAGACGTCGTAGCGAGCAAGCTGCTCACAAAATACAAGGTAGAGATCGAACTGTCACGTCCGAAGGTAGCATTCCGCGAGACGATCCGCAAGAAAGCAGATGTTGAGTATAAGTATAAAAAGCAGTCCGGCGGACATGGACAGTACGGACATGTCAAGATGACATTTGAGCCTTC
>JBNMKT010000104.1:0-9526 GCA_050874485.1 bacterium
ATCCTCAAAATAATCCATGATCCGTATCTGCTGTCCCAGGTTTTCATGGATCTGCTCAATACACTGCTCTGTGCGTGCTTCGTCTCCTATCGCCTGATACAGCGCCGCCCGGAATGTCAGAAAGCTGTAGTCATCCATATCCATATGTGCACTGCAGACCTCATCCATCTGCTGCTCACATGCCTGCGCTGTCACGGGATCACCGGTGTGCAGCGCACAGCGACCGAGTCCGATATAATCGACTGCCACACACTGATAATAATTTTCTGTCTCCGGATGCTGCTGCAGATAGTGCAGCGAGTCAGAAAAATAGCTTCTCGCCTTCTCATACTCACCATAACTGTAGTAGAGCATGCCGATATTGATGCAGACCGTATTCTCCAGCGGCAGCAATCCCTCTCTGCGGCAGCACGCGAGTGCCTGTACATAATAGTTCATGGCGAACGCTGCGTTTCCGATGGCGATGGACGTAATACCCGTGAGATTATATGCTCTGGCGACCAGCTCCCACGCATTTGCCCGTTCGAGATAACCGATTGCCTGCGAGATATGGTAGAGTACTTTTTCGACATTATTTAACGTGTAATAGGCCTCGCCACTGTAATAGTGTGCAAAGCCTAAATACATGTCATTGTTATTCTGTTTGCCATATTCCAGAATCTGTTCACAATCCTGCAATGTTCCCTGCGTATGCTCTCTCAGATTTTCTACCGCATGCTCCATGAGCGCGATCATCTGAGCATTCTCCGTCTGGTTCAAAACAATGATCTCCTTTAAGAACTTTTTAGAGCTTCACTGAATTTTAGTATACAGAGAATTGACGGAAAAATCAAGATTTGCACTTGTACTACTGCGGAAGAAATTCTGTCGGATCTGTAGGTGTTCCATCTTTTGTCAGTGCAAAATACAGGTTGTCTCCCTCCAGCGAATAGTATTTGGTCGCGGGTGCCACGGTACCGAGCACATCACCTGCATCCAGATGTGCACCCTCTTTGAAGTTCAGATCCTGAAGCTGTCCATAAGACAATTCGTAGCCGTCTCCGATGTCCATGCTGACAGTCAGCCCTGTCTGCGCATCCTCTTTAATCTGTGTAATCGTGCCTGCTGCCGCTGCTGCCACAGCATCTCCACACTGTGCATCGATGATCATCGTCGGATTATACTTATACTGATCCAGTGTCGCAAAATAGATCGACTGATCCATGCTGTAGTTCATCAGTACACTGCCTTCTACCGGCCACTGCAGCTCGCCGCCAAATTGCAGCGCAGGTGCCTCTTGTTCGACTGTCACGGCAGAACCTCCTACCGGCGTGGCCGGCTGTTCAACCGGTTCCTCAGCCACATCCATGTCATTGTTTTCTTCTACATCTTCTTTTGGCTCAATCTGCGGTTTTTCTTCTACTTCATCGGTATCCCACGTTTCGGGAAGAATCACGGAATCTACCTTTTCAATCGGCTCGATGTCCGCATCCTCACTGATTTTTTCATTATTTTCGGCAATCTGTGTTTCTCTATTTGGCTGTTCCATCCGTTTGGCGATATACAGCCCTGTGAGACATGTGACGAGAATGAGCATCAGACAGCCTGCGATTATGATCTGCTTCTGCCCGGTCACTTTGCTTGTTTTTCTCTCCTTCATCCCTTACCACCATCTTTCTAAGTTTGATAGTCCTAGTATTGCCGGAATTTCAGAGTTTATACAGTGCTTTTATTTTATATTCTTTTCTGTCAATTTTGTTCTAATATCGTACCTGGAAAAAAATAACTCAAAATGTCCTGATAGGAGGCTCCTTCCTCTGCCTGTTCTGCTGCCGCATACTGGCTCATGCCGATGCCATGTCCCTTTCCTTTGACCACGATACGGATCTGGCCTTCTACTTCCTTGATATAAAAACAGGGCGAAGGCAGATCAAGCAGCCGGCGGAACACATCACCGGAGAATTCTTTCTCGCCGATGATTACATTTGACACATAACCTGTCTCATCCGATGTCTGCGTGATGGAGCGCAGATCATCCTCTTTTGTGATATCCAATGCACGCATCAATTCCTCATAGGAGAAAAAACGCACTGTCAGATAATCCGGCGACGTAATATCTGTTCCACATATAACCGACTGCAGATAAGGTGTGGCTACTCCGTTTAATTCATCCATGGTACGTGTAGCTCCTGCGCTGACCTGATGATATGCCGTCTGTATCGGTTCTCCATCATAGGTGAGGATCTCTCCCACGGTATCCGTCACAGCAGCTTTGGCGATCTCGTAATATTCTCTCACATGCTCACTGCCCCAGAGCGCAGTGAGCTCATCGAGTGACCTGCTCTGCTCCTGCTGCTCCCCAGCCTGCTCTCTGCGCACGTATTCCGTCCTCACGAGTACAGCCTGTGCCCGGATCGCATCCTCTGGCAGCTCCATACTGATCTGCCCAGCCAGAATACCAGCCAGTGTCTCTGTCGGCTCCTGCGCATCCTGCTGCCCCAAACCAGTGCTCTCACCAGTTTTTTCTATGCCTGTGACATTAAATAATTGCCTGCCCTGCAGCGCATATGTAATGATATATGGAAGAATAATGATGATCAGAAAAACAGCAATTCCTGTCTTGATCTTTTCAGACATACCGATACCCCCTTTTTAACTCTTGCGATAGATAGTTGCGACACATATCGTTTCGCAATCACCTATTATGAAAAGAATGGTACAAGTATATGAAAAAAGGAGCACTTTTATGAAAGTGCTCCGAGTTCGTTTGCCAGCTGTGCAAATTGTTCGAGTGTCAGCGCCTCTCCGCGGATCGTGAGCGGCTGCCCGATCGCTGTGATCGCTGTCTCGATCTGTTCTTTTGTGTAGTTCAAATCTGATGAATTTTTCAATCCGTTGACGAGTGTTTTTCTGCGTTGGTTAAACGATGCGCGGATCAATCGGAACATCAGCCGCTCGTCTGCGACATCCACCGGTGCACTCTCATGCCTCGTCAGCCGGATGACTGCACTGCCAACATTCGGGCGCGGCATAAAGCAGTTCGGCGGTACGATCGCTACGATCTCCGGTTTGGCATAATACTGTACTGCGAGTGACAGCGCACCATAATCTTTGCTGCCGGGGCCGCATTGCATACGATCAGCGACTTCCTTTTGCACCATGACTGTGATACTCTCGATCGGCACATGGCTCTCGAACAAGCCCATGATGATCGGAGTCGTGATATAATAGGGCAGATTCGCCACGACCTTGATCGGTCTGCCGCCGTTTTTCTCCTTTGCCAGTGCAGCGATATCGACCTTTAAAATATCGTTGTTGATGACTTCTACATTATCATATTCACTGAGTGTGTCCGCCAGTATCGGGATCAGATTTTTATCGATCTCTACAGCCGCCACAGCGCCTGCTGCCTCACACAGATACTGTGTCATTGTACCGATACCAGGTCCGATCTCCACCACAAAATCATCCTTTGTGATCCCTGCCTCGTCGATGATACGCTCGAGTACATGTGTGTCAATCAGAAAATTCTGTCCAAATTTCTTCTGAAAATGAAAATTATATTTCTGCAACACTGCGATCGTGTGCTGTGGTTCACCTAAATATGCCATCGTTCCTCCGATCATCTGCGTTTTTCTCTGCTGTCCTATGAAATAATCCCTGGGCATTCTTCCACGTCGCGTCCTCGATCTCCTGCGGCGTGAGCCCTTTGATCTGCGCGATCTTTTCTACTACATAGACCAGTTCCCGTGAATCATTTCTCCTGCCTCTATGCGGCTCTGGTGTCAGATATGGGCTGTCTGTCTCTAGTAATATGCGCTCCATCGGTGTCTCTGCTACTGTCTGTACGAGCTTTTTGGCGTTTTTGAATGTGACGACCCCGCCCACACCGATATAATATCCCATTTTGATATATTCACGTGCCATTTCGGGGGAATAGGAATAGCAGTGGATCACACCCGGGATCTCCTGTGCATGAATGTCCCGCATCAGTGAATAAGTGTCCTCCGCAGCATCCCTAGAGTGGATAATGACCGGCAGTGATACTTCACGTGCCAGCTCCATCTGTCTTACAAACCAGTCACGCTGATTCTGCTGCTCATCCGGATCTTTTTCCCAATAATAGTCCAGCCCGATCTCACCGATCGCGACAGTCTTTTCCCATGCTGTCAGCTCACGCATATGGTCAATCACAGCTTCATCCATGCCTTTTAGCTCACTCGGATGTACACCGACTGCGGCATAGACATGGTCATAAGCACGCGCCAGTTCCACACATTGATCGATGGATGGGATGGTAGATGCTACATCGATTACTTTTCCTATACCAAGAGAAGGGAGCTGTGCAAGCAGCTCCCCCCGATCCCCGGCAAATTGCTCATCATCATAATGAGCATGTGTCTCGAAAATCATTTTTTGATTCCTCTCTCACGATCTTGGCAACAAGTGCTTCGATCTGATTTCAATAATTTTGGTTCCTATCTCTATCTCTTAGCAGATCTCTGCGCCCGCAGGCATCTTCTTCTCAGGTACCATCAGTGACAGTTCGCCGTTCTCATCCTCTGCACACAGCAGCATACCCTCGGATAATACTCCGGCGAGCTTCGCAGGCTTCAGATTCACTAATACCATGACTTTCTTGCCGACCATCTCCTCCGGCTTATATGCCTTCTGGATACCAGATACGATCTGCTTTGTCTGACTGCCGATACGCACCTGTGAACAAAGCAGTTTTTTCGATTTCTCGACTGCTTTACACTCGATGATCTCTCCGACCTGGAACTGCATCTTGCCAAATTCCTCAAAAGTGATCTCATCCTTTGGTTCAATGTCGATCACAGGCTCTGCCGGAGCTTCTTCCTTGACAGGCGGATGCAGCTCATTCACACGCTCCATCACCTCATTGATATCCAGTCTCGCGAACAGGATCTCCGGTGAATCTGTCACCTTCGTACCGCTCACATATGCACCAAACTGATCCAGCTCATCATACGGGATCTCTTTTGCGTTCAACTGTGCGAGAATCTTTGCAGATGTCTCAGGCATAAAACTCTTTAATAATGTTGCACCAATGCTGATGCCCTCTACGAGATTATACAATACCTCTGCCAGACGGGGCTTTGTTGCCTCATCCTTTGCCAGAATCCACGGTGTCGTTTCATCAATGTATTTATTGCAGCGCTTGAACAGATTGAAGATCTCTGTGATCGCGTCTGCGACACGCAGATCCTTCATCTTATCTTCGACTCTCTGTCTCGTCTCTGTCGCTACTTTCTTCAGATCAGCGTCTACTTCTTCGGTCACGCCTGTAGAAGTCACAACGCCGTCAAAATATTTGTTACTCATAGAAATGGTACGATTGACGAGATTACCCATCGTATTTGCAAGGTCTGAATTGATACGTTCTACGAGCAGATCCCAGGAGATCACGCCATCATTCTCAAACGGCATCTCATGAAGCACAAAATAGCGCACGGCATCCACACCAAAGAAATCGACGAGCTCATCCGCATAGAGTACATTTCCCTTGGATTTACTCATTTTTCCATCGCCCTGCAGCAGCCACGGATGTCCAAATACCTGCTTCGGCAGTGGCAGATCGAGTGCCATCAAAAAAATCGGCCAGTAGATCGTATGGAAACGGATGATATCCTTTCCGATCAGATGCAGGTCTGCCGGCCAGTTTTTCTTGAACTGCTCAGTCGAATTGCCATCACAATCATAACCGATACCGGTAATATAGTTTGTCAGTGCATCCAGCCATACATACACGACATGTTTATCGTCAAAATCTACCGGAATACCCCAGTCAAACGAGGTACGTGACACACACAGATCCTGCAGACCAGGCAACAGGAAGTTGTTCATCATCTCATTTTTACGAGAAACCGGCTGAATGAACTCCGGATGCGTATTGATATGTTCGATCAGCCGATCCGCATATTTACTCATCTTAAAGAAATATGCTTCTTCCTTTGCAGGCTTTACCTCACGTCCACAATCCGGGCATTTGCCATCTACGAGCTGGGACTCTGTCCAGAAAGATTCGCAGGGAGTACAATATAATCCCTCATAGGAGCTTTTATAGATATCGCCCTTATCATAGAGCTTCTTAAAGATCTTCTGTACCTGCTTCTCATGATAATCATCCGTCGTGCGGATAAATTTATCATAAGACGTATTCATCAGATCCCAGATCTCCTTGATCGTACCTGCGACATTATCTACATACTCCTTCGGGCTGATACCGGCTTCCTCTGCCTTCAGCTCGATCTTCTGACCATGCTCATCAGTTCCTGTCTGGAAAAATACGTCATAGCCTTCCTGTCTTTTGAAACGTGCGATACTGTCTGCCAGCACGATCTCATATGTGTTACCGATATGAGGCTTGCCGGACGCATACGCGATCGCAGTCGTCATATAAAATTTCCCTTTGTTTCCCATGTTTAATCCTCAAACGCTTCCTCTGTAATTTCTTTTTCTTCTGCAGTCTCTGCATTCTCTGTCGTATCTGCATCTTCTGCAGGTGCTTCCGCCTCTTCTTCAGATGCTTCAGGTGCGTCTTTGACTACCGCATCGACAACGATGTCATCATCTTCTATCTTTGCTCCGCAGCTCTTGCAATATGCATCTGAAGCCTGAACTTCTGCGCCACAGCGCGGGCATACCTTCGCACCCTTGAGATCCAACAGTTCTTTTTTCATATCTTCTACTGCTGTGAGCAGCTCTTTGATCTGTGCCATTTCTTCATAGGCGGCAGGATCATCTTCTTTATGTTCTTCAAAATACTGTCTGCCGACCTCTGCATACAGCTTCTGTACCTGATCTTCCTTTGAACGGATATCCAGTGTGAGCTTCGCAGTACCTGACAGATCCTTTGCTTTCTGACTCACATCTCTGCTTGCGTTTACCAGTGTTTCACCAAGTTTATCAAATAAAGCCATTCTACACATCTCCTTTTCTGTATTGATACAATGATTATCTATTGATTATACCCACTTTAACGCTGTTTTGCAACTTTTATCCACAAAACAGGGATATTTTTCTTGACAAAGTGTAGAGCAGTTTTTATAATAAAGGCGCAAAGGCAATGACGAGAACAAGTAGTAGAAGATATTCACCTACAGAGAGCCGCCGGCTGGTGAGAGGCGCAGGCAGAATTTTTTACGAATACATCTCCAAGCTGCGCACCGAATCGTGACCAGTTATAATCAGAACCAGGATCATGTAGTAGGCTGCGACGGGCTCCTCCCGTTATCGTGGACAGATGTTGATGGACGTCTGACTGAGGCTGGTTATGTGAATAACTGGTAAAAAAAGGTGGTAACGCGACGAACAATCGCCCTTTTTCGTGTATGACACGGAAAGGGGTTTTTTTATGTTTCCATATATTTTCCATCAAATATTATTAAAATCTAAAAAAAGCGAGGAAAAAACTATGACACTCTATGACGAACTGGTTGCCCGTGGGCTGATCGCCCAGGTAACAGACGAAGCTGAGATCCGTGATCTCATCAACAACGGAAAAGCGACATTCTACATCGGTTTTGACCCGACTGCCGATAGTCTTCATGTCGGACATTTCATGGCGCTGTGCCTGATGAAGCGTTTGCAGATGGCAGGAAACAAACCGATTGCCCTGATCGGTGGCGGTACTGCCATGATCGGTGATCCTTCCGGTCGTACCGATATGCGCCAGATGATGACAAAAGAGACGATCCAGCACAACGTAGACTGCTTTAAGAAACAGATGAGCCGCTTTATCGACTTTTCTGATGACAAAGCACTTCTTGTCAACAATGCTGACTGGCTGCTCGACCTCAACTATATCGAGATCCTGCGTGAAGTAGGTGCTCATTTCTCTGTCAACCGTATGCTGACTGCTGAGTGCTACAAGCAGCGTATGGAGAAGGGTCTGAGCTTCCTCGAGTTCAACTATATGATCATGCAGAGCTATGATTTCTATGTATTATACCAGAAATATGGTTGTAACATGGAATTTGGTGGCGATGACCAGTGGTCAAATATGCTCGGCGGTACAGAACTGATCCGACGCAAGCTCGGCAAAGATGCATATGCGATGACGATCAACCTCCTGCTGAATTCAGAGGGTAAAAAGATGGGTAAGACCCAGTCCGGCGCTGTATGGCTCGATCCGAACAAGACTTCTCCGTTCGACTTCTATCAGTACTGGAGAAATGTCGCTGATTCTGACGTATTAAAGTGTATCCGTATGCTGACTTTCCTGCCGTTGGAGCAGATCGACGAGATGGATCACTGGGAGGGTGCACAGCTCAACCAGGCAAAAGAGATCCTCGCATTCGAGCTGACCAAGCTTGTACACGGCGAGGAAGAAGCGCTCAAAGCACAGGAAGGTGCACGTGCACTGTTCTCCGGTGCCGGTGATACTGCGCACATGCCGACTGTGACTGTAAACGCTGCTGATTTTGCTGAACGTGATATGGATATCATGGCCGTGCTGGTCAAGGCTGGTCTGTGCGACAGCCGTTCAGATGCACGTCGTGCTGTTCAGCAGGGTGGCGTGACCGTAGATGGTGAAAAAGTAGCCGATATCGCTACTTCTTACAAGCTGGATGACTTTTCCGGTGATGGAAAAGTCGTAAAGCGCGGTAAAAAGAAGTTTGCAAAAGTTGTTGCAGAGTAATTCGTTTCATATAAAAAGTGCATGCCATAATGACATGCACTTTTTATTTTACAAATATGATTTCATTGTTGATAATTATTTTATTGATTCGTTTGGTTGTTGATAATCGTGATTCTTCCCTGTCCCGCAGGATCTTTATAATCTTCTCCCACAACGCCATCTAAAACATTTGTCAGATAGCTGCTCAATACCTGCGTGTCAAGCATCACATTATCTTTAATGACTTTGCTGCCATCAAACATTGTGAATCCATCACCATTTTTTCTCAGCGTATAATTAAATCCGGCTAATTTATAGGTCTTATTTAATTTGATTGGTTCATATTTTGCCTTTTTTGCATTCCATACCTGAATATCTTTGACACGATATGCTCCATCTACTTTTTCAAATAATCCTGTCTGTTCATCTGCCACAACTGAAGAAGGTACAGAGGCATCAATTACATATTTCATGCCAGATACCTGCATGAATCCGCCACATTCCTCCGGATATTTTCTCGCGCCCATCTCAAGTGCATCCTTAAGCTGCTGACCAGTTGCTTCAATGACACACATCTCATTATTCCAGGGAAAAACGGAGATCAGATCTTTGTATGTGATATCTCCTGCAGCAATATTCGCACGAATACCGCCACCATTGATGATTGCAACATCTGCTTCCATAACAGAACGGAATGCGTCCGCACAAAAATCTCCGATATTTCTCTCAGCAGTTCTGATTGCCCGCTCACCGTTTGCATCGAGTGTGGTCAGATCAATTTCCGTTTTGCCAATTACTTTATTTAAGCGCTTCTCGTACTTTGCTTTTATCTGGTCTATGTACGCCTTTGTATCTGCGTCCTCATATTGATGTTCCTCATCAATCGGTATCAATTGAGTCGTA
>JBNMKT010000105.1:0-9405 GCA_050874485.1 bacterium
GATACATGCACCCATCCATCCGGCTTATCATTATATTTCACCGCATTTTCAATCAGATTGGTGAGTGCCAGCGACATCTTGGTCTCATCAATCTCGGCAGTGACCGGTCGAAAGCTCTCCAGCACCAGCTCGATCTTCTGCTTCTCCGCGATCGGCATGAGCCGTTTCATGATCAGTTCGAGCAGCTCATTGACATTGACAGAACTGATATTGATACTGTCAGCAGCCTTGTCCATCTTTACCAATGAAAGCAGGTCTGTAATAATCTTATTCTCACGCTCGATCTCCGATGCGATATCTACCATGAATTCCTGGTATAATTCGACCGGAGCACCTTCCTGTGCAGTCAGTGAGTCCGCCAGCACCTTCATAGATGTCAGCGGTGTCTTCAGCTCGTGTGACACATTGGAGACGAATTCCTGTCTGGATTCATCCAATATCTTCATATTTTTCAGCATCGCATTGATATTGGCGGAGATCTCCTCCGTCTCTGAATAATTATCGATCATCAGCATATCCTCTCCATAACCGATCTGGATATCCTCGATCGAACGCTTCATCCTGCCAAACGGCCGCGAGATATGGTTTGCCGCAATAATCGCACATACGACTAACAGGATCGACACACACAGCTGGACAATCAATGCTACATTCTTCAGATATGCGAGCGAATCACGCACGTTATCCGTAGACACACTCACCAGCAACACACCCAGGATCTTCTGCGTCTCCACATTGCGGATCGGCAGCGTGAGCTGGATATAACGGTTGAGCGAATCATATTTGCTGGACTCTTTCCCCTGAAAACTTGTGGCCACCTCTTCTGAGATAATGATCTTGGAGGTGTCAAGGTCATAGGTGTCCTTGATAATATGAAAGGTATTATCTACGACGAGAATTCTGCCGTCATAGATATTACAGATAAGTTCTACCCTTGAATTAATAGATTCCTGGGAAACATCCTCGAGATAGCCGCTATTGGCAATCTGATCCGACAGAATCTTTGCCTGGCTGAGAATATCAATCGTCCGGTTTGCCACCGCACGGCTCTCATATGCACGCAACAATCCGATGCGCAGTGCAAAACCCGGCACGATTCCAAAAATGACGAGTACAATGATCAAACGGAAACGCAGACTCTTAAAAAAGCTGCGCAGTTTCTTTTTCGACTTCATGTTATCTATTCCTTATACCTGTTTCTCATCCCCGATAATAATAGCCGACACCCCATTTGGTATGGACATATTTGGGCTCGCTGGGATTTGTCTCAATCTTTTCACGCAGACGGCGTACATGTACATCTACTGTGCGCACATCACCTGGATAATCTGCTCCCCACACAAGCTGCAACAGTTTCTCACGGCTGAACACCTTATTCTGATTTGTCACAAACAGCTCGAGCAGTTCAAATTCGCGGGCAGTCAGATTGACCTCTCTGCCGAGGATGAACAGTCTGCGGCTGTCCAGATCCAGTTTCAGATCGCCATTCTCGATGACCTGCTCCTTTGCCGGTGCAGCCTCCTTGGTACCGGTTCTACGCATAATCGCTTTGATCCGCGCCTTTACCTCCAGAATATTAAAAGGCTTTGTGATATAATCATCCGCGCCATATTCAAGACCGAGAATCTTATCCATATCATCGCCCTTGGCAGTCAGCATCACAATCGGCACATCGGAAAATTCACGGATACGCTGACAGACTTCAAATCCGTCCATCTTTGGCAGCATCAGATCGAGCAGGATCATGTCGTATGCATGCTCCGTCGCCAGACGCAGTGCTTCCTCTCCGTCATACGCACATTCTACCTCCATACCATCCTGTTCCAGAGAAAAACGTATTCCCTTCACAATCAGCTTTTCATCATCTACCACAAGCACCTTTTTTGCCATTCTACACCTCTCTTGCACTGTCCCGTGCCAGCCTATTCTACCTTAATACAGTCCTCAAGTTTTGCAAAAACCCCGTCCTTGATTCCCTCGATATTTTTTATATCTTCGATCGCCGCAAATGCACCATGCTGCTCCCTGTATGCAAGAATACTGTCTGCCTTCGCATCACCGATACCCGGCAGCGTCTTTAATTCCTCTGCATCTGCAGTGTTGATATTCACCCTGCCATCTGATTCTGCTTCCTGTGTAATGTGCTGCTCCTTTGCTTCGTCCACAGTCAGAATCTCGATCATCTCTCCGTCCGTGAGCAGTTTGGCCTGATTCACCGCTGTCGGTGACGCATCAGCCGTCATGCCACCTGCCATCGCAACCGCCTCATAGATGCGGCTGCCCTCTGCCAGCTCATAGACACCGGGATGCTCCACTGCGCCACATACATACACAGCCAGACGCCCATCATCAGATGTACGCTGTGCACCGCCATCCCCGACAGACTCTGCCATCGGATCTGTTTCATGCTCCGGGTCATCTTCAGTAGTGAGCTCCCAGACATTTTCCTGTGTCTGCATCACTCCGTCCCCGGATACATCCTGTCCGGGCATAGTGATCCTGTCAGATGCACATCCATATAAAAGTAACAGCAGAAGGCAACTGCATGCTGCCTTTGCTGTCTTCTTTTGCAATTTTATTTGTTTCATTCATGACTCCTTTTCCGCACCGACTGCAGAAAAGGACATACAAAGCGATACTTTTATTTTATCCGAGATTTTTAAATATTACAACCCTTGATTGGCTCATTTTTTATGACAATTCATCCAGACATGCGGACAGTTTTTCGATCATCTCATCTACATGACACTCCTCGATGACCAGCGGCGGTACAAAACGCAGTACATCACTGCCCGCTGTGATCACGATCAAGCCATGTTCCAATGCCTTTGCGGATACTTCACCGACTTTTTTCGTGCAAACAACACCCTGGATGAGTCCAACTCCACGATGTGCGGTCAGACAGTCATACTTGTCAACCAGTTCATCCAGTCTCTGTGATAAATACGCACCGATCTTCTGCACATGCGCAGGTATCTGCTCACGCTCCATCATCTCTAACACTTTCGTCACAGCAGCCCCCACAAACGGATTACCACCGTAGGTCGTGCCGTGATCACCCGGCATCAGCGACTTTTCTGCGACCTTTTCTGTCATGAGAAATGCACCGACCGGCACACCGCAGCCGAGTGCCTTCGCACTGGTCATGATATCCGGTTTCACGCCATAGCCCTGCCATGCAAACATATGGCCGCTGCGACCCATACCACACTGGATCTCATCAAGAATGAGTAAAATATCATGCTCATCGCACAACGCACGAACACCCTCCATAAATTCCTTCGTTGCCGGATAGATGCCGCCCTCACCCTGGATCGTCTCGAAGATAATCGCACAGGTCTTATCTGTAATCTGCGCTTTCACGCTCTCCAGATCATTAAAATCTGCATAACGCACACCCGGCATCAGAGGCTCAAACGGCTCTCTGTAATGTGCATTTCCTGTCACGGACAATGCACCGATCGTGCGGCCGTGGAACGAATGGTTCATCGCAATGATCTCATGTCCGCCATGACCATCTCTCGTATAAGCATATTTTTTTGCCGCCTTGAGCGCACCCTCGATCGCCTCCGCACCACTGTTGGTGAAAAATATGCGATCCATGTCACTCACCTGCTTCAATGCCTGTGCAGCAGTCGCTGTCGGCACACTGTAATACAGATTTGAAGTATGCAACAGCTTGTCGATCTGCTCCTTTAATGCATCATTATACTCCTGATTGTTATAGCCGAATGCCATGACAGCGATTCCGGCTGCAAAATCCAGATATTTTTTCCCGTCTGTGTCATACAGATACATGCCATCGCCGTGATCCAGCACAAGCGGGAAACGGTTGTACACATGCAGCAATGACTCCTCTGCCAGATTAATCTGTTGTTCTTTCATTGTTTTCATGATAATACTTCTGCTCCTTATCTCCTAAAAATGCGGTTCCGACTCCCCGGTTGGTAAAGATCTCCAACAACAGACAGTGTGCGATTCGTCCATCTAAAATATGTACGCGGGATACGCCCTGCTCCATCGCGTCAATGCAGTTATTGAGCTTGGGCAGCATACCTCCACCGATAAATCCGTCCTCGATGAGTTTTCTCGCCTCTGACAGACGCAGCTCGGAAATCAGCGTACTCTTGTCATTCGGATCCTTGTATACACCCTCGATGTCTGTAAGAAATGCCAGTTTCTCTGCACTGACAGCCTTTGCGATCGCACATGCAGCATCATCTGCATTGATGTTATAGGACTGATACCCGTCATCCATTCCGATCGGTCCGACAATCGGCAGGAAATCCTTCTCCAGCAGATCATGTAAGATCTTCGGATTCACCTCCGTGATCTCACCCACGAAGCCGATGTCCTCCCCGTTTGAATACTTCTTCTTTACTTTCAGCAGCCCACCGTCTTTTCCGGTGATACCGACAGCATCCACACCGAGCTGTTCCACCATCTGTACGAGAGATTTATTCACTTTGTTCAGCACCATCTCAGCGATCTCCATCGTCGGTGCATCCGTGACACGCAGACCATTGATAAAATGAGGCTCCATACCGACCTTTTCTACCCAGCGGCTGATCTCCTTTCCTCCGCCGTGTACGATGATCGGCTTGAATCCTACGAGTTTTAAAAGTACCACATCCTGAATGACACTCTTTTTTAATTCCTCGTCCACCATTGCACTGCCACCGTATTTGACAACGATGATCTTACGGTTAAAACGCTGAATATACGGTAATGCTTCTACGAGCACCTGGGCTTTCTGTAAAATATCGTCCATGTTTTCCATTGGTCTGATCTCCTTTTGCTATCTGTACCTGTTGTCTGTGTATATCTACGAACGGTAGTCCGCATTGATCTTCACGTAATCATAAGTGAGGTCGCAGCCCCACGCAGTCGCGGTCTCCGTACCCATATTCATCTTTGAAATGATCTGCACATGGTCATTGGACAACAGTCTGGATGCCTCCTCCTCACTGTAATCCACACCCGCGCCGTCTTTAAAGATCAGCATGGTTGTATCTCCACTCTTAAAATACATCTCCACCTTCATCGGGTCAAACTGCACACCGGAATATCCAAGCGCACACAACTCCCTGCCCCAGTTGGCATCACAGCCATACATCGCAGCTTTCGTCAGGCTGGAGCATACGACTGATTTTGCAAGGATTCTCGCATGTTCCTTCGTATCCGCGCCCTCGACGATCGACTCAACCAGCTTGGTCGCACCCTCTCCATCGGCAGCCATCTCCTTGGCCAGATATGTACAGACCGCCTTCAAAGCCTCATAAAAGGCCTCATAATCAGCCCCTTCTGCCGTGATCTGGGCATTACCTGCCATGCCGTTTGCCAGTACGAGCAGTGTATCGTTCGTACTCGTGTCACCATCGACAGAGATCATATTAAATGAATCAGTGACGATCTCACTGACAGCCTTCTGTAACAGCGGCTGTGCGATCGCAGCATCAGTCGTCACATAAGCGAGCATCGTGCACATATTCGGATGGATCATGCCGGAGCCTTTTGCCATACCACCAATCGTAGCAGTCCTGCCTCCGACCGTAAATGTATATGCAATCTCCTTTTTATGTGTATCTGTCGTCATGATCGCCTGTGCTGCCTCGGTTCCTGCCTCAATACCAGAAGCAAGTAAGGTAGACAGTTTCTTCGCTCCCGCCTGCATTTTATCAATCGGAAGCTGCATTCCGATCACTCCGGTTGAGCCGAGCAATACCGCCTCCGCACTGATACCGAGCGCCTCTGCCGCTGCGTCCGCCGTCAACTGGCAATACCTGTCACCTTCCTCTCCGGTACATGCATTTGCAATACCGGAATTGACAACGATCGCCTGCGCGCTGCCACTGCCCTTTACGATAGTCCGATCCCAGATCACGGGAGATGCCTTAAATACATTCGTTGTAAATGTACCTGCTACAGCAGCCGGTACTTCACTGTACACCATCGCCATATCCGTTCTGCCCTGATATTTAATGCCTGCAGCCGTCGCTGCTGCCTGATAACCCTTTGCTGCGGTCACGCCGCCTGATATCTGTTTCATAGCCTTTTCCTCTTTTATATTTTTTGCACATGCGTCAATCAATTACTCATTAAACTTCGTAATGTTAGCATCATTCAATGTAAAATCATAATAGTTCAGATCATCGCGGAATGTCCAACCGACACTTTTCCAAAAACGATTTCCAACTTCATTACTTTTAAATGCGATCAGACTCACTTTATTGATCTGCTCTGCCTGCAGCGCACGCATACATGCCACTGCCATCGTCTTACCGATTCCGTGCTTGCGGTAATCCTTATGTACACACACATGGTAAAAACAGCCACGTCTGCCATCATGTCCGCACAGAATCGCACCGATAATGCGTGTGCCATCCACCGCCACCATACTGGTAGTCGGATTCCGTTTCAGGAAACGTGCCACACCCTCAGCAGAATCATCTATACTGCGAATTCCAAATCCCTTGATCGACATCCATAATGCATATACACCTGCATAATCCGCTTCTGTCATCGGGCGGATCTGGATCGATTCGATCGTCTTGTCTTTTTTACTGTCATTCATTCCGTTTGTCCTTTTCTTATTTCCGGATTTTCTTATCGAGATTTCCTGACTGTTACGGGAAACAGGGGACGAGTTCAAGTCCCTCCTTCTCGTCAAGACCAAACATCAGGTTCATATTCTGTACTGCCTGACCAGCCGCGCCCTTGACAAGATTGTCCAGTGCTCCCATCATGATCACGCGATGTGTACGCTCATCTACCACAAAATTGACGTCGACAAAATTGCTGCCTTCGACCCACTTTGTCTCCGGACATTCTCCCTTCGGCAGCACACGTACAAAATATTCATCTGCATAATATTTTTCATAAGCTGCACGGATCTCTGCCTCTGTCGGATATGTTCCATCAGCCTTCTTCACGAGTGACGCATATTCCGTTGCCAGAATACCACGATTCATCGGAACGAGATGCGGTGTAAAGTTGATCACGACCGGCTCTCCGGCTGCATAACCCAGCTGCTCCTCGATCTCCGGTGTATGACGGTGCGTTGCCACACCGTAAGCTTTCATGTTTTCATTGACTTCGCAGAACAGATTCGGCAGTTTGGCTCCACGCCCTGCGCCGGATGTGCCACTCTTGGCATCGACAATCAACGTATTCGGATCAATCAGCCCTTCCTTTACAAGCGGATAAGCAGTCAGAATTGAACATGTCGTATAGCAGCCCGGATTGGCAATCAGGCGTGTATTTTCATCGATCAGTCCACGATTAATCTCACACAGACCGTATACTGCCTGTTCAATGAGCTGCGGAGACTGATGTGTGATCTTGTACCACTTCTCATAGGTAGCGACATCCTTGATCCGGTAATCTGCACTCAGATCAATGAACTTTGCCTTTTTGAGCAATTCCTCTGTGAGAATACCACCCAGATAACCCTGCGGAGTCGCTGTAAAGATCACATCTACCTGCTCTGCCAGTTCCTCGATATTATCATCGAAACAGGTATCTTCTACCAGTTCAAACATATTGCGATATACACTCGCATATTTTTCGTCTACATAGCTGCGCGAACCATACCATTTGATGGTTACGTCTTTATGTCTGAGTAAAATGCGTACCAGTTCGGCTCCTGCATAACCGGTCGCACCGATAATTCCTGCTTTTATCATTGGATTTTACCTTCCTTTTTGATTCTAATGACTCATCTTTTCCTATACTAATACTATTTTTTTCATTCGTAAAGTGTTTTTTGCAACTTTTCACACATTTCATGCATATTTATACATTTACTGTATGTTTTATACATTTATTTTGCATATTTTTTCAGTTGCACTACTTGATAAATTGATGTATGATGTTAAAGGATTGGAAAAAAGCGTTACACCACTGTAACGAATAAAAATACCATGTATTATTTCATTACATATTTAGGAGGAAAAACGAATGAAAGAAAAAGTAATTCTGGCCTACTCAGGCGGACTGGATACGACTGCGATCATCCCCTGGTTGAAGGAAACCTACGACTACGAGGTCATCTGCTGCTGTATCGACTGCGGACAGGAAGAAGAATTGGACGGACTCGACGAGCGTGCGAAGCTCTCAGGCGCTTCCAAATTATATATTGAAGATATTACTGACGAATTCGCAGAAGACTACATCATGCCCTGCGTCATGGGCAGCGCCGTATATGAGCACAAATATCTGCTCGGAACCTCTATGGCTCGTCCCGGTATCGCCAAGCGTCTCGTAGAGATCGCCAGAAAAGAAGGTGCCGTAGCAATCTGCCACGGTGCTACCGGTAAGGGAAATGACCAGATCCGTTTTGAGTTAGGTATCAAAGCGCTGGCTCCTGACATCAAGATCATCGCTCCCTGGCGTGATGACAAATGGCAGATGGATTCCCGTCAGGCAGAGATCGACTACTGCAAGGCACATGGCATTGATCTCCCGTTCTCGACTGACAGCAGCTATAGCCGTGACCGTAACCTGTGGCACATCAGCCATGAAGGTCTGGAACTGGAAGATCCCGCATGCGAACCCAACTACGACCACTTACTCGTTCTCGGCGTGACACCTGAAAAGGCTCCCGATGAACCGGAGTATGTAACAATGACTTTTGAGGCAGGTGTACCGAAATCTGTCAACGGCAAGGAAATGAAAGTCGCCGATATTATCCGTGAGCTGAACCGTCTCGGTGGCAAACATGGTATCGGTATCGTAGATATTGTAGAAAACCGTGTCGTTGGTATGAAGAGCCGTGGCGTATATGAGACACCTGGTGGAACCATTCTTATGGAAGCACACGACCAGCTCGAGGAACTGATTCTGGATCGTGATACAATGGAAGCAAAGCTGGAGATGGGCAAGCGTCTGGCTCAGGTTGTATACGAAGGAAAATGGTTTACTCCGCTGCGCGAGGCTCAGCAGGCATTTATCGAGTCTACCCAGAAATATGTAACCGGCGAAGTAAAATTCAAACTGTATAAGGGCACGATCACCAAAGCCGGAACGACTTCTCCGTACTCTCTCTACAGTGAGTCACTCGCAAGCTTCACAACCGGAAACGACTATGATCACCACGATGCACAGGGATTCATCACTCTGTTCGGTCTGCCGTTAAAGGTACGTGCGCTGCGTATGTTAGAGGTAAATAAAAACAAGAAATAATATGTAATATCATCTGCAGAAGCTGCGACTAACAGCTCCTTACAGATGCATGGCATTACAATTCAGGGGCTGTCGCACTAATGATATGCTCCCTTCTAGGTAGACAAGTGAAATAATAAAAACTTGTCACTTAGGAGGGAGCATATTTTATGTCTAAAAGAAAAGTATCTGTTGAAGATAAGATATATGCTGTAAATCTATATCTGGATGGAAAAGAAAGCC
>JBNMKT010000106.1:0-9324 GCA_050874485.1 bacterium
ACACACAACCTTGGGGTTTGGCATCTGGCTGTAGATCTGCTCTACCACAGACGCATTCTGCGAATTGATTCCACCCGTGATGAGCAGAATATCCGCGTGCATCGGATTACCGGTATTCACGACTCCAAAACGCTCTGCATCTTAGACCGGTGTCAGACACGCCAGAACTTCTATATCACATCCATTGCAGCTGCTTCCATTATAATGCAGCAGCCACGGTGATCTCGCTACGTTTGCCATATTTCTCCTCCTATCGATGCATCAGCACTAAAATTGTCAGATTGATTCCACCTGCTACGAGCGTCACGACCCAGGTACTCACGAGCAGCACTTTCCAGTTGACACGCGCAGATGTATTGTCGATCAGTATCTCCAGAAAATAAGTCGCCAGAATCACGATCAATGCCACCACATAGCTGACCGGATGACTGTTGACGATAAACAGTGCTACCACACCCATGAGGAATACGACTTCATACCACTCTGCGAGATGAATCAGTGCCAGGTTAGAACCGACCATCTCCTGTGTGACACCGCGGACAATCTCCTGATGCGCATGATGCGCCGTACTCAGGTCAAACGGCGATTTTCTCATTTTGATCGTAAGTATGAACAAAAATCCGACAAACACTCCGGGTAAAAATGCGATCGCACTCGTATTCATATGGATGATATCTTTGACATAAAAAGTGCCTGTCGCCACATAAAATCCGACTGCTGTGAGCAGAACCATCGGCTCATAGGCCATCATCTGTACCAGCTCACGCTGACATCCGACAGACGCATACGGTGAATGTGTAAAGGATGCTGCCAGCACGAGAAACATCGCACAGGTTGTCAGTGCGAAGAAACACAGCAGCAGATCCATCCCCGCATAAAACAGGCTGCCCGCGATGATCATAAACAGCAGATACGTCATCACAAGGAATGTCTGCGACCGTTTTACAACTAACGGCTCCTTCTGAAACAGCTTGATCACATCATAAAACGGCTGAAAGACCGACGGCCCTTTCCGCCCCTGCATACGCGCAGAGATCTTTCGGTCTACCCCATCCAGAAATCCTCCGATGAGCGGTGCCAGCACAATATATAAGATAACAAATAAAATCGGTTTTACATCCATGATACGGCACCTCCAATGATCAGACACATCATGATGATCAGCACACCGGCACTGATGACCACGCAGGGAGTCAGCAGCTTGTTCTCAGCCAGATAATCCATCATATACCAGTTGGCTGTGTACAGCTGTTTTTCCTCTCCATAGGAGTCAATGAAGTTCTTATTATCACCGGCATTGACACCATTCATATAGGAAATGACATGTTTTCTCTTATGGCGTTTTGTTCCGAGATAGCATACAAACGGAAGTACGACTATCGCCACGAGCAAAATGACCATAACCATGATATCCGCACTGTCGAGTGTCATCGTGGCACTGCCAAACAGACTCATCTCGATCGGCAGCACGACATATTTTGACATCGGAACACATAACAGGCAGACAACGATCATGATCACTGCATGAATATACAGTGACGCATACTCATTCTTCTTCGTCACATCACGCAACGGCGTATCTACACGTGGAGGCCCGATGATCTTTGCCATCCATTTTGTCCAATAGAACATCGTCGTAGAACTGCCGAATGCGATAAACATAATGAGCAGCGGATTGCTTGCATCGACAAATGCTTTAAATGCTGCCCATTTCGCGATCAGCATACCAAACGGTGCCAGATACATACCCGCAATACCGATCAGCATGATGAATGCCAGACGCGGCAAACGGTAGATCAGCCCCTGCATATTTTCAATATTTCTACTGTGCAGGGCATTCTCCACTGCACCTACATCCTGGAACATCATCGCCTTGCTCACTGCATGGAAGATCAGCAGATAGATCGCAGCCCAGATTGTCTCACGCATGCCGACACCGGCACACGCTACGATCAGCCCGAGATTGGAGATCGTCGAATAGGCGAGCACTGCCTTGGCATCTGATTTTGAGATCGCAAGCAGCGATGCGAGCAGGAATGTCAGGCCTCCGATGAAGCTGACCATCGTACCTGTCATCGTGCCAAACAGTGCCGGCGACAGACGAAACAGCAGATAGACACCCGCTTTTACCATCGTCGCACTATGTAATAACGCAGATGACGGTGTCGGCGCTACCATCGCACCGAGCAGCCAGCGCGAAAACGGCAGCTGCGCAGACTTTGTAAGCGCTGCAAATGCAAAGCATGCAATCGGAATCGTCGATCCGGCAGCCACAATCGTCTGTATATCCACACAACCGAGCTCATAGATCGAGCATGCAATGCCGATCGCCAGCATCAGTCCACCAAGTAGATTCATCCACAGTGCGCGGAATGAATTGTTGACCGCCTCATCCGTCTTCGTATAACCAATGAGCAGGAACGAACAGATACTGGTCACTTCCCAGAAGAAGTCCATCCATAACATACTCTTTGATAGTACGAGTCCAAACATGGCGCCTAAAAATACAAAGATCAGGGAGAAGAAATAATATCTCCGGTCCGGAAACTCCGTGTGATAATGATGATAGCCATGCATGTAACCGATCGCATAGATCGTGATCATGCCACCGATAAATGCTACGATCACAATCATCAGCACTGACAGGCGGTCAATCAGTATCTGCGGTGTCTCCTGAAATGCCGGTCCGTATTTTTCCAGCCACAAAATCAGCGCGGTCTGCACGATTGACAGGACGCTGATCCACAACTTTTTGTACTTGACACATTGATAGATCACAAGCAGCATCAGTCCGATCTCGGCAATCAGTATCACTGTCTCGACCAGTTTGTTTTCTACCAGAACCGGAGTTGACTGTGCGCCCCCTGTCAGGAAATCTACAAGCAGCCAGACGGTAGACAGCATAATGATTCCAACAGACACATATGCGACGCTGTTGCGAATTTTGTTATTCCTTATAAAATACATAAAAATAGCCGCCACAAATGGGAAGCAGATAAGGAATGGTATGAGGTTCATAACTGTTACTCCTTTCGGTCCACGCGGACCAATGCAATTTTTAGCAAAATCTGGCTTTTATTATATCCCTTTTTGTGCAAAATGTTAAGAGTAATATATAAATTTTCTCAAAAATAGTTAAAATTATAACAAACGATCGATCGCCTGATTCAGATTTTTCAGCGCTTCGTCATCCCCGGTCTCTATGGCATCTACGATACAATGTGAAATATGCTGTTTCAATATTACTTTTCCAGTATTGTTCAGCGCTGATTTAACCGCAGCAAGCTGAATCAGTACCTCCGAGCAGTCTTTGCCATCTTCGACCATCCGCTTGACAGACTCCAGATGTCCGATTGCCTTTGCCAGACGGTTGACAATCAGACGTACCTCCTTCGGATCATGGGTATGCCCATGATCTGCCATCTCTTCATGCGTATGTGTGACGATACTGCCATCTTCAAGTATATGTGTATGTTCACTCATTGTGTTTCCTCCTATATCGCACCCGTCGTCAGCTTATCCACGGACTGGATAATATCCCTGATCTTTTCCTCATATTCCGGATGCAGCTGCATCAGCCGGTCTATCTGCGCGCGTTCTGTCTCTACGATATCGCTGTTATACTGGATGCGTGCACGTAATTTCTGCCTGCGCACCAACAGATTATGCTTGATCTCAGACATCTCCCCCGGATGCAGCAATGCATACGACTGTTCTGTCCATACATGTGTATCATAGAGCGCATAATTGTTTAACAGGCTGATCAGTTTTTTCTTGCAATAATCCAGCTCATCATTCGTGCGCATATAGCGCTCACGCTCTTTGACTGCCTCGAGATACTGTTCCCACTGGTACTCAAAATCCCTGGCATTTTTTACATGATATTTCTCACAGACATAATCGACCGCATTTGTAATATTTACATATTTGATCTTGGTTCTATTGAGCAATTCGATGGCATGATTGGCATTGATCTCTGCGCGGACGATGCCTGTCGTGGCATTCTGATAGCGGATAAAAATGAACGCGCCACTGCCTACTGCCAATGCCGCGATGATCATCCATCCCCACGTAATATCCACAGAAAATCCGCTCTCGAGCACAACCAGCAGCACCATGAGCAGGATGAACACAGAAAATACGATACACGAAGCAGTTCTTAATATATGCTTTTCGTGCAGCAGTTCGTTACGCCGCAGCGTCCACTGCATCTTCTCACCCTCCAGATAAGCCATGTCGCTCTTGATCGTCGTCTGATAAGCCTCATTTGTCTGTAATCTGCGGATTGCATCCGGGATCTCTGCTTCCATCTGCTCCATCATGATAAACTGCACATCCGAGAGTTTTTTGGACGTATTCAGATACTCGTTGCGCGTATGGTCAAGCTGGCAGATACGCTCTGCTACTTTTTGGATCGGCTCCTTCTGCCCATCCGGAAGATCTGTCAGCGTCTCTATATCCTTCAGATAACTGGTAACGATACCATATTCCTTCTTCTCATCACTGAGTTCACGCGCTGCCTCAATAATCTGCTCACAGTGATCGAGCACATGATGTCCGATCTCCCGCTGATCCGGCATCGGTTCTTCCAGATCCGCTCCGTCCGCCTCCCACTGCCTGATCGTGATCGGCTCCTGCGACTGTTTTTTCTTTTCCCGCCATCTTTTGAACCAGCCCATATCTTTCTTATCCTAACCTTTCCTGATCTCTCTGTGCGTTCCCACACTGGCTGTGATATTCCTGCAGCCACTGCAGCAACTGTCGATCGTGAAACGCATGCGCCCCCATCGCCTTTGTCTGCTCCAGCAACTGCTCCATATGTGTCCGTTCACCGGCTATCTGTGAGGCATTCGTAGCAAAACGCCCGGATAACTTTTCCAAAAGCTGCGGTTTTTTGGCCAGACACGCCGCATCCACTGCCTCTTGCAATGTCTCGATCCTGTGGTTGAGCATATAACCTCTCGAAAAACAGTCCACGGCCTCCGCGAAATCCTGCAGCCGGGCATAGGCACAGCCCAGATTGCTCCAGATATCTCCTGCTACATGCCCCTGCTTTGCAATCACCTCCGGATCATTCAACAGCTTCCGGTAGGCATGAATTGCACGTACATACTGATGCTGGTGCATAAACTGATCCGCGTACATTTTCTTTGCCTCCAGCCCGCTCATGTGATCATATTTTTGTAATTGCACATTCAATATCTGCAATTCACTCGTCGTCAGATATCCGTTTGCGGCCTCCAGCGGAAGGAAGAAATCCCGAAGTCCCGCATTGGTATTCAGCTTGGCGCGTAAAAGCACCGCCAGCTCCGGCAGCTGCAGCTGTGTCTCGATCCAGTCGATAAATGCTTCATTCATAAAATCATCACGCGCGACAAAACGTGCCGACTGCGCATAATACATCAGTTCTTCCAGCGAGTATATATTTACTTGTCCACTCTCTATGTAATAGGGCACCTTCGCACGCGGTGTCCTGCATAAGATCAACTGTCCCATACGCACTCTCACTCACTTTTTTACTATTTTAGAGCGTCAGCAGATACTCCCACTTTTTACCGGTTCCCGGAACCAGTTCTCCCATTCCGACATCCGTCAGTGTCATCTGTATCTCATGATCAGATTTGGGGAGTGCATCGATCCTGATTCTGGTCGTGCGGTTTTCACGTGGCGGTAATGCCGCTAACTCCACGGATTCGATACGCGCCTCCCTGCTGTTCGGCTGCTGTATCCAGAAATCTACCGTCGGTGATCCGTCAATCACAAGCTCACACCCACCCCGGACTTCAAACCATGGTTCACCCGCCGATATCAATGTATAAAAAGACAGCTTGCCCCGCTCATACACCTTCAGGCTCACGTTGCACTTCACCTCATGTTCACCGATGTACACGTACTGCAGCGGCCGCTTATCCGAAAGGCGCATTGCTGCGAAGCACGCTCCTTTTGAAAAGAGATTTTTCCCGAGAAATACCCGTCGGCCCTGACAGAGCAGTTTCAATGACTGTTTCATCCATCCGTCTTCGAATCCATCTCCGACCAGATAAATCGTCGTGATAATCTGCTTGCCAAATGCCTGTGGGATAATCCGCTCAAACACCTCATCTGCCTGCTGCATCTCGAATCCGTATCGCTCCTCACGCACGTTCAGCAGCTGCGGCTTTGACGCTTTTCCGCGCTCCAGACACCAGAACCACATCTGTCTGCCATCGCAGGAGAACAAGCCCATATCATGGGATGAGAACTCCGCTGGCTGATTGCTTCCATAATAAAAGAAGCTTTCCTTATGATCCATCAGGTGTACCTGTCCCTCCGTCAGCTGCATAAAGGAAATGCATTCCTGGAGCAGCTCGATCATCGGCACATCCAGCACATGTGTCGTGAGCACCAGACACTCCAGGGAAGCCCGCGGCCCGAGCCGCCCTGCCATCATGACCATCTTTTTTAAGAATCTCGCCAGCAGTTCTGGGACCGCAAACATGTGATCCTCCAGCTGTACCTGCTCACCACGCAGTGCGCGTTCCAGCAGATGATCCTCACAGCGTCCGAGCCCTGCCTTACCGACACGGCGCGCCTCTTCTCCGTAGGCCCAGCTCCCGTCTTTTTTCAGTGCTACCGCCAGTGGGATCGAGAAGATCTCACTGCCTGCCATCGGGCTGACTGTCTCCGGTTCCCCATTCCCGTAAGAATAGCTCACCATCGCGGCATCCGTATCCAGATCAATTCCCACATATATCTTCTTATCCGTATTCTCAGCCATTATTCAACCCCTGTATCTGCATATATTCTGTACCTGTATCTGCCATATCCTATGCTCAACGCACCCGGAACAACTTTTCCGTCAGACTGTCATATATCTGATATTCTTCCATCGCCGCCTGCAATTCCTGTGCCTGCTCCTCCTGCACATAACCGATCATCTGTGTCAGTCTCGCATGACGGTTTTTCGGCATCCGGACATATTCGGGCAATTCAACCACATGGCTCTCGGTGATCGTCTCCATACGGTCACTTTTCTCACAGATATAATACTCCATCTGCTCACCACCGATCATGAGCGTATCCCACAGATAAATGCCTGCCAGCGCCGGTTCCATACATACTTTTGAAAAATTGCCGTCTCCCGCACTCAGCCGGTAATTCAGCCATACCTGTGAATCTGCCACCGCTGAGCGGTATTCCACCACATATCGGTCATACAGATGATGCCGCACCAGCTGCCGCTGCGGCATCCGCAGGAAACATTCATAGACCTGTCCATCTTCCATAAATTGTTCGATCTGCTCATCCACAAAGCGCTCCTGTGCATCTGTCAATACTTCCTGTGAGGCATAGTGCTCAAGCAGTGCCAGCCGAAGATATGGATTGGCATGTGCATTTCCGAGTACATGCTGTTCCAGATAAGCATACATCTGTGGCTCTGCCGGTGTCTGCTGCACGAACACTTCATACGAAAAGTAAGTCAGGTACGCCATGCATACCAGTTCACGTCCCTGATGCGCATGATAATCCGCAAATACACGCTGCACATCCGGAGTATACGCGGATGCAAACATCATCTGAATGAGCAGCCGCTCCTCCAGCTCCGTCGTCCCGATCTGCTGTTTCATCGCTTCCCGCCAGATCTCCACCATACGTGCGGCGGGTCCCTGATAATAACTGCACAGATATTCCAGTACCGGCCGTTTCCGGCTGCCCTGTAAAAAGCACTGTAAGGTCAGATACAACAGATGTTCTTCCTCCTGCATCTGCTGCGTCTGCAGCTGTGCCAGAACAATCTCCTGCAAGGCATCGAGTGATACCTTTCCGATTCCATACATGATCAGAAATGCCCACGCCTCATCATACATATGCAACTGGATCAGAGACTCCAGATACTGATCCTTCGCGCTGCGCTCGAGCCTGCCGAAATCGATTTTCTTTAAATAATCACGGATATCACCCGCAAAGCCCTCACCGCGGCAGTAATCCAGAAATCCCGGACTGATCCGGCTCTTATATGCATCAGACACCGCCTCCGAGCGTACCAGTATCCGCACGTAACCGGCCATCCGCTCATCCATATGCAGCAGTCTCGTCTTACCATTCATATGGTGCAGTACAAAAGGAAGCTCTTCCGGTGCATATTCCAGACATTTGCGGATGTATCTGCCCGGATTCATCAGCCGCACCATCTGCGCGTCCGTCGGCAGCGCATAGCGTCTGCCATAGGCATCCTGCAGCAAAATCACATAATTACCCGGATAGATCGGCACATATGCCTGATGATCCACGATCGGATAGCTCTGCGATGATCTCAGATTCTCCTGCTGCACGATTACATGTGTAAACGCCTCCTCCAGACAGGTGAATTTGTTCACATATAAAATTCTGGCCAGTGCATGTGCCAGTTCCTCCGAAAATGGAATACGCTCAAGCGCATGTGTATATACGACTGCCAGATTATCATCAATATGACCTGCCAGTATCTCCTGCAATGCAAAATCCTGCATGATCTGCTGATAACGTTCATACACCATCGGCTGATCATCCTTGTGCGCAATAATATTCACATACAATACCGCTTTCTGACGGTAATTCAAATGATTGGTATATTGGAAATAGAGCTGAACCGCCTTGGGGAGCTGACGCACCTCCCTGGGATCAAGTGATGCCATGAATGCCTCATAGAGCCCTGTAATCTGGAGATCATGCTCGATGGCCAGTTCATACCATGCATGCGTATCTGCATCGAAGCGCTGTCCTTTGATCCGGTAAGCACAGATGCCTGCTAACATCTCCTCCTGCGGATATGCCTCATAGCACACCTGTAAGATATCATCGAGCATACGCCTGTATGTATGGACACTGAGCGCACGGCGCACAATCTGTCTGCACAGATCCTCGGTCAGTCTGCGGTGTCTGCCAATCCAATGCAGCACATGCAGTTCAAACTGTCCGAGCTGCAGCAGCAGATACGGTTCACGAATATAGATGTCGGCAGCTGCCGCATATAAAAACGGGCTGTAAAGTCCGTCTGTAAACCATTGTTCCATCAGCTTCAGCTGTTTGCCCGATACCTCCGGTGAATGATCAGCGATCTGCATGATGATGAACCGAAGCCATGCATCTGTGTGCTTTTCCCGGTAAATCATACGGATATTCTCATGCAGCTTTTCGAGCAGCTTCGGCTCCTTTTCCGTCAATGTGCACAGATAGAGGAAAAACGCCCACTCCCTGTCTGTACCGGCGCTGCGGCTGTGCCTGTACTCATCCATGATCCAGGCTGCCTCCTGCAGCTGTCTGTTGCATAGATACGCATAGGCACACCAGAGTGCATCCATATCC
>JBNMKT010000107.1:0-9298 GCA_050874485.1 bacterium
ACGAGGCGCATACCGACCAGTCGCAGACGCTGCATCTGCATGAAGATATTTTAAACCGTCTGCAGACGGCTGCGGTCTATCAGATCATACATAACTTCAGCAGCCGCAGGCAAGGCGACCAGAACATTACCAATACGCAGCTTCAGGTGTCAGAGCAATATGGCATGGCACAGCAGATTCTGTTGCAGAAACTGAAAAATACAGCACGTGGCGAAGAATCACCGCTCATTTACCGACAAGAAAATTATTATGAAAACCAGCAGTTATCTGAGGAACAGATCAACGAGCAGAATGTCCTGACACAGGTCAGCTCAGCGGTGCTGCTGGATCTGGTTGGTAACATATACCGGAACCATGAGGAACATCAGGATAACCGTGTAGAGAACTGGTATCATATGGAACGGGCTTTTTACCAGAATGCGGAAAATACGATGCAGCGTATTGAAAACAGCATGAGCAGCCGTTACCAGACGAACCAGACGCTCGGACAACTGTCTGTGTCACAGCATCAGGAGCTTCGCAGACAGGAGATTGATATTTTAAACCGGCTGTTTGAACAACAAGGTTCGGATCAGTATCATACAGTCAACGAACTGCTATATCAGGATATGAACAGCCAGAATCTCGTCAACCGCGTGATCGGGCAGATGGATGAGCAGCAGCTGATCGAACAGATCGAGCAGATGAACCGGATGAATTATTATGATGACCACTCCAGCCAGATTGTCAGACGGCTGCTGGATCAGCACAATGTACAGCTGGAGCAGATCAATAGCCCGATCTTACGTCATATGATCGAGCAGCAGCTCTATCAGTCCAAAAATGAGCAGTACACACAGCCACAGATGCGGCAGACGAATATTGAGCATCGGCAGGGAGATCTGCTGCAGGAAGAAACTTATGTCGAACAGACACAACAGATGTCTGGCTCACAACACCAGACAGATTATATCAATACGACACAACAGTATCAGGAGCATACAGATGTACAGAACCGCTACCAGCAGACCGTAGAAGGCATCCGGGAAACGATCGCACGTACGGCTGCAAGGGCACAGGAGGAGCATGCGAGTGGCGCACAGCCACCGGATGTGAATGTGACGGAGCAGCTGTCACACACACAGCTTCAGACGGAAGTGTCAGAGGAAAACGTGTACGCAGACCACAGTACCCATGCGCAGACGCAGAATATTGACAAACGTGATCTCTCGTCGGTAGAGCAGGAATTGTCGCGGATTAACCGCCAGAATATCAATAATCAGAGCAGATATATCCAGATGATGGATGGTATCCGGGAGTCACTGGAACAGCCGAAGGAGAGAAAAAGCCCACAGCAGATGCGGCGCGAGAGCCTGATGGCACTTGAACACCCGCAGGAATTGCTTGAACAGCTTCAGGCAGAAGGTGAGAGGCAGCATCAGGTGCAGCAGACGAAGCTGGAACACGTGATGAATCTGCTGCCGGAGCAGACGAGAGAGGTATATGAGATTGTGCGCGAATATCTGGAGGCTCCGCAGCAGGTACGGCGTCAGATGGAGGGCGTGACGGATGATATCGGAGTATTAGTCCGGGATCTGCATGAGGCAGAGGTGGTAAAGCAGCAGACCGAGCTGGTGCATAAGCAGCAGGAGCGGCTGCATGAACAGACGAGGGAGGTCATTGACCGCTGGCATGATGGAACGTCGGAAAAAACGCAGGAAAAGCAGGTGTATGAGAACCGGCGTGCGGATGTGACACTCGTGCACCGCAGTCAGGAACAGCAGTTGAACGAGGAAGAGATCCAGCAGCTGATCGAACAGAACCGGGTGCAGAACCGTACCGTTCATACACAGAATGAGACGGTTACAAATTATGATACGACACAGCGGCAGTTTATGAACGTAAACACGCAGCAGACCGTCGAGCAGACAGAAAATGTGAATGAACTTGTCCGACAGGGGGTACAGCGGGAACTGGGTGCACTCTCGGAGAAGATCTACCATAAACTGGAAAAGCGTCTGGAGGCAGAAAAACGCAGACGCGGATATTGATTTTTAGAGCAAAGGAAGGATGACAGATGGGATTAGGCGCAAATCTGTTGGGGGATCTGAAAAAAACGGCAAATCAGGTAACCGGAAATATACCGAAAGCGATCCTGTGTGTGCCGGATATCAGCAAAGACAAAGACCTGACCGTTGAACAGGCAATCAAAAATTCGGATGCGCTGCGCAGTGATCTGATCGAATCAGGTGACGGACAGGGAATCATGGAGTCCTTTAAGAACCTGGCTGGAAGAAATACGACAGAAACGATACATAAAAATGATTATCTCGCGCTTGAGGTGCAGTATAATCCGTCCAGTATTTACCTGGAGACAGTTGCTGGCACACAGATGAATTTTTCGGCTGGCAATATGGGGGATGCCAGCACGAACCAGCTACGTCAGAACTATGAGCCGGTAGCGACGACATTATCTGTCCAGCTTTTGTTTGATGCTGTGAATGCCCAGGATTCATTTATGATGTCCAATCTGGCACCTAATATCGGGAATGCCTTCGGAGCGGGTATGGATATTGTAAACACGTTAAAAGATGGATATTCGGTAAAACCGCAGATGGACGGCATTATGTCACTTTTGACGAGAAACTATACCAGGCATGTACTGTTTTTCTGGGCCAAGATGTGTTTTCAGGGAGAATTATCCAGTGTGAGTTCCCATTATAAGATGTTTAATACAACGGGCAGTCCTGTTCGCGGGGAGATCCAGCTTACGATCCGCCAGTCAGAAGATCCGGCAGCAAAATATGAAAATACATATTGGGAAAAGGCATTTACAAAAGCATTCGGGGATTCTGGTCTGTCATCATTGACCAAAGCAGGAAACCAGGGGGCTGGAATCATAAACAATTCGGTTTTGAACCTGAATCTGTAAGCTCCGAATGAACAGAAAATCAGGAAAAGCAGGGTAGACGAATGGGCGTAGCTAATTTTTTTAAAAATGAAAAAGCAATTTTAGAGATTCTGGATCTGAGGGGCATCCAGACTGCAACTGTAAAGACTGCCCCCGGGTCAAATTCCAAGATACCAATTACACCGGAGGCCAGAGACAACTATCTGGGTATGTTTTCAGGAAATGCACTGGATACGTTTGAAAAGCTGAGCAGTGAATGGATGTATCGGGAACTGAACAATTTCAAAGGGACAAAAAAGCAGTTTGAGGTACAGTTTAACCCCAGCGATCTGAATATTGAGGGCTATGGAGGCGGCCGTATCGCAACGACTGCATATAATAATTCCGGTGATAAGTCAAAGAATGTCTCCTCGAACATTGCGATGATGCCGATGCCGGTATATATCAAGCTGACTGTGAAGCTCCTGTTTGACCGTATGGATCCGAGTGACAGCTTTCTAAGTGCAAAGACGAACATAGCAGCCTCTGAACTGGCACGGTTCGCAGTTAAAAATACGGTAAAGGCAGCGTCGGAAAAGACAAAACTAACCGTACAGCAGGAGGTTGAGGGACTGATAGCAGCGTTGCGGTCACCTTACACGCGGTGCATCACATTTAACTGGGCTGATATGAGTTATGAGGGCGTGCTCAACCGTGTGGCATCGCAGTATACGATGTTTAACACCTCCGGCGAACCGGTGCGTGCAGTTGTACAGTTATCTCTCATCTGTGCAGACCAGAATGTGAATCCGCATAGTCTCGGTTCCTGGCAGAAGGCATATAATAGTGCATTCGGGGCAGGCAGCAACAGTCTTGTTAATACTGGACAGAAGCTGGGAAGCCTGCTTAATATTGGAAAATAATCGGCAGATGGCGGCATCTGCATAAAAGGATATAGATATGGCAGCACAGATTAATTTTGAAGACCTGAAAAAAGAATATGACAATTTTCTCAATCCACTTGTACTTGTTACAGTAGAGGGGAACGAGATAGATAAGTCCAAGACCGGGCTGATGGTTGGCGATCTGGAGATTGAGGGCACGAGTGGATTTGAAGCAGGTATCGCATCATTTGTGATCTACGGTGCGTACAATACGAATACATGTGCGTTTGAGTACAAACGTGTCAAAAAATATGTGATGCTCGGTGCACAGGTGTCGATCTGTATCGGATATGGTACGGTTGTCAAGGAAGTGTTCTGTGGGTTTATCTCACATGTGAACTTCTTTTTTCAACAAGATGAGAATCCGGGTATCCGCGTAAACTGTATGGATATCAAGGGGATCATGATGGCAAACTGTTATTCCAAGCAGCTCATGGCAATGAGTTATTCCGATGGTGTGCAGGAGATCTTCAACTCGCAGGTCTATACAGAGATGAAAGACCGGGGTGTGATTAAAAGCCTCGATATCGCAGATACGCCGGACAAGGAAAACACGGCATCTGCCCTGGACGGATCTGCCACAGATACTGCCGGGACCGGCGGACTTTCGGATCTGGCATCAGCAGCGGGCGGTATCTCAGGAATGTTTGGGGCGGCTTCTGGTGCGTCAGGCTCTGCAACCGATAAGACGGTGGAGATGGTCGCTGAGAGCGATTATGAATTTGTTGTAAAAGCGGCAAAAAAATATAATTATGAATTCTTTGTCAGTGCGGGAAATGTATATTTCAGGAAGGCCAAGAATTACAAGGATGTGCTGATGGAATTGTCCCCGGCGACTGGCATGAGAAATGTAGATGTGGAATATAATGTGACCGGACTGGTCGGTGAGGTAGAGGTGCGCAGCACAAATGTCGGAAAGGCATCGCAGATTACGAGTTCTGTCAAGCTGAAAAATAAGCTGTCCAAAGGCAGATATGCATCCAAACTCATTAACAATTCATCGATGGTCTATGTTGATCCGACAGCAGACAGCAAGAAAGAAGCTGGTTACCGGGCTGCGTATCTGGCAGAGGACATTGCCTACCGTTATGGAACGCTCGAGGCAGAGTTTATCGGGCTGCCGGATCTGGTTGTCGGCCGTTTTGTGAAACTGGTAGATATGGGGGATCCAGTCAACAATCTGTTTTATATTGTGAGTCTCAGACATACATTAGACGGTGAACGCGGATTTATTACAAGGATCACTGCCAAGGCAGCAGGGCTTGGTGGATCATATTCAGGTGGAAACAGCAGTGGTGGACTGCTCGGCGGTGCGCTGGGTGGTGTCATGGATACGGTGAACAGTGCAATGGATACGGCGGATGATGCGTTTTCGCAGATGGATGATCTGGGAAATTAATATAGAAGCCCGGAGGAATGGGAAGCATGGGATTATTTGATATTATTGATGATATTGCTGAAAAACAGGCAACGAAAACCGAGACGGGGGACAACCGGGTGTTCGGTGTTGTCATAGGGACTGTGGCGCAGAATTATGACACCACGATGCCGGGCAGACTGTGTGTGTCGCTGCCATCGAGGGATGAGGGAAACCAGCTGCGCTGGGCGAGACTGGCGATGCCATATGGCGGCTCCAAATGGGGGATCTATTTTATGCCAGAGATCGGCGATCAGGTACTGGTGGCCTTTGAGCAGGGCAATATTGAACGGCCATATGTGATCGGCTGTGTGTCCAAGTCATCAGACATGTTTTTAAATCAGACGGCTGACCAGCCGAATACGAACAAACGGATCGTGACACATAACGGCAATGCGATCGAGTTTGAGGATCATGAGGGTGACGGCGCCAATGACAAGATCACGATCCGGACAGCGGGAAAATCGCAGGGTACCGAGCACAGTATCACGCTCGACAATGCAAAGCATAAGATCACGATCACAGATCCAAATGGTGAAAATAAGATTACGATGGATACGATGAATGGACAGATGGAAGTGTTAGCTGCATCAAAGCTGACGGTCAAGGTCGGGGACCAGATTGAACTGACCATGAACGGCGTCAGTGGTGTGACAGAACTGAAAACAAAGGATTTCCGTGTGAGTGCGACGAACAATATCAAGCAGGAGGCACTAAAAACCTTTGAGGTCAGTGGTGCGACCACCAAGCTGGAGGGCACAGCCAAGGCATCGGTCTCAAGCAACGGACCAATAACGGTAGAAGGAAAGCCGATCAAGATCGGTTAGATGGCAGAAAGGAGTATCTGATATGCCGGATAAAAAATTTCTGGGAAGCGGTATGAAGTTTCCACCACAGATTAATGAAGCGACAGGCAGGTTTATGACATCCTCGGCAGAACAGAGTGTCAAGGAATCAATCTATCTGATCCTGATGACACAGCGGACAGAGCGTTTTGCCAGACCAGGATATGGCAGCAACCTGATGTCATATACCTTTATGGACACAAACATTACGGCACTCAATATGATGAAACGTGATCTCACAGAGCAGATCCTGACGCAGGAACCGCGTGTGGGTGACGTGGAGATTACAACCGACACCCAGACAAAAGATGGATGTCTGATTGTAAATATTGATTACGTTGTGAGTGAGACAAATCAGAGAGATAACCTGGTATTTCCATTTTATTTAAATGCAGAGGTAGAGGAAGAAGCGTATGAGCCAGAGCAGTATGAATCAGAACAATATGACAGCGAGCGTGAGCAGGATGAGCAGTAATGATTCTGACAGAATCGTGCCTGACGCCCAGATCGATCCGAGAACAGAGGCCGATATTGAGAAGAAGATCATAGAACTGGCGAAGTCTTATACACCGGAGTGGCATTATTCAGCGGATGACCCGGATATCGGTGTGACGATCGCTAAGATATTTGCCGGACAGATGAGTGACAACCTCGCCATGTATAATGAGGTGATCGAAAAATATCACACCGAATTTGTGAATATGCTTGATATTTCATTGCTGCCGGCAAAGCCTGCGAGTGCGCTGGTTTTGTTTGATCTGGTCAATGACACGGTGCCGGGCGTGGAGATTCCGCGCGGTACACAGCTCCTGGCAGAGTCTGATGATGCGGATGAACCGGTCGTTTTTGAAACATCGAATAGCATCTATGTATCAAATGCGGTATTTTCGACAGCATTTATGACCAGGGGCAGGGATGGCTATGTGATGCCTCTGATGGGTAAATATGATGTACCGGAACTGATCCCGCAGAACACACAGACGGAGGAACAGGTAGGGGACACATTTACCTATGATGCGCCGGAGCAGCCGGTGCTGACACGGATACAGCCGTTTCACCTGTTTGGCAGAGAAGCAAATATATCGAAAAATGCACTGCTGTTTTATCACGAGAGCGCATTTGATACGGCAGACAATCCGCTGTATGTGCATATAGAAGGAGATGCGGCACTGCTGGAGCAGATCCGGGCAGGACGGTATCAGTTCAGTTATTATGGGGCAGGAGAGCTGCATCCTTATAAACAGGTGACCGTACTTGGCGATGGGGAGACATTTTGTCTGGTCAAAGATGCTGACGCACCTGCGATGGATCAATTGCGGGTCGACAGGCGTGAGTATCAGCTCATCGTATTGGATACGCCGGAACCGGTGACAGAAAATTATGCGATTGAGCGGATCACATTTTCATCGGAAGGAAAGGAACAGCTGCCGGAATCAGTTGGTAACGGGACAACGGATCTGGATATCGGAGAATTCGATTTATTCTCAGATACAATGGCACTCTATCAGGAGTGCTATATCGGGCATAATAATTATTTCGCAAAATCCGGTGCAGTCGTGACATTAGCTTTTGATGTGACGTATCCGGAGCATCTGGTGGAACTGAGCAGGCGGCAGGAGCAGGATGATCTAAAAATTATTAAGCGAAAACCGAAAGTCATCTATACGGATACACCGGCAGATGTCTATGCGCAGGAGATCTCCATCGAGTATTTTAATGGGATCGGCTGGAAAAAGCTCGTATGCCGGCAGGAGTATAGACAGCTATTTGCACAGGATAAGCAGGGACATTACGAACTGGAATTTGTATGTCCTGCCGATTGGGAGACCACGGCGAGCGGTGCTTATGATGGGCGTGTACTGCGTATCCAGTTGTTAAAGGCTGATAACTGTTATATGCGGCCGAGTATCCACCACTATCCGCACATAAAGAACCTGAAAATATCTTATTGTTATAAAGAACACTATGTAGAACCGCAAAAGCTCGTTGCCATCAATACGACGAGAAAGATTGACTGTACGAAGCTGCTCAAGGAGCACCGGCGGTTTGTGGCATTTGGCGTGGGACTCTACAGTGATGATGCATTGTACCTGGGCTTTAAAAACCGGATGGATCATGGACCGGTCAGTCTGTATTTTGATATCGCAGAGGGCAATTATTATGACGGTCTCCGCTGTAAATTCGAGTATAGCACACGCAGCGGATTCCGGCAGATGAAGGTGGTTGACCATACGTCTGACTTCACGCGGACAGGGACTGTCATTTTTATGCCGCAGTCAGATATGTCACCACTCGTGATCGAGAACAAACAGATGTACTGGATCCGGATCACACGCAGCCGTACCAGACGAGACGATGAACCGGAGGATCTGCTGCCGAAGATCAATGATATCCGCTTGAATGCGGTACAGGCAGAAAATATTGTGACCAGGGGAGAACAGGATTTCTATCTGGATGAAGTACTGCCAAATATGTATTTTACACTAGGTACCGACCATATTCTGGATGTGGATGTATGGGTGAATGAGCGGGATCGCTATAGTGTAAAACAGATGCAGCAGATGCTGCGGACGATGCCGGAACGTGTGCGTGCAGAATATGGCATACGCGGTGAGATCTCAGCATTTTATGTCAGATGGGAAGAACTGGAGCGTCTGGATGATGGACAGCATGACCGTGGGTATGTGCTGGACCGGATGAACAACCGTCTGATTTTTGGTGATGGATTACATATTGATGTGCCGCGCGTGACGGACGATGTAGCATTCAAGGTGCGTATCCGCTGCTGTGACGGACAGATTGGCAATGTAGAAAAGGGTGCGATCAATGAGGCCCATGCGCAGTTCATGTTCCTCAATACCGTGAGCAATCCATTCAAGGCATACGGTGGCAGCAATATGGAGACATTGGAAAGCGCCCTGGCGCGCGGAGCCAATATTTTAAGATCCAGAAAACGTCTCGTATCAATCAGTGATTATGAGCGGGAGATATTGGCATATTCCGACACGATCGCACAGGTGCGTTGTATCACCGGCAGACGTATCGATGGAGCGGAGGATCTCGATTCCGTGACATTTGTCGTGCTGCTCAAAGATTATCGGGCTGGCAGTTATACCTTCCATAATCTCGCCGATAATCTGAAAAAATATCTGCTGGAATCCTGTGAACTGACGATCTCACCGGAACATATCCATATCGTAGAGCCGATTTTTGTAGATGTCTG
>JBNMKT010000108.1:0-9129 GCA_050874485.1 bacterium
GTTTTGTCCCTGTGTGGAATAAATATCCCTAGGACTTATTATATATGATTTCCAATTTTGCCACAATATAAAAATAAAATCCTGTTTACAGGATTTTCTGCTAAAATAAAAAACCTGACTTCGTAAAAAGTCAGGCAATTGTTTCCAGATTTATTTTTTTACCGGGCGTTTTGCTTTGAATCCTCACCATGAACGTTACCTCTGCAGCCAGCTCAGCCCAGGCACCCTCGCGGCACATAAGAGTTCCTGTTTAGTGCTGCTCCATTCCTGACCTGACACGGTTCGCAGGTTCCTATTGCGCAAGACCCAGACGTCTACGCCACTTACAGAGGGCTGCTTCACAATGATAAGACCCGGGGCAAAACATCACTCCAGCTATAGCGGATTGCTGGTACAGGGTACCGCTAACACCCCAGCTGCCCGGAGATTTCATTATAACGGCTCTATGCCGATTTGTCAATCAATTACTATTCACACAGCAGCATTCACAGCGCAATCTACGGCCGCATCTGCGAGTAGCGCTCACCGGATTTCAAATTCACCTTGCGATACTGTGCCAGCTCGGATACCGTCACCAGTTGGTAACCCTTCTTCTTCAGTTCGGGAATTATGCGCTCTGCAGCGCTCGCGGTACTCGAATACAAGTCATGCATCAGTATAATATCCCCGTCCTTGACATTGCTCATGACATGATTATACACGCGGTTCGAATCCCGGTATTTCCAGTCCAGCGTGTCAACTGACCACAGAATCAGGGGCTTTCCCGCATAATTGCACAGATTGGTTCCGACCGATCCATATGGCGGACGAAACAGCGCCGGTGCTGTTCCGGTCAGTTTCTTTATATTACTGTCGGTACGGGAGAGCTGACTGGTGATCGTCGATACCGATGCACTACCCAATGCCGGATGATCATAGGAATGGCTTCCGATCTCGCAGCCCATCTGATAGATTCGCTTTACGGTCTGTGGATAAGAACCCACCCGGCTGCCCATCTCAAAAAACGTAGCATGCCCCTCGTTTTTCTGCAGACTATCCAGAATCCGTGGTGTGTACTGACTCGGTCCATCATCAAAGGTCAATGCCACCATCGGCTTTTTCGGATCAATGCGGTAGGTGAGCATCTTCTGTGACTGGCTGTATTTACCAGTGTAGGTGTTACCGTCTGCACTGGCTATGGCTCTCACGCGATAGCGGTAAGCCACACCATATTTTGCTGTCTGATCGGTATATGTACGGTTCTTTACGGTCTTGATCTTCTTGTAAGTCCCTGATTGGGCTTTTTTTCGATAGATCTCATATTTCTGTGCTTTCGCGGTCTTTTTCCACGTCAGCCTGATACCATTTTTGACTGCCTGTGCCGTGAGACCGTTGGTCTGGCCCAGTTTAATCGGCTTTACCGGTTTTTCGGGAACCTCAGTCTCCCCGGTATCATCCTCGTATGTTTCATCATTCTCGTCCACAATGGAGACACTCCCACTGTCGCCCGTCTCCGCTGCATAGGACACAGCTGCACCAGATTCTCTCACAACTACTGCACATAGTAACAGCATAGATATTTTTTTGACGATCTTTTGTAAATTCATAACTTTCCCCTTTTTCTTTTTTATATAGTATAACACGTTTTATCCGGTTTCGTTTTACAATTCAGCAAAATAATAATATAATGTACAAGTATTGCCTAATACAACAGAAAGGAATCATAAATAAATGGAAAACAGAGAACGTCTCGGCAGCAGACTGGGCTTTATCATGCTCTCAGCCGGCTGTGCAATCGGATGCGGAAATGTATGGAAATTCCCCTGGATGTGTGGACAAAATGGTGGCGGCAGCTTCATGCTGATCTACATTTTATGCCTGCTGCTCCTGGGTCTGCCTGCAATGATCATGGAGCTGAGCGTCGGACGCGCTGCACAGACCAGCCCGATCTATATGTATGAGAAATTATCCCACGGTGGAAAACACTGGCGGATTCCCGGTGTGATCTGTCTAATCGGAAATGTATCTCTGATCGCATTCTATTCGGTTGTCACCGGATGGATCATCTATTATTTTGTAAAATTTGTGACTGGTCAGAATGCTGCCTTCGGATTTGAGTCTATGATTGCCAATCCCCTCATCAATGTCTCATATCTGGCAGTCACCATCATCCTCACCTTTGTGATCCTCAGCTTTCGCCTGCAGAACGGGCTGGAACGAATCACCAAATATATGATGCTGGCGCTCATTACCCTGATGCTCATTCTGGCGATTCACAGTCTGACATTGGATGGAGCTGCTGCCGGTCTGTCGTTTTACCTGATTCCGGATTTCTCCAAGCTCGATGGTTCCGTCGTAGTCGGCGCGATGAATCAGGCATTTTTCACGCTGTCTACCGGTATGGGTGGCATGGCGATCTTTGGCAGCTATATCGAGAAAGACCGCTCTCTGATGGGCGAATCGATTCACATCATCATTCTGGACACATTTGTCGCGATCATCGCAGGAATCATCATGTTTCCGGCTTGTTATACCTATGGTCTGGAAGTAAATGCCGGTCCGAGCCTCTTGTTCGACACGATGGCAAACGTATTCAACCACATGAACGGCGGCAGATGGTGGGGTGCACTGTTTTTCCTGTTTATGATCTTCGCGGCGCTCTCTACGATGCTCGCTGTCTGTGAAAATATTCTGGCTATGGTGCGTGAGCTCACCGGCTGGTCAAGACCGAGAGGCTGTGTGGTATGCGGTATTGTCACATTTTTACTTGCCCTGACGACGGCACTAGGCTACAGTGTATTGCATTTTCAGCCGTTTGCCGCTGGCACTGTATGGCTCGATCTGTGGGACTTCATCGTATCGAACAACGTGTTACCGTTAGGCTCGCTGTTTCTGGCCCTGTTCTGCTGCTATCGTTTTGGCTGGGGCTGGGACAACTTCCTCAAAGAAGCCAATACCGGCAAAGGATTGAAAGTGCAAAACTGGATGAAACCGATCTTTAAATATTTTGTACCGATTGTGATTGCATTTATCTTCGTCTATGGAATGGTTACGTTTGCGTGGCGATAATTATGTTTACGAAAGGAAACTATTATTATGATGAAACTGGAATTAGTACAGGGAAGACCTGCTTCAACGGAAGGCCGCTTGGAAAAAGAGATCCGCACCTATGATCTGCTCGATGAACTTGGGATCTCATATGAACGCATTGACCATGAAGCTGCTGAGACGATGGAGGCATGTGCGGATGTCGATGCTGCGCTTGCGCCGGCTACAATCTGCAAAAATCTATTTTTATGTAACCGGCAAAAAACACAGTTTTTCCTGCTGATGATCCGTGGTGACAAACAGTTCAAGACGAAAGATGTCTCCAAACAGATCGACAGCCCGCGCCTGTCATTTGCTCCCGAAGCATATATGGAAGAATATCTCGATATCACGCCCGGCTCTGTGAGTGTGCTCGGGCTCATGAATGACACTGAAAACCATATCCAGCTATTAGTCGATGAAGATGTGCTCCATTCAGAGTACGTCGGCTGTCATCCGTGCATCAATACATCCAGTCTGCGCATCAGATCCGCAGATATATTTGATAAATTTCTCAAACATGTGCACCACGACTATATTGTCGTGAAAATCGATCAACCAGAAGAATCGATCAGTTAATATCTCTTATTATCTGATACATCTCTCAAATACCGCCATCATTCGGTCAGGCGTGGCGAGCCAGCCTTCATGTCCGCACGGGAAAGAAATAATATCCGGGGAGGCAAAATGTCTTTGATATCTCTTCAGATATTTTTCTCCCATCTCCTGTGCATAAAATACATGAACCGTTGTGCCATCCACCGCAATATGATCATCAATCTTCGTGACAAGATCCGAATAGAACTGATTCTTCCCGGTCTGTGGATCGATCCTGCGAAGATTTTCAATCAGACCCTTCATGACAGCCAGCATCATTTCCTGTCCGTTGATAGCATCACTGTCCGGGGTGCTGCCGATAGCCATATTCTTTTTCGCCATCTTCTGTTTCATTTTCGCAAGGCTTTTTTCCGGATTCTTCGCAAACCCGCTCATGATCTTCCACACCAGAGCTGTCTCGATTTTCGCGACAAGCGGCGATGCCTGATCCATATCTGAGCTGCCGATAAAAATATGGTCTATATGTATGTTTCTCCTCTGAAGCAGCAGCGACGCAAAGCTTCCTCCCATGGATGAACCATAAACGGCATCCAGTCTCCCTGAAAAATGCTCCTGTACATAGCTTTCGATCTTTTCTGTCTCTGCCGTCATCGTGGTGAAAATCTCGCCACTGTCATCATACCCTGTATAATTGACACATAATACGTGATACTGCTCCTGCAACGGAGCAAGAAGTTTGCTGAAATTCATCTCCCAGGTGCAACTGGTTCCAGGCAACAGCATGATTGTCTGTGTATGTTCTTTACCAAATTCTGTGACTTTCATAAATTATCTTCAACTCCTTAAAAAATGGCATTAGTTAGTTTTTGCTAACCAATGCCATTGTATCATAATACTGCTAAAATTCAAGCATTCCAATCATTGAACTATCTCTAAAATCATGCTATCCTGAAAAAGAACAGTTTTTATTACCAGCGAGATGACTGTATAGCGCATCATCTAGTGAAAAAAATGACTATTTTTATGATGAGAAGGAGGAAACCTATGCCATTTGTTGATTCCAAAGTAACTGTCAAATTAACAGAAGAGAAGAAAAACAGCGTAAAAACACGCCTTGGACAGGCAATCAGTATCCTGCACAAATCAGAAACCTACTTAATGGTCGGATTTGAGGATGAATATGATCTCTACATGGGCGGCAACTGCCTCGAAAAGGGAGCTTATGTCTCTGTCAGCCTGTTCGGAAGTGCATCATCCGATGATTATGAGAAAATGACCGAAGCAATCTGCGATATTCTGCAGGAGGAACTGGATATTCCGGGTGATCACGTGTATGTGACCTATCACGGTGTGAATGACTGGGGATGGAACGGACGCAATTTCTAATGCGTCCGTGACTGATAATAAAAACCGATACCGCAAACCACCAGATACCCTATGATCGCAGGAAGCGCCGCCTCGATGCCATACTGTCCGCCGGTCAGCAACAAATTATGACTCGACAGACGATACTGCCAGATACTCCCGATATCCATCCCATAATCTGCCACCATTTTACCTGATGCAATGATTCTTTTTTTCATGTTCATGCTCCTTGCCGCTATTTTTCAGGTTTACAGTATAGCCATCATCCGATCACCCGGTTATCTTTATGTGTATCGACTCTCAGATGTGGGATCTTTTCACTGCAAAATTCTACAACCGCAGAAAATATACCGCTGACCTGTCCGTCTCCGGCGAGTCTGTGTATCGTTCCGTATGTCGAATCAGACCTCCACGCCCCTTGTTCAATATGTACATATGTTGGATCTTCGCCTATGATAAACGCAAATACACCATGAATCTCTTGATCGGCCTTCACTACATACAACTGCCCCACCTCTATATCACTCATGAGCAGTTTTTCCGGTGGAAAATGATCTCTCCACTGCGTATGATTCCCGGTTTTTCTCATAAAATCTCTCGCATAAGCATAGATCTCCAGGATACGCGGCAGATCTGAATTTTCTGCGCAAGTGATTTCCAACATACTTTAATCCTCCTCTTTCATACCTACAGAACCTGCCGCCCGCAGTCTCTTACAGATGCATGCTAACAAAACACCAACTGTACCAGCAGCATGTAGCACACGGTTCCACCAGCGATAGAAAGCAGCATCTGGCGTTTCCACAGATGCAGACCGATCGTGACCGCAATGGCGATCAATTCGGGCAGACCATAGCTGTATTGCAGCGGTGTGACGTTCCTCAGACAATAGACTACGAGCATCGCAAAAATCGCGCCCGGCAGAACTTGTCCGAGATATTGGATATATTTTGGTGTGGGGCGCTTAGAGCTGAAGATCAGAAACGGCAAAAATCTCGTCAGCATCGTTCCGAGTACACACATCAATATCGTAATTGCCTGTTGCCATAATGTCATACCGTGATCCCTCCCTTCTGTGTCAATGGCTTTTGCAGCGCTGTCAGCAGTACGAGAATACAGATCATCGTCGGTACGAGAAAGTTATCTGCGCCAAAGATCACCAGACAAACGACGCTTGACGCCAGACCAACCCATTCGCTGATATGATGCTCCTCCTTGAGCCACTGCTCCATAAAGATGACCACAAACATCGCTGTCATCACAAAGTCCAGTCCTTTTGTGTTAAATGTAATGAAATTTCCCAATATGCCACCGATCGTCGCTCCGCTGACCCAGTAAAAACGGTCTAACAGAGTCACCCAGAAATAGAACCATCCGCGGTCTACATCCTCCGGTATGTCTGCCGTATAGTTGATGCTGAATGTCTCATCACACATGCCAAAGATCAGATAAGGCTTTTTCCAGCCCATTCCCTTAAACTTGTCCAGCATCGAAATACCATAAAATAAGTGTCTCGCCTGTATCATCAATGTCATGATAAATACCTGCAGCGGTGCAAACGGCGATAATAACATGCTGACTGCCACGAATTCAAGACTGCCTCCAAAGATCGTCAGACTCATGATGAGTGGATACCAGAAACTGAACCCGGACACATTCATATAGATTCCATATGTCATTCCCAGAAACCAAAACCCCGCAAAGATCGGGATCGTATGCGGAAATGCACTAATCAATGCTTTTTTCATTTGTTGCGTAACAGATCTCCTTTCAGATACAGATTTCCCCTGACATTCTCCTTAATCGGTGTCAGCTGCCGCTGCCCCACCATATATGAAAGATTCTGGCGGGAACAATCCAGGATTTCACAACCTTCTGTCGTGTCAATCACATTTTTCCGAACAAACATCAGAAAATCCACCATTTTAAGTGGGATATTTTCTCCAGATGTATACAGAAGCTGTGCCGGTATATCAATTGAATCGTTAAATGTAACATAATACCCATCTGTCCCTACCTGTCCTGACCGATATAAGTTATCATTTTTCACCACTTTATCCACACCATCAATATCAATCAGCTGTTTTAAATCTATTTTTCTTGTATCTCCGTTTGCAAAAAAACATAACAACTGCTGTTCGTCCAACAACACGCAGTCCACAATGTTTGTTTTTCTACGACGGGAAACATATTCCGGTAATCGGTCTGTCTTCCGTATACAGAGACTATCCTGTGAACATTTTCCCTCCGATATCTCCAAAAATTTCATCTCATGATAGGATTCCATATGATGATGTGCTAAAATATCTCCGATATTTTGCCTCCCGCTCGGAATCACCCGCTCCTTGACCCACAGAAAACTAACATCCCTTGGAATTGTATAAATATGATGTTTGACATAACTGGTAAATAACAATGGTGCTGTCCACTCGTTCAAATCATCCATCAACTCTATGATACATGTCTCCTGTTTCTCATAATACAACAGCACACCGACCGGCCGATCCATCTCTTCATCAAATATCTCATAAATTTTCATATTTCTGATACCTCATATAGATCATTTCCCATATCTTATCCATTAGTTGTTCGGATATAACCGTATCCAATCCTTCAAATATTTGATCCCTGTCTGAGATACATAATTTATTTTGAAACAGATCCTTCCGATCTCTGATCAAATTCAAATTCTCATAGCAGGAGCAGCCTCCAATAAAATTCTGGCAACGTCTGTCCTCTAACACATCAAACGCGCGTATTTCTTCATCTGAAATACAAGAATATAACAATGACAAACCATGATCAAACAATGGGGCAATCCGCAGGCTATGTGCTCTGGCATCCCTCAACACTTCAATATTTGCTCCATGTCTATCTCTATTGAGAATCAAATAATCAATTACTATCATTCGATCAATGTAATCCTTCCATCCGCATCGCACACAAAAATCATAATGCGATTCTCCTTTTTTCGAATTTGTCCTGTAGTAGTCATCCAGCGCCACCTTACTTTCACCCTTCTTTTTGAAATCTTCAGACGCACAGACATAGGTATTATATACATTTCCCTCAATCTCTATATCTGCATGTATCAGCTCATAGCCCAAGTGCTCTACTCCCAATATTGTAAGCAATCGGTCGACAATAATCTCATTTACACTCTCATGTCCGATCACACCATTGACCGGATCAAAATTAGACAACTTATAGTATTTTTTTTTCCCATCTATGATAGATTCTGATTTCAAAAAAGTACCTGCAGTTCCACTGGAACTTCTGATATGAGACCATTTTAAGTAGGTAAGATCCTGCGTCTCATTAATTACCCGATGCGTCATAGACGTACTCCTTTCTAATTTGATTAGCTATATAATACTTCATATTTTGACGCACGTCAAACAAAAAGGTAGATGTCAACCATCCACCCATTCGTATTTACTCTATTCCCAACAGTTCTCTCACTTCCTGCAATGTCGGGATCGCAGGAATGCCGCCTCTCTTTTGGACACACAGGGCAGCTACTGCATTGCCCTGCCTTGCACAATCACAGATTTCTTCCCAGCCCAGTTCATCCGGTCGCTGCCCCAGTGCCAGCAGACCACTTAAAAAACCTCCCCAGAAAGAATCACCTGCACCTGTCGTATCTACTGCATCTACCTTGAAACCACCAATGACTTCTTTTTTCTCAGATGTCGCCATCAACACACCGTCACTGCCGAGCGTGACTGCTACGAGCTGCGGCCCCATCGCAAGCAGCATATCTGCTGCCGTCTCATAATCTGTTGCCCCGGTCAATAACAGACTTTCTTCATCCGATACCTTCATGACATCCACCTGAGAGATCATCGATTTCATGCCCTCTACAGCCGTCTGCTGATTCTCCCATAAAGGTGCTCTGTAATTCGGATCATAGGAGATCAGCGCTCCAGCCTGTTTTGCAATCCGCAGCGCCTCAACAGTCGCTTCACGTGAAGGTTCAGCAGTCAGTGACAGCGATCCAAAGTGAAAGATCTTACAGTTCTCCAACAATCCACTGTCCAGCTCCGTCTTATCTAACTGCGTATCTGCACCCGGTTTTCTGGCAAATGAAAACTCCCGCTCTCCATTTTCGTTGATTGCCACAAATGCCAGTGTTGTAAA
>JBNMKT010000109.1:0-9064 GCA_050874485.1 bacterium
CTTTAAACCAGAGCATCTTCGGTGTCGTATAGCTCGGCAGGAAATCGTTGCCTGCTACCGAGAAGATCCGGTCAAAGCCGACCTCATCTTTTACCCGGTCACAGATATCTCTTGCACGCGTATCCATCCAGATCGGCGTGCGTGCCAGCGCATTGCCATCCTTATCTACAGGAATTGCAGACCAGCTCTGTCCATCGATTCCGATGCCGGCGATGTCTGCCGGTGCGATACCACTCTTAGCCAGTACATCTTTGATACCGTCACAGATCGCATGCCACCATTCGTCCGCATCCTGCTCGACCCAGCCCGGATTCGGATAGTAGAGCTGATACGGCTGGTTGGACTGTGCCAGCACCGTTCCGTTCTTTTCAAATACCGCTACTTTACAGGCACTCGTACCGATATCGATTCCTAATAAATATGCTCCCATATGCTTCTCCTCATATTAATATAACTGTCTGACCGATTTTCCGACCATCACTTCTGTCTGCAGGTACAACTCCTGCGGCTCATCCTGTGTATCCGTATCAGACTGTTCCAACCGCTTCAGGATCGTCTCCGCCGCCTGCTTCGCGATCATCTCTGTCGGCTGTGTGATGATCGTCAACGTCGGATGCAGTGCCCTGGCGAATTCACGGTTGTCAAATCCGATGACCGAGATCTGATCCGGAATACTGATCCCACGCTCATTCAATACGATCATCGTCCCCATCGTCATCTCATAGTTCGCAGCGAACAATGCCGTGACCTCCGGATGAGCATCCAGCAGATGCTCCACACCTGCCACCGCACCGCGGATCGTATAATCACTGTGTACGACCAGCCCCGGATCGACAGGTATCCCGGCAGTTTCCAGTGCAGCTTCATAACCCTGATAACGCTCCTTCGCAGTATAGATATCCTCCGGACCTGTGATCATACCAATATGTCTGTGACCATTTTCGATCAGAATATCCACCGCTTTTTTCGCCGCGTCCCGGTTATCCACCAGAATACTATCGCAGGCCAGCTGCGGCAGCTTCCGGTCAATGATGATGATCGGCTTTTTTGCAGATGCAAACTGCTGTAGATGTGCCCCGGTCGAATCCACCGGCATGTTGATGATCCCATCCACGCGCTTGCGGTAGAGGAAATCTACCGCTTCACGCTCCAGTTTTTTATCCGTTCTGCAATCGCATACAATCGTCGCATAGCCCTGCTTGCGGAGAATATCTTCCATTCCGGTGATGATCTCGGTACAGAAAATATTATTTAACTCCGGGATCACAACTCCGATCGTGTGGGTGCGGTTTGTCTTGAGCCCGCGTGCGACCTCGTTGACCTCAAAATTCAGTTCGCGGATCGCAGCTTCTATCTTTTCACGGTTTTTCTCACGGACATTGCCTCCGTTCAGATAGGAGGAGATCGTCGCGAGCCCCAGCCCCGTCCGATTCGCAATGTCCTTGATCGTTGCAGCCATTAGATTGCTTTGCCGTCACAGCCACAGACTTTCATACGATTCTTTACCAGTTCTGTCACTGCTGCCATGCCTACCTCACCGAACTTCTTCGGGTCAAAGGTATCGGGCTTTTCTTTATATAATGCCTTGCCGGCATCGGTGTATGCCACACGCAGCTCTGTTGCAAAGTTCACCTTGCAGATTCCGCGTTTTACACAATCCATGACATCTTCATCTGACAATCCACTGGCTCCGTGAAGTACGAGCGGGATATCTACGACTTGACGGATCTCTGAGAGACGCTCTTTATCGAGTACCGGAGTACCTACGTAGAAGCCGTGTGCAGTTCCGATCGCTACTGCGAGGGAATCGATGCCAGTCTTTTCTACAAATTCCTTTGCCTCCATCGGATCGGTATTCGTATCTGCGACTGCCTCGAGATCATCCTCTTTACCGCCGACCTTTCCGAGCTCTGCCTCTACCGGAATGTTGTTCGGATGAGCGACGGATACGACTCTGGCACTCACATCGATATTTTCTTCAAACGGGAGTTTTGAACCGTCGATCATGACAGATGTATATCCCTCCTTGATGGCCTGTACAGCCAGTTCGAAGCTGCTGCCGTGATCTAAGTGCAGACATACAGGCACGCTGGCGCTTCTCGCCTCTGCTGCGACCATTCCAACGAACATCTCAAGGCTCGCATACTTTACCGTCGAAGGTGTCGTCTGGATCATGACGGGCGCCTTTAATTCCTCGGCAGCCTTAATGATCGCTTTCACCATCTCCATGTTCTCAGCATTGAATGCTCCGATCGCATATCCACCCTTCTGGGCATCGAGTAACATCTGTTTTGAAGTAACTAAAGGCATCTCTTTTTCCTCCTCATGGGTTGTTGTTTATCGTGTTGTTTTTTGTTTTTCTTAACTGAATATTTCAAAACCGAAACGTTTCGGTTTTCCTGTTGAAATAATCGTACAATACTTACCGCCCATTGTCAAAGGGTTTTTGCAAAAAATGCAAGTTGGTGAATATTGTACGATTATTCTGTGAAAATCATTTTACTCTATCGCTTTTTATACAAATCCGATCGCCAATCCGACCATGCGCACCGCAAATGCCACGACCCATGCGATCAGACACTGCATGACTACCGTGATCACGGCAGCACCCCTGCCGCCCATCTCGCGCTTGACCGTCGCGATCGCGGCTACACAAGGTGTATATAACAATGTGAATACTAAAAATACGACTGCTTCAAATGTCGTGAACAGGCTCGGCAGCTGTGAGACGTCCCCACCCAGCAGTACAGTCAGCGTAGATACGACACTCTCTTTTGCCGTAAATCCGGTCAGCAGTGCAGTCGCGATCCGCCAGTCTCCAAAACCGAGCGGCTGGAAGATCGGTGCAATCAGCCCACCGAGCAATGCGAGCAGACTCTCATCCGCAGATGCCGCCACATTCAGTCTGAAGTCAAAGGTCTGTAAAAACCAGATGATGATCGTCGCCAGGAATATAATCGTAAACGCTTTCTGGATAAAGTCCTTGGCCTTTTCCCAGATCAGCTGTCCGACGCTGCGCGCCGCCGGCAGACGATAATTCGGCAGTTCCATAACAAACGGCACCGGTTCACCGGTAAATTTGGTCTTGCTAAGCAGCAGTGCGTAGAGAATTCCGCATACAATTCCCGTAAAATACAATCCAATCATCACAACCGGGCGCCACATACGCGGGAAAAAGGCCGATGTAAACAATGCATAGATCGGCAGCTTGGCGCTGCAGCTCATAAACGGAGTGAGTAGAATCGTCATCTTGCGGTCACGCTCACTCGATAAAGTACGTGTCGCCATGATCGCCGGAACCGAACATCCGAAGCCGATCAGCATCGGCACGAAGCTTCGGCCGGACAGACCGATCTTTCGCAGCAGTTTATCCATGACAAACGCCACACGCGCCATATATCCCGTATCTTCCAGTATGGACAGGAAGAAAAACAGTGTCACAATCGTCGGCAGAAAGCTGATGACACTGCCGACTCCCTGACAGATACCGTCTACAACCAGACTATGTACCACCGGATTGACCTGCCACAGCGTCAGACCCTTATCTATCAGCCCGATCAATGCATCTACGGCAATCGTCATCAGATCCGACAGCCAGGCACCGATCCATGCGAATGTCATCGCAAATACGAGCGCCATGATTCCGATAAAGCAGGGCAATGCTGTATATTTTCCAGTCAGTATCCGGTCGATCTTCACGCTGCGCTTATGCTCCTTGCTCTCATGCGGACGAACGACCGTCTGTGCACACAATTTTTCAATAAAGTCAAAGCGCATGTTGGCCAGCGCTGCTTCCCGCTCCACGCCGCCTTCTTTTTCCATATTGGATATGACCGTCTCCAGCGCCTGTTGTTCTTCTTCGGGCAGGTGCAAAGCTTCCAATACCAGATGATCACCCTCGACCATCTTGGTCGCGGTAAAGCGTACCGGCAATCCGGCCTCTTTGGCAAATGGCTCCAACAGATGCGCAGATGCATGGATACAACGGTGTACCGCTCCGGTCTCGTCTCCCTTGTCTCCTCCGACCGGGCAGAAATCAATGCGTCCCGGTGCTTCTCGGTAGCGTGCCACATGGATCGCATGACTGATCAGTTCCTCGATGCCTTCATTTTTGGCCGCGCTGATCGGTACGACCGGAATACCGAGTATCCGCTCCAAATCATTGATATAGATCGTACCACCATTGTCCCGCACTTCATCCATCATATTGAGTGCCAGCACCATCGGGATGCCCAGCTCCATGAGCTGCATCGTCAGGCACAGATTACGCTCGATATTCGTCGCATCCACGATATTGATAATACCATCCGGTTTATTTCTCAGCAAAAAGTCGCGTGTCACGATCTCCTCGCTGGAATACGGTGACAATGAATAGATACCAGGCAGATCTGTCACCGTAGCCTCCGGATGGTTGCGGATCGTTCCGTCCTTGCGGTCTACTGTGACTCCGGGGAAATTACCGACATGCTGGTTGGCACCGGTGAGCTGGTTAAACAGTGTCGTCTTGCCACAGTTCTGATTGCCTGCCAGCGCAAACCGGATCGGCTGATCCTTCGGTATCGCATCTCCGAGCTTGTGCTGCTTCCAGTCATCCGCATTGCCGAGTTCTCCCATACCCGGATGCTCTGCTGCGACTCTGCGCCGCTGCTTGTCATGTGTATCCGCATGCGCTGCAATCGCCGCCGGTTCCACCTCAATCTGGTCTGCCTCTGCCAGCCGCAGCGTCAGCTCGTAGCCACGCAGTTCGATCTCGATGGGATCTCCCATCGGTGCCACCTTGCGCAAGGTCACGATCGTGCGCGGGGTCAGCCCCATATCAAGCAAATGATGACGCAGTGCCCCTTTTCCATCGATCTGTACAATCTTCGCACTTTTTCCTTCTTTTAATTCACTCAGTTTCATCGTATTGTTCTCCACTTGGTCCCAAATATTATATGTATTCAGACTACAATAATTTCTCCATGCCGGTCTTATACGGCACGAGTCCCATGGCATCGTAGAATTTACGCGCAGCCGGATTGCACTCCCATACATTTAAGGTCACATTGTAGCAGCCGCTGTCCCTGGCAAAATCGAGTACATAATTATAGATGCTGCTGCCGACATGCTGACCACGGAGGTTCTCGTCCACACACAGATCATCAATATAGAGTGTGCGTATCGGTGTCATGACCTCATCATTTTTGCGTTGCTCAAACATACAGAATGCATACCCCATCACCTGATCCTTCTCATTCACGCCGACAAAGATTGGACGCTCATCATCTGCGATGATCGCTAACAGCTGGTCATCGTTGTACTTTTTGGCATTGCCCTTGAACAGGTCGGGTCTGCCGTTGTGATGCACACCTGCGACCTGATACAGCAGGCGGTTGATACCGTCTAAGTCTGATTGTTTTGCTCGTCTGATTTTCATCTATCTATCCTCCACCAATGATATTTTTCCATTTGCTCCAGATTCGGATCCGAATGCTCGATCTCACGCGAAAAACGGTATACCAGTTCTATGACATCTTCCGTATTCAGATCACGCTCATTTTTCAGCCATCTGGCTGCAAACAGATCATACAGAAGCGCGATGTATGCGACTGCTGTATCTGCCTTATTGTAGATTCTGCCATCATAGACGGCACCGACAAAATAAGTACTGATAAAATAAACTGCCAGCTGCTCCAGCTGGATGTATAACTGTGGATTCTGCGTCCCGCACCACTGTGCAAACTCCTCATGCACACGCGCATACCCTGCCGCCCCCTGTACATAGAGCAGCATCTGTGTTTCGATCAATAACTGGTCCCAGTCATCCCGCAGACGTTCCAGATCACACAGCCGGTAAAAGTTTCGTTTTGCAAGTGCATAACTGCGTTTTGTATCCGCACGGTGATGCTCCAGATGATGCATCGCCTTTTGTACCATTGCCCCGGTCTGTGCCCGCCGCAGTACATCATCTGTCTCGAACAGGCATCCCTTCCGGTATCTGCGCTCCAAATCGTGTGCTATGCCGAGCACCAGTAACAGACGTACATCCATACCCAGACTGCGGTTCTGCAGGATATCCAGCATGACTGCACGCGCATCACACAGGCACTCATACAGAAAATAATCGAATTCTTCGTACTGTTCTTCCCGCTCATCCTCCGTCTCCAGAAAATGTACCGGCTGTGTGCGGTTCATCAGTATCCGTGCCACCTCCGGACAGGAAACCGACAATGTAACCTCTCGGACATTTTCGAATTCCTCCGTATGCCTCGGATAACTATGGCAGGTTTTACAGAGTGCATCCGCCCCCAGTCCACGGTACAGGTCACACAGACCATCTTCACGTAAAAATGCACACCTGCCATCCGCTAACTGACGAAACGTCCCCTTGCGCCAGCAAATGTCGCGCAGGAGACGTTTTCTCAACACATCGGATTGTCGGTAGCGGTGCAGTGATTTCGGATCAATCACGATCTCCCACCCTGCACAGCAGGTATCTTCACAGTCCCCGGCAATGCAGGAAAACTGCCTGTAATAATCAGGATATACAATCAACATATCCGTTCCTCCGACTGATTTAATTTTTTCCTGTGGAGCCGAAGCCGCCACGGTCTGCTCCCTCGAGCTGATCCACCTCATCAAAATGGATCTGCGGCTGATTCTCCACGATACGGAACTGGCAGATCCGGTCATTGGCATGGACGACTACATCACGCGTCGCATATGCAGGCCAGCGCCAGATGTCATTCTGTCCGCAGTAAGTCTGGTCTATGATGCCACACGAATTTGTCTGCAGCAGACCATAATTTTTGAACGTAGAGCTGCGCGGCACGACATGCGCCTCATACCCTTTCGGCAGCTCCATCGATACGCCTAAGTTCACGAGTTTGAACTCACCCGCATGAAACTCCACGTCCTCTGCCGCACGCAGATCGATCCAGTCAGATTTGCCATCGATATATGTCAATTTATCAATCTTGTCTGTATGATATACAATCTTTATTGTTTCCTGTCTCATGACTCTGTTACAATCCTTCCGTTCGCTAATCAGGTGCTTATCCCTGTTTTTTCGGTTGTTTTAATGAAAATTTACTCTCTGTACCGTTTAACAGACGACCGATATTTGTACGGTGTCTCACGATACCGAGTACCATCACGACTGCCGCCAATATGTACACTTCCACCAGATCTGCGCCGCTCAGTCCGAGCCATCCGAGCTGTCCATAGACGATCATCTGGATAAAGAAGCTGATACACACGAGAATCGATCCGAGGGACACATACTTTGTGATCGCTACCGTCACGACAAAGATCGCCAGACAGACCGGTACACAGATCGGACAGACTGCTACCATCAGTCCACCGGTACAGGCGATGCCCTTTCCACCTTTAAACTTCATAAAAATCGGAAAATTATGTCCGAGTATGGTTCCGAGTGCCGCATAATATTCAAGCACCTTGATATTCAGTGATGCATCGCCGTGATAGATCGCCCACACGATGAGTACCGACAGCACGACCTTGAACACATCACCAAACAATGTCAGTATTCCCGCCTTGTAGCCGAGATTGCGGTAGGTATTGGTCGTACCTACATTGCCGCTGCCGACCTTGCGCAGATCGACATGCTGTGTCTTTCCATAGAAAAAACCGGTGAGGAAATGCCCACAGGCATATCCGATCAGTATCGAAATCAAACGAGGTAACATAAGCAGCCTACTCCTCCTTCCGCTCACGGACAATGAATTTCAGGGAAGTACCCCGGAATCCGAATGCATCCCTGATACGATTTTCCAGATAACGCACATAGGAAAAATGTGCCAGTTCCTTGTCATTGACAAAGATCACAAATGTAGGCGGCTTGACAGACACCTGTGTCACATAGTAGATCTTCAGACGCTTTCCCTTATCTGTCGGCGGCTGCTGCATAGCGACTGCCTCTGCCACGATCTCATTTAACACACCGGTCGCAATACGCATCGAATTATTCTCGATGACCATATCGATCATCTCGTATACATTCTGTACACGCTGTCCGGTCTTTGCAGATATAAACATAATCTCTGCATAGGATAAAAAGCTTAAGATCTGGCGGATCTTCTCGGTCTGCCGGTAGATCGTCTTATCGTCCTTTTCTACGGCATCCCATTTATTGACTACGATAATAATACCTTTTCCACGTTCATGTGCAATACCTGCGATCTTGGCATCCTGCTCGGTCACACCCTCGGTGCCATCGATCATGAGCAGCACCACGTCTGCACGCTCTACTGCTGTCACGGCACGGATGATACTGTAGCGCTCGATCTCTTCTTTGATCTTGTTTTTGCGGCGCAGTCCAGCGGTATCGATAAATACATATTCTTTTCCATGATATTTGACCGGTGTATCGATCGCATCACGTGTCGTTCCCGCGATATCCGATACGATCACGCGGTTATCTCCGGTCAACCGGTTGACCAGGGATGATTTCCCGACATTCGGCTTGCCGACGACGGCGATCTTCGGACGGTCATCCTCCTCGTCCATACCGCTGCGATCCGGAAAATGTTTGACTACCTCATCGAGCAGTTCTCCGAGTCCTAACATGGATGCTGCCGAGATCGGGTACGGCTCACCCATTCCAAGGTTATAAAACTCATAGACATCCATCGACATCTTCTCAAAATTATCGACTTTATTGACTGCTAAGATCACCGGCTTTTGTGAACGGCGCAGCATATCTGCGACTTTTGCATCCGCGTCCTGCATACCCTGACGTACATCGACCAGAAAGATAATGACATCTGCCGTATCGATCGCGATCTGTGCCTGCTCACGCATCTGCGAGAGGATCACATCTCCGCTGTCCGGCTCGATACCGCCGGTATCGATCATCGTAAAATTATAATTCAGCCAGCTCACATCCGCATAGATACGATCTCTGGTCACACCCGGTGTGTCCTGTACGATCGATATCCGCGAGCCCGCCAGCGCGTTAAACAGTGTTGACTTTCCTACATTGGGACGGCCTACCACCGCCACGATCGGTTTACTCCTTTTCTCTATCTCCTATGATTGCATCGAGCAAATCTGCTCCGCTTGA
>JBNMKT010000110.1:0-9001 GCA_050874485.1 bacterium
AGTATACACCTATGCGCGCTTATATTCCAGACGTATTTTATCTGCAATGAGCGCGATGAACTCCGAATTGGTCGGTTTGCCCTTGCCATTGCTGATCGTATAACCGAATAATTCATCGATCGTATCCGTCTTTCCACGGTTCCACGCCACCTCAATCGCATGGCGGATCGCCCGCTCGACACGGCTCGGTGTCGTCTGGAATCTCTTGGCAATCGTCGGATACAATACTTTGGTGATCGATCCGAGCATCTCTATGTCATCCACTGCCATCATGATCGCTTCCCGCAGATACTGATATCCCTTAATATGTGCCGGTACACCGATCTCATGGATAATATTGGTCACATCTGCCTCCAGATCATGTGTGGCGGGTTCAGGTACCTTCTCATAGCTGCCTGCCGCACGCACTTCACTGCCACGGCGGCTGCGATTGTCCCGTAACCGTTTGATATGACGCAGCACGACCTCATTTTCAAACGGTTTCATAATAAAATAATCTGCCCCTTTCTGAAAGGCATCCTCGGTGATACTCTCCTGCCCGACTGCACTGATAATAATGACTGCCGGTTTCTTTTTCAGGCTGTGGTCACGGTTCAGTTTGTCCAACACACTCAGTCCGTCAAGTTTTGGCATGACGATATCCAAGAGCATGACATCCGGCTGCTTGCTTTTGATCAGGTCATACGCCTCCACTCCATCCTTTGCGGTCCCTACTACCTCCAATTCGGCATCCTTTGCCACGATATCTCCCAGTAATCTTAACATTTTCTCATTATCGTCTGCGATTGCTACATTAAATTTGTCCATTGCTGTCCCTCCTTAACGAACTATCGCTATTATAAGAGGTAAAATTCAAGTAATCTGTCAATTCTTGTCGTTAAATTAAATTTTTGTAAAAATTAGTGGCTAGCCTTCTTATTATATCAATATATTGTGGTATGCTCGCGCAGCATGGATTCTGCAAAGATCCCATATCCTCTCGTCGGGTCATCGACAAATACATGCGTGACTGCGCCTACGAGTCTGCCGTTCTGGATGATCGGGCTGCCACTCATCCCCTGCACGATGCCGCCGGTACGCGCCAACAGCCGTTCGTCCGTGACACGGTAACGGATTCCTTTATTTTCCTCAGATGCATGATAATCAATCCGTTCTATCTCTATATCATAAGCCAGGCGCTCTCCCGTAACCGAGCAGATGATCTGTGCCGGTCCCTGTGTGATCTCCTGCTTGTAAGCGACCGGTATCTCCTCCACATCATCTAATGCCTGCGGCAGTTGTTCGAGCATCCCATAGATGCCGTTTTCCGTATTTCCACCTACAGTTCCCAGATAACATGAAGGCTGAAAACGGATAAGCCCGGTCACTTCTCCCGGATTGCCACGCCTGCCTTTAGAGATCCCGGTGATCGTCGTCTCATAGACGCTCCCATCATCAATATCTATCAATTCTCCTGTATCGATATCACTCACACCATGTCCAAGTGCTCCGTAACCACCTTCATCCGTCACAAATGTCATCGTTCCGATACCCGCAATATCATCACGCACCCATATTCCCAGCTTATTTGTCCCATCTGCAGCCACCTCCGGCATGACTGCAACATCAATCGACTCTCCCGCACGAAGCACATGCAGCACCATCCGCCTGCCACCGCTCGCAGCGACCAGATCCATCAGTTCTTCCTTTGTATGAACAGCTGTATCATCCACCTGCATGATCACATCCCCACTCCTGATCCGATATGCAGCCGGTGCGATCAACGCTCCATTTTGATCCGTAAAACTCGCGCACTCCACGACCAGCACACCGTTATTCTTTAAATAAATACCGATGTTTGTGCCTGCCGCCAGGACTTCTTCCCGATCTGTATAATGAACAACCACCTGTTTGAGCGGAATCAGGTCAAACAGTCGGCAGGTCAGTATTCCATCATTTTCAGATGCCGCCAGTGTGCGCTGTGCGCCAAAAACAGGCTGTACATTCTCCTCATAGGTGATACCAATCGGCAGCCCGCTTGAAAAAGCGAGTGCCTCTCCCTCCTGCTGCTCCTCTTTCGTCAGATAGATCTCATCCGGCAGATAGACAAACAGCAGGGCATAGGAAAATGCTATCCATGCCAGAAAACCGTACCAGCCATATCGCCTTCTGAACCGTCTGCCCGGTCTTCCTTTATTTGCCTTCTTATCAGTCTTCTTCTGTCTTATCGTTTTTATTATTCTTATCGTTCTCATTTCAGCAATGCAGCGCCTCCTAGGTAAAAATATATCGAGAGAAATAAGTAAAAAAAGAAGAACGCATCACACGTTCTTCTCTTATTATGAGCTGTTTTCAATATTACAATCAGGTTTATTTCGCCTGCATCGCCAATTTTTTCATTTCACGTGCACTTTTCAGCACTGTATCGGTCACTTCTACACCGCCGAGCATTCTTCCAAGCTCTGCGATACTGTGTTCTTCATCCAATAGCGTGAGCTGTGTCACAGTCGTACCGTTTGTCACCTGTTTTTCGATAAAATAATGTGCATCTGCCATCGCTGCGATCTGCGGCAGATGGGTAATGCAGATCACCTGATGGTTTTCCGCTATCTTATGCAGCTTCTGTGATACCATCTGCGCGGTCCTTCCGCTGATTCCGGTATCGATCTCATCAAAGATCAATGTTTTGATGCCATCATTTTCTGCGAGCACTGATTTGAGTGCCAGCATCACACGGGACAATTCACCGCCGGAAGCGATATTTTTCAGTTCTCGCAGCGGCTCGCCCGGGTTTGTCGAAATCATAAATTCCATCGCATCATATCCATTGGCACTGTAATGATCCATGCGCGTAAATTTCAGGTCAAAAGCGACATCCAGAAAATTCAGATCACGCAATGCCTGCAGCATCTTCTCCCGCAGGGACTGGCCGGCCTTCTGGCGCAGTTCACTCACCTGCGCACACAATCGATCCAACTGATCGCGTGCCTCCTCCAGTTCCCGTCTCAGGCGCTGTTCATAGACATCGATATCACTGATCTGTTCGATGCGCTCCTGCTTTTTGGCACATGCATCCATGATCTGTTCGATCGTATCTCCGTATTTCGACTTTAGATGATTGATCACATCCAGCCGCTCTTCGACCTGTGCAAACTGCTCACCGTCAAACTGTGCCTCCTCCATGTAGGAGGACAGGTCACGCCCAAAATCCGATAACAGCTCCTCGATCTGTGTGATCTGTGCACTCATCGAATCCAGCGCTGCATCAAAGCTGCTCACAGACACCAGCTCACGTGCTGCCCTGCCGACCAGCGCAGACGCGCCATCCTCGCCAACCGCCTGGTCGACAGCCTGCAGCGCTTCCATAATCCGCTTACTGTTTGTCATGCGCCGATAGCGTGTCTCCAGTTCCTCATCTTCGCCGGTTACCAGTCTGGCTCCTTCGATCTCTGTGACCTCATATTCTAAAAATGATTGTTCTCTGGCCAGCGCCTCTCTGTCACTGCACTGCTCATCCAATCGTTTCTGACAGGCCGTGTATGTATGATATGCCTCTGCCAGCTTCTGCTTCTTTGCAAGCAGTTCTGCACCTGCATAATCATCCAGATATTCCAGATGCTTGCCCGCGTGCAGGAGTGACTGATGCTCATGCTGTCCATGAATATCTATGAGACAGGCAGCCGCCTCACGCAATTTCGATGCAGGCACACTCTCACCGTTGATCTTTGCCACACTGCGGCCGCCGGTGATTCTGCGCGATAAGATAACCGTCTGTTCCTCCGGCTCTATCTCGAGCATCCGCAACTGTTTGCAGACAGGTTCCGATAAATCAGAAAAAACCAACTCCACATATCCTGCCTCATCATGCGCTCTGAGCATATTCCGGTCTATCTTCTCACCCAATGCAAAACTGATCGAATCAATGATAATCGATTTACCGGCACCGGTCTCTCCGGTGAGTATATTCAGACCATCTCTCAGGTCTATCTCTACCTCATTGATCAATGCCAGATTTTTTACATATAGCGTTTGTAGCATAGATTACTTCCTTTTTTTATTTTTATGCAATTGTAAAATTTGTACCGCTTTATTGTATTCCCTTATTGTATTACTTTTTAATATTACCCGATCCTATTACTCTGCTGCCAGCTTCTTCAGACGCACCAGCAGGTTCTGCGCCTCGGCACTCGTGCGGACTGCACACATGATCGTGTCGTCACCGGCAATACTGCCGACGATCTCATCACACTGCATATGATCGAGCGCTGCCGCCACTGCCATCGCCATACCAGCTACCGTCTTCACGACCAGTATATTCTGCGCGGTATCCGCGGAACGGAATCCCTCTTTGAATACACGCACATACGTTCCATTCATATCTTCGTCCGGCTCTGAGAGCGTCGCATAGCGCTGTCTGCCGTTTGCCTGTGCCACTTTTGTGAGTTTGAGTTCCCTGATATCGCGGGATACGGTTGCCTGTGTGACCTGATAGCCTTCCCGTCTGAGATAGTCAGACAGTTCCTCCTGGGTCTCAATATCGTATTGTCTGATCAATTCGAGTATTTTCGTGTGTCTGGTTGCTTTCATCGTCTCTCCTCACCCAATCATATCCACCTTGTCATATCAATGATAAGACTGCATTTTTTTACGCAGAATCTCCAAGAAACTCAGCTTTCCGAGTTTTAAAATCCTGCAATCCTCCTTCGCCTGACAGATCACAATCCGGTCTCCGACATCCAGACTCGCATAATGATCCCCATCAAAACTCACGACGACCTGTTCATCCGCCTCGCAGCGTCTCGCACCGATCTCTACGACGACTTCATCCTCCGCACCGATGACGATACTCTTGGAATTCAACGTATGGGAATTGATCGGCGTGATCAGTATCATACGCGCCTTGGGATCTACGATCGGCCCGCCCGCTGACAGATTATATCCGGTCGACCCGGTCGGTGTCGACACGATCACACCATCACCGTCAAACGTATTGAGATATTGTCCATTGACATACAACACCAGACTGACAAGCTGCAGTGCACCGCTGCGATGAATCACTATGTCATTGAGCGCAGCCTGCTGTGGAAGCTCCACACCACCCTGCACAGGTGTTCCACATAGTCTCATACGCTCCTCCAGCACAAACTGGTCAGCCATAATCTGATCGATCGCTCCATACACCGTAGCCTCCTCCAGTTCACACAGATATCCCAGTGTGCCGAGATTGACACCGATCAACGGAACATTCTTGGATGCAGTGTCTCTGGCCGCACGAATCAATGTGCCGTCACCACCGATCACAAATATGAGATCCAGCTGCTCCGGCAGCATATCTGTCCGCACGCAGCCATCGGGCTGTTCCTCTCCGCGGCTCACCAGATAACCGCAGCTGCCGCCTTTTGTCTCGATATAGTCCTGCATACTCTTTGTGAGTCTCAGATCCTTATCCTTATAGGAATTCGTGATAATGAAAAAATCCTTCATCGCATGCCTCACTCGTGCTCTGGTTTTGCCACGTCCAGTGTTTTGTGCGCGGCCTCAACAATCTGCTCCGGTGACACATCCGGGTCACATGCAGCCTGTCCATCATTGATCAAATGCACCAGATACTCGATATTTCCCTCCGGTCCCTTGATCGGTGAGAACGACAGATGCAGGATCGAAAATCCCAGTTCTCCCGCAAACGCCAGTACTCTCTCAATGACTTCCAGATGCACTGCCTGATCGCGCACAACGCCTTTTTTGCCTACCTTTTCCCTGCCTGCCTCAAACTGTGGCTTGATCAGGCACACCATCTGCGCACCTTCCTTCAGCAGTGCCTGCGCCGGGCCGAGTACCTTGGTCAGGGAGATGAATGATACATCTACTGATGCAAAATCAAGCGGCTCACCAATATCCTCCGGTGTCACATATCGGATATTTGTCTTTTCCATGCATACGACACGTGCATCCTGACGCAGTTTCCATGCAAACTGTCCATATCCGACATCCACCGCATATACTTTGGCTGCACCGTTTTGCAGCATACAATCGGTAAAGCCACCAGTCGATGCACCAATATCCATACACACCATGCCACTTAAAGTCAATGCGAATTCCTTCATCGCCTTTTCGAGTTTTAATCCACCACGGCTCACATAAGCAAGTGTATTGCCGCGCACCTCGATCGGAGCCTGCGTATCAAATCCTGCTCCCGCCTTGTCCTCTTTCTGTCCATTCACATATACATTTCCTTCCATGATCATCGCCTTGGCCTTTTCTCTGGAAGGAGCCAGTCCACGCTGCACAAGCAGCACATCTAAACGTTCTTTCAATCCTTACTATTCTCCCATATGTTTACTTCATACCGATATATTCCACCAGAATCCGCTTCACGATCGACTCCGCATCCAGCCCGACCTCATGATAGAGCTGTTCCACAGTGCCCTGCTCCACGAACTGATCCGGGATCGCAATCTGCAGGACACGGATCGGCTGTCCGGTATCGGTCAGAAATTGTGTCACCTGCTGTCCGAAGCCGCCAGTGATGACATTTTCCTCGAATGTCACGAGCAGCTTATGATCTGCCGACAGCGATAACAGCAGTTCCTCATCGAGCGGCTTGGCAAACCGTGCATTGATGAGTGAACACTGGTAATGTCTGTCTTTTAACTGCTCCCTGACTTCCCGTGCGACCGGTATCATGCTGCCGTAGGCGAGCAATGCGATCTCTGTCTCATCGTATAGGATCTCACTCTTGCCCAGGCAGATCGGCGCACGGAATTCCTTCCATTCATCATATGCACTGCCTCTCGGATAGCGCAGCGCAATCGGCCCATCATATGCAAACGCAAACCGCAGCATATCTGCCAGCTCCCACTTGTTTTTCGGCGCCATGAGCACGATATTTGGTATCGTCATCAGATAAGATATGTCAAAAATACCCTGATGCGTCTCACCATCACTGCCCACAATACCCGCGCGGTCGATCGCAAAGATCACATGCTGATTCTGCAGACACACGTCGTGCAGGATCTGGTCATATGCGCGCTGCAGGAAAGACGAATACACCGCAAACACCGGGATGAGGCCTTTCATCGCCAATCCCGCTGCAAATGTCACCGCATGCTCCTCCGCGATACCTACATCAAAAAAGCGCTCCGGAAACTGATTATGGAACCGCTTGAGTCCCGTTCCCGTCTCCATAGCCGCCGTGATCGCTATGATCCGGTCATTTTCCCTGGCAGCCATATTCATGACTGAGGCAAATACATCCGTATAATCTGCCTTTGCCTTTTTCTTTTTCGGAAGTCCGGTCCCGATATCGAATGCCCCGGTTCCATGAAATCTCGCCGGATGCCGCTCTGCCGGTGCATAACCCTTGCCTTTTTTCGTGATCACATGCACGATCACAGGCCCGTTCACACGCGCCGCCTTTGCAAAAGTACGCACGAGCAGCGGTATATCATGTCCGTCCACCGGGCCGAGATAAGTCAGTCCCATATTCTCAAACAGCATGCCTGGTATGAACAACTGCTTGATGCTGCTCTTGGTTCTGCGGATACGGCTGACCATCCGGTCTCCGTATACTGGTATCTTCTGCAATGAATCAAGTACCTCGTTTTTTAGTTCCTGATAGCCGTCTGCCGTCCGTATGCTGTCGAGATACTGGGACATGCCCCCGACATTGTGAGAGATCGACATCTCATTATCGTTTAATACAATGATAAAATTCGTATCGAGCTTGGCCGCATTATTCATCGCTTCAAATGCCATGCCGCCAGTGAGCGCACCGTCTCCGATGACCGATATCACCTTGTAGTCCTCACCGTTTAAATCTCTGGCTACCGCCAATCCGAGCCCGGCTGAGATCGATGTCGAACTGTGTCCGGTATCAAACGCATCTGCCTGACTCTCCTTGCGTTTCGGAAAGCCACTCATTCCGCCAAATTCACGCAGGGAATCAAACCCTTCCCGTCTGCCTGTCAGCAGCTTATGTGTATAACTCTGGTGTCCGACATCCCAGATCAGCGCATCATGCTCCATGTCAAATGCCAGATGCAGAGCCATCGTCAGTTCTACGACACCCAGATTGGATGCGAGGTGTCCTCCGTGCTCACTGACCCGTTCAATCAGAAATTCCCGGATCTCCTGCGCCAATGCATCATAATCACGCGGATGCACCTTTTTGATATCATTGGTATGTCTGATATGATCCAGTAATGTACCCTGATCCGGTTCTCTCTCGTTATTTATATTTTTATGGTTGTTTTTATAGTTGAATGCCATCCCGACATCCTCCCATGATCGTTCTTAATGATTGCGTATGGTCAGCATGCGCACCAGTTCCTCCAGAAAATCTGTATCACCCGGAAGTTGCTGTAGGATATCCACCGCCTGTGCGGATAACCGCTGTACCTCCCCCACCGATGTCTCCATGCCTTGAAGTGTAACATACGTCGTCTTGTCATTTCTGGCATCACTGCCGATCGGCTTGCCGAGCACCTCCTGCGTGCTCGTGATATCTAAAATATCATCCTGAATCTGGAATGCGATACCCACCGCACGTGCCACCTGCTCCATCTGCCCGATCTGCGCATCATCTGCGCCCGCAAGAATCGCTCCGATCATGAGTGATGCCTCGATCAGTGCTGCAGTCTTGAGCGTATGTATCTGCAGAATCTTGTCCAGTGTCATCCCCGGCTGTCCCTCGGATTCCACATCGATCACCTGTCCACCGAGCATCCCATAGACACCCGCTTTATTCGCCAGTACCTGCAAGGCACGTGCCACACGCGCCGCATCCAGCGGATCCTGCACCTGATCAAATGCCTTCGCGGCAGTCTCAAACGCATACGTGAGCAATCCGTCACCTGCCAGTATCCCCATCGCCTCGCCGTATTTTGCATGTGTCGTGAGCTTTCCTCTCCGATATTGGTCATTATCCATAGCAGGCAGGTCATCATGTACGAGAGAATACGTGTGTATCATCTCAATCGCAGCCGCAAACGGCTCTACGACTGCCCCATCTCCGCCAAACAGC
>JBNMKT010000111.1:0-8932 GCA_050874485.1 bacterium
CACGATCGCATCGTCCATCTTGGCATCCAGTCCATCGTTGAGTGCCTTCTTGCATGCGCGTACTGCGATCGGTGCGTTTGCTGCGATGATAGAAGCCAGCTTCTTAGCAGCAGGCATCAGCTCCTCTGCAGGATATACATTATTTACGAGACCGATTCTGTAAGCCTCCTCAGCCTTGATGTTGCGTGCGCTGTAGATCATCTCTTTTGCCTTGCCTACACCGACGATTCTAGCCAGTCTCTGTGTACCGCCGAATCCAGGAGTGATTCCAAGACCAGTCTCCGGCTGTCCAAAGATTGCATTGTCAGAGCAGATACGGATATCACAGCTCATAGCGATCTCACATCCACCACCTAATGCAAATCCGTTGATTGCACAGATTACAGGAACCGGTAAAGTCTCCAGCTTGCGGAATACATCGTTACCCTTCTTACCAAAAGCCTCGCCCTCAGCCTTAGTCAGTGTGCTCATCTCTCCGATGTCTGCACCTGCTACGAAAGACTTGAATGCGTTACCCTTCTTGTCCGCGCCACCTGTCAGGATGACTGCACGGATATCAGCGTTAGACTCGATCTCAGTCAGTGCTGCATCCAGCTCGTTTAATGTCTCACTGTTTAATGCGTTCAGTGCTGCGGGTCTGGTAATTGTAAGAACCGCAATCGCGCCTTCCACTTCTAATGTTAAATTGTTCATTGGTTTACCCTCCTATTAGGTTTTGTTCACGTTGTATTAGTTTAAATGTACCATTTTGTGAAAGATTTGTCAATGTCGGAACAGTTTTTGCAACTGGGTAATTGCACGATTCTCTAACATGCATTTTCCGTGTTCCCTTATGTATGCGATCTGCATCTCGTTGGCACTGGCTCCCTCTAAAAACTCCATGGAAGCCGACACGACCCGGCAGAGCTGTTTCTTCTCCAGCTCGCCCTTTTGCAGAATCAGGCCATATATTCCATCTTCCTCCAGATAATAGAGCGAACTGTCCAGTCCCAGCTGCGTCTCTGCCTCTGCCGATACATTCAGACAAAATGCGCCCAGATCTTCCATCCCCTGAAATTCCAGCAGATAAGAATCCGGCTCCTCGCATGCCTGTTCTGCTGTCTGCGCACCTTCCTGCTTGTCCTTTGCCTTTTCATTGACGGCATCCGACAGGTTGCTCATCGCTGAGCGCAGACCCTCCAGCAGTTCCATAAAATTGCTGCCTGTCTGTTTTTCTGAAAACGTCAGTGCCAGATTATTCTCCGGCAATGCCGCCACCTGAATCGTCAGCGGTCCACCCTGCACCCGAAAACCGACCTCCTGCTCTGCCTGCGTGAGCATCTTGCGCAGAAATTCTTCTGTACGCCCACTATTAGACATAAAATCATCCATGTTCAGTCCGTTTTCCATCAATTCGTCCTGCGACACAATGCAACGGACCGTATCCGTGCTGATCCGTTTAAATCTCATTCGTAATCACCTCGATGTCATACTCCCCGATCATCTGTAACCATTTTCATGCATCCATCCCGCTTTTCGAATTTACTCGCCATATTGAGAATAAATTCCGCATTAGACGGCCTGCCGTTTTCATCATCATAACGAAACGTATAATGCCGTTGCAGCTGCACAATGTTCGCCCTCACAAACACGCACTCAATCGCCCACCTCATCGCACGCTCGACGCGTGCTTCTGTCGTATGCCAGCGGTTCGCCAGTTCCGGATAGATCCAGCTCACCACATGAACCGTTGCCTCCTCACGCTCGACACACAGCACGATCGCATCCAGCAGATAACGGAATCCCAGCATCTTATGCCGAAATCCCATCTGCTCCAGCTCTGCCTGTACCTGACGTGTGAGCACATAGGTACTCATCTCCTTTCGGAACTGACCGACCAGCGTATCACTCTCATCTGCCGGCTTTGCACAGAACCGATATGGATATAGTCTGGCTATCATCTGCAGTATATGAACCGGCGAATAATCCTGATTCATCTTCTGATACACCAGATCTACCCCATGCATCCTCATATAACCAAGTGTTGCCTGGGACATCGTATATGTAGCCAGCACGACCAGTGGCTTGATCTCGGGAACTGCTTCAATCTCATCCAACAGACCTATGCCATCGCCCTCTGACAGCTCCATCTCCATAATGACCACATCTACTTCCTGCTCACGGAGATAATCGGCTGCCTGCGCCTGCTGATCCGTCGCGAATACCAGCCGCATTCCCTTCTGCTTCGCCACCACTTCACAATATACTTCACGGGTGCGTACATCCGGTTCCACGAGCATGATCTTTATCTCATCTTCCATCGTAATCTCACCCTTTCACACGATCCGTACAAATCTTATTCGTCGGTGTCGTCATCATCCTCATCATCGTCATCCACATCTGTCATGAACTCGCGTGATGATACCCGGTTGGCACGGCGCGCCTCTTCGATCAGATCGGACAGCTGGTTCTTCACATGTTCAGAGTCCTTGATATTGATGATGTCAAAGTTCTTCAATGTCTTATCAACCGAATGGCATTTGATCGTTCCCAATCCGAAGATCCGCTGCAGCAGGCTGCGCTTCAGTGACAGATCCAGAATACGGTACAGCCGCACCTCGTCCTGATTCTGATTGAAAAATCCGGTCTTAACCACTAATTTATCGTTGCTGAGCTCATACTTTGTAAATGTCCACGGCAGACCGCACCATACACGTTTCCGATCCTTCCATACTAAATTCTGTTCCATAGCAATTCTCCTTTTCCTGATGTTCATGTTTGGTTCATCATACCACATCTGCGGCACATCTTCCAGTGTGTTCTCGCAGAAAACCGTTGCCAGTTCGTGCCATCTGCCTAGACAAATTCACCCTTGAGGCTGCGCGAGAACAGCGCCTCCAGCGCTGTCTCCGGTGTCAGACCCTCATACAGGATCCCATACACCATCTTACAGATCGGCAGATCAACGTGATAGCGCTCTCCGAGTGCGACGAGTGCCTTTACGGTATAGTAGCCTTCTGCGAGCTTATCATACGTCTCTTTCCGGATAAAACGTTCCCCAAACATCCGGTTGTGGCTGTGCTCCGAGAAAAGCGTCGCCTCATAATCACCCAGATGACACAGTCCGTATGCCGACAGTTCATTTCCACCCATCGCCTTGATAAGTCTCGCGATCTCCCGTGGCCCACGCGCCATCAGCGGCCCCTTCAGCGAAGAACGCCCTACGCCATCGAGCATACCGGCCGCAATTCCAATCACATTTTTAGCTGCCCCGCCGATCTCATTGCCGATCAGATCCATTCCATAATAAAACCGGATCAGATCACTGGAAAACTGCTCCACGAGCATCTGTTTGGTCGCATCATGACTGCTGTCGATCACCATACAGTTTGGTACTCCGCGGTAAAATTCCTCCACATGGCCGGGTCCCAGCCACACAGCGACACGATTCGAGGCATCAATATTGTCCTCCATGATCTGTGACAGCCTGCGGCCGGTACTGATCTCAATACCCTTCATACACAGTACAAATGTCTGATATCTCAGATCAAACGGTGCCAATGTCCCGCACAGCGACTGCAGATTCTGTGAACTGATCGAGATCACAATCACCTCTGCCTGTGTCACACATGCCAGATCATTTGTCAGTTTCAGTGAATCCGGCAAAACCACATAATCATTTTTCCGCTCCGCCATCAGGCGCTGCATATTCTGTGATCCGGCTCTGCCATAGAGCGTCACATCATGTCCGATATGATTCAGATACCAGGCGATGAATGTTCCCCATCGCCCGCATCCGATTACTGTTATCTTCATATTACTCTTATTTCCTTCCATCCCGTGGCAGATCTACGACAAATCACAGCCGGATACAGCGACCAGATGTGCCACTGCCCGTCTCAGCTGCTGCAATGTCAGTGTACCATCTGCCAGCGCTTGTCTGATGTTTTCCTGATCCTGTGTGACACCCGGCATCACCAGATCATTGCCGGCCCGTATACAGCCGGCAGCCGTACAATCATCTCCCTGCAGAGTTGTCGCCCAGTCTGTCATGATCACACCATCATAGTACCATTCATCACGCGCCACGCTCGTACACAGATCATAATTATTCGCCGCATGAATACCATTGATCAGATTATAGCTCGTCATGATCGCACGCGGCTTCGTCTCCCTGACAGCGATCTCAAAGCCCCTAAGATAGATCTCCCGCAATGCGCGCTCTGACACGACACTGTCCGATCCGTTGCGGTTATCCTCCTGATTGTTGCACGCAAAATGCTTGATCGTCGTACCGACATCCCCCTGCTTTTGCACACCGGTTGTGATCGCACCTGCAAGTCTGCCGGATACAAGCGGATCTTCCGAAAAATACTCAAAATTGCGTCCACATAGCGGATTCCTGTGAATATTCATACCGGGTGCCAGCCACAGATCAACGGAAAACAGCCTCATTTCCTCTGCAACTGCCTCACCTATCTCGGTAAGCAGATCGGTATCCCAACTGTGCGCCAGCTGCATGCCGGTCGGGAATGCTGTACAGAACTGGTAACGCGCTTCGCCCTCCGGCGCCTTATCCGGGCGATAGAGATAGCCATCTTCCATACTCGCTTCTACCGGCAGCGGCTGCGTTTTTCCATCTTTTACATAATATTTCTTGGTCAGACGCAGTCCCGCAGGACCATCTGCCAGTATCAGTCTCGGAATCCCCTGCTCCGTTGCACAGGAACTTGTTTCTGCCGCCGAACCAGGTACCGAACTTCCGGCCGCTCCCAGAATACCAGCTCCCTGTGCACGTCCCGGATCACCGGTCACAAGCTGAATCATCTGCTCCTCCGACAGCAGCTCTACCTTTTTGATGATTCGCGGATCGATCCGGCGGTCTTCCTCGCCATAGGACATATTTCGTCTCGTAAACAGCATCTGTGTCGGCACGACAATCGCAGGATTCTTACATACATATGCATGCCACTCTGCGCGGCGCCTGAGCACACTTTCCTGCGGACACTCCAACTCATCCAGCGGCTTCTGAAGCGGACAGATATTGCCTGTTTTTTTCAATAAAATGTTGCGTGTCAGTTCTACCGATGCCGCAAAGCGTGCACCCTGCAGACTATCACCCATGAACAGCCCATATGTACCGCAGTCCAGCAGCCAGCCGGGCGCTTTCGTACTATAGGATGCCAGCATCTGGATCGGTACAATGATCTCTACATCCTGCGACTTTCCAGGCTGCAGTTCTGCTGATTTTGCAAACCCAACCAGTCTGCGATACTCTTTGGTCATGTTCTTCTGTGGACATGAAGCATAGATCTGAACGACCTCACGGCCTGCACACGCTCCGGTATTGGTGACCTCTACGACCAGCCGGATCGCTGTCTGTCTCGTACTATAGCGGATGAATGCTACATTTACCATACGCATGGAAAAAGTCGTATAGGACAGTCCATATCCAAAACTGTAGCGCACCGGCACTTCAAATGTATCAAAATAGCGATACCCGACATAGATGCCTTCTGTATAGTACTCGGTCTCCACATCGCCGTTGCAGTGTGAGAATGTCCCGGCATTCGGATAATCCTCATAATGATATGCCCAGGTGTCTGTCAGGTGTCCACTCGGTGTGACCTCACCGCGCAGGATATCTGCCAGCGCATTACCAGCCTCCATACCAGGCTGTCCCATGTAGATCAGTCCTTTGATCTGCGGCATCTCATCCATGAACGACAGGTCAATCAGGCCACCGGAATTGATAATCACTATGACGCGTTCCTGCTGCTCACACAACGCCTTTAATGCCGCATGTTCTTCCGCACTCAGCAGATAATCACCCGGACGCATCTCCCTGTCCTTTGCCTCTCCGGCAATCCGCGCAATCACATAGATCGCCACATCCGCCTTCACCGGCTGCGGCTGCTCGCCTGCCGGCAGATCAAACGGATGGCTGGTGTATGAGACAAATACCGGATCCTGCTCACCCCCGGCCAGTCTCGCATCCACATCCTTCCAGATCTCATCGCGCCAGCTTTCGCGCGCAGTCTGATAGATCTTCCGATAGGATTCGATCCAGTCCTCGTTCACGATACGAAAGCCGGCATTTTTCAATCCCTGCCAGACATTGACTGTCTCCCGGCAATTGACATCTCCCGAACCGGTGCCGCCTTTGATCGTCCCGAGTGCTCCCGCTCCATAGAGTGCGATCGCCGCATCCGGTGCCAGCGGAAGTATATGATCCTCATTTTTCAGCAGCACCATCCCGTCTGCTGCCGCACGTCTGGACAATGCGCGGTGTGCCGTCTCATATGCCTGTTCCTCCAGGGTCGCTACACCCGGCAATACACAATCTGCGGACACTGCCGCATCTATTTTCTCAACATCCATCTTGTATTCAGTGCTCCTTTCCATAAATAACGATTGTATCTGGTGTTATTTTAATATAGACCCGGCTCGCTTGCAAGATTGTCCGCTCTTTTTTTCTACTAATTGACGCACTGCTAATTTTTGTTTATACTTATAATAATTGGGTTTTTTAAGGAGGCAGATTATGCAGGTCGTTAAAGTACAAAAAGACAAACCCGTCGCACGCCGTCAGGAAAAGGTCATGGAATGGTATCTGATCCAGACCGGTTCGGTGATACGCCGGTACAACTTTGCAGAACTCACACTCGGTGCCAATGCGATTATCGGCATTCTCGAAAATGAGTGGTTTTCCTGTGACTATATCGCACGCGAGGACACGACTCTGATCGTGATTCCATGCAAAGATTCCGACGATTTGCACACGCTGTTGAAGAGTCAGGCCAGCTTCCGCCCGATCTTCTTACGCACAGCACTCGAGCAGCGCCATCAGGCGATCAGTCTGTATGCCAAGCTCTGGCAGCGCGCCACACAGCTGCATGCAACCGCCCAGCGCAGCTATAATGACTACAAGACACTGTGCAGCCAGCTACTCATCCCGGAGCGCAGTTTTTACCGTATCGCACATTTTGAGGCACTACAGCCGCAGCACAAGGTAGAGCGCTGGGAGATCCGAAACAGCGCCAGTCTGATGCAGGGATATCTGCGCGATTACCTGCAGCTCATGATCAAAAACGATGACATGTGCGTCGGAGCCATCATGGAAGCTGCCGCCCAGATGCACCGTACTGCACAGGGTATCGAGGAGATTGCGGATTATCTTGTATGCAACCGCGATGTATTGTGGAACGACAACGAAGATGATATTTTTCATCTCTATGCCTCCCTCGCCGCCAAGCTCAGTGCTCAGAATCAGGACATCTCTGCCTGCCGTACACACATGGAAGAGTTGTTATCCGTCATGAAAGAACTGCATGTATACGATCCGATGCAGCTCGAAGAAGGCCTGCATGTCTGTCAGAACATACAGTCCGGCGATGTATCGACGCAGAATGACAATCTCGCGGAGCGTGACTGCATCGGGGAGATCCTGTCATTTGCCGGCTATGACAAGGATGCAATCCGCTCCTTTAAAACATTGCTGCAGACTTATAAAAAGCTGCCCGACCGCCTCGGCAGTGACAAAGAGACCCGTGCGATCCGCAAGCAGATCAGCACACAGTTTTATGAAATATACAGCAAAGCCTTTTTCCGGTCCATGTCTTCCGGCGAACGGCTCTCACCTGTTTTACAAATGTTTTTTAATTTCGGATTCATGGATACAGAACTGCTCGGCGAGGAGTCTACCAATGCGCTGATGCGTTTCACCGAATCTTTGGGGCTGTTTCGCCATACACATGTATTCACGATCTACGACTGGCTCAAGCAGATCTATCTGGGTGAAAAACAACCTTCGCGTAATGATTTTGACCTGGATTTCAACGGCTATCTGCAGGAACAGGTCCGCCAGGGAGCCATCACTGAACGACAGCAGGCACAGATGCGGCGCGACAAGGCTGCGCAGGTACAATTCGAGATCTCAAACCTGTTCCAGACAACGCACCGCAGTATCTCCGGACGACTGTCTACCTTCTGCCCGATCCTCAGCGAGGACGAGCTGTTTGCGCCGTTTGAAAAGATGGCAGTCACCGCAGCCAGACTGGAACAGTCACTCAACCGGATCCGAAGCCTGGACTACTCCCTATTATACCGTGAAGTGCTGTTTTCCGATCCGGAACACGGCATCAACCAGGAGGAACTGATGAAGGAGGTTCTCCCCGACATCATTCTGCTGCCGGGCGTCGGCGCACGTTCGATCACCTGGCAGGAGACGAGTGGCCCGCGCACGGATACACCGGCGCGTATCCTGTTCCCGATCTTTATCACCGGTGATCTCGATGATCAGATGCTGCTCGCCATGGGCCGCTATCGCTGGGAGATCTGCCGCCGTGTACAGGGATCTTACTGGAACGACTACCGCGTCAAATCACTGACTGCCGAATATTATGACTATCTGCAGTTTTATAAGAAAAATAAAGATCTGTCCGCCGATGCCAAGGACAAGCTCAAATCTGCGCTGCAACACGCACGAAACAACTTCCGTGAAGTATTTGTCGCCGATTATGTCAATTGGATCAAGTATGAATCACAGGGCAGTTTCCGTCTGAACAAGATCACGCGTGATATTCTCGTCCGCTATTGTCCGTTCTCACGGGAGGTACGAACAGAACTCAATAATAACCCGCTCTTCCAGAATGCGTTCAACAAACTGGAGCTGGATAACAAGAAGAATCTGAAGCGGCTTCAGGCTGTTTACCGTAAATACGAGGATGCCGGTGGCACGATCACACCGGAACTGACAGAAAATATGAAATTTTATCAGATGTAATAAAAAAGAATCCTGCAAGCAGGATTCTTCAGACTGTAGACAAAGCTCCTTCCTGAGAGGGAGCTTTTCTTGTGTCATGACTGCAAAAAGTGTGCACTTACAAACATCTAAAAAGTAGTGGAAATGCCGTATTTACAGGACTTTTTACTACTTTTTTTGTATAATGAA
>JBNMKT010000112.1:0-8879 GCA_050874485.1 bacterium
AATCTCCTTTGAGTAAATATTTTGATACTGTTTATAGAACCACTGGTACTCCTTGCGATTGTAACCTCGTTCTAAATAAACCGTCATGCGGTATCTAACTGATTAACAAATATACAAAGAGACTGTGGTTGTAGCCTTTCAAAAACCATCAAGTGGTAGGAGAAAAATAACAATCCACAGTATCTCCAACAGTATAGCACACAGACCTTGGAGAGGGTCTATAAACACTACTACTTTATAATACGAGGAGTTATATAGTATGCATTCTGGGAGAAAATTGTTGTTCGTTTTTCTTTTGGCAGTGAGTCTGCTGCTCGGGTGTGGCAGGCAGGATGACACTGCAGCAGGCAGCCATCTGGAGAAAATCGTAGTCGGAATCGATAAGTTCGAGCCATATACCTATCTGGATCTGGATGGTAATTATACCGGTGTGGATATTGATCTTGCGACGATTGTATTTCACCGGCTTGGCTATGAACCGGAGTTTCAATTTATTTCGTGGAACGATAAGAATACCTATCTCGCGGATGGAACGATTGACTGTATCTGGAGCTGTTATTCCATGAATGAGAGGGAGGATGATTATCAGTGGGCAGGCCCGTATCTGTATAGCCGGCAGGTGATCGCAGTCCGGGAGGACAGTGATATCTATACGTTTGATGATCTCGCAGGAAAGACCGTTGGTGTCCAGGTGACAACGAGAGCATCCAATCTGTTTCTGCATACGATCGAGTCTCCGCTTCCCGAGGTACAGCAGGTGGAGTGTTTTGCCACCACGGAGGATATGTTCGCAGCGATCCGAAAGGGGTATGTGGATGCGGTCGCAGGACATGAAGCACTGGTCAATGAATTTATTGCAAATGGAGACGGCGAATACCGGCTGCTGGACGAGAGTCCGCATATTTCCAAGGCGGGGATTGCATTTGAAAAGGGAACGCATATTGAGCTTGCTGGGAAAATAGATGAGCAGATAAAAGAACTGAGTGAGGATGGAACGATCGGCAGCATTGTGGAAAAATATGGTCTGGATGCAGACAAGGTCGTTGTAGGAGGAGCGGATGAAAAATAAAAAATGGTGGAGATTGTCCGGCATTATTTTGACTGTGCTGCTTCTGGCAGGAGTCATTATCTGGGGAATATTTACAGGGATAGATATCGCTGGCCTGAGAGCTACGCTTGATGAGACGATTTCTTTTTCAAAGGTGCGGATTCAGAATTTTGAAAACTATACTGCCAATGACCGGGTGAAAAGTCTGGTACGCCTGCTCGATAAATCGGTAGAACTGAGCAGTAATATAGAGAAGTTTGACAATTACAGCCAGAAGGAACTGGACGCGTATGTGGCAGAACAGCGCCTGAGTGGAGCATGGGTGGTAGATGGCAGCCTGAATGTCATCTTTGAGAGTGTGCAGGGCGCGAAGGCTTCGTCTCTGCTGACAGAGATTCTGGATAAGGATTATACGCGGGAGATCTTAGAGCATCCGGAGGAGACTTATACCGAGCGGATGAAAATAGGGACAGCCGAGTATGATGTGGCGATCGTACCGCGCAGGGATGCTGCCGGGCTGGTGATTGCCTTCGCGGCAAGAGATGGTAAATCACTCGGAGATCTGACCATGGATTCTGTCTTTGCGGATTTCCCGGTCAGCATGAATGGTACAATTGTTGTGAGTCTGAATGATATGGTCGTCAGTACGAATCAGGATGCTCTGCTTGGAAAGTCAGCGGAGCAGCTGCAGGAATATTATAACGGCAGTTTTAATGATGTGAAAAATGGCATCATCAAAATCAGACCCAAGGGCGGTCTGTGGTATGGTGGCAGGGATAAGACCGGAGAATATGAGATCTATGTATTTTTCCCTGCTTCACAGGTGTTTATGACCCGTTCGATCGCCTGTGGACTGTATGCGGCAGTCGCAGTGCTGATCTATCTGTTATTGCTGCTGATTCAGAGTAACCAGGAGAAAACTACACTCCGGCAGAGTCAGAAGCGCCTGCGCATTATCAATGCATTGGGAACGGCGTATTCTTCGATTGTATTATTTCATCTGAATTCCGGTACTGCCGAGACAATCAAGGAATCGGATGATGATATTGTATCGGAAGAACAGCTGGTAATAAAAGATAAACAGCAGGAGTATGTCAATGAATGTATGGAAGAATCCTATCGCGAGGAATTTCTGCAGTTTATTGACATGGATACTGTGGTTCAGCGATTAGAGGGAAAACAGTCGCTGACCTGTACCAGTAAGATGTGCAATGGAAAATGGACGCTGTCTGTCATCGTGCCGCAGCGTTATGACAGAGATGGGAATCTGATCGCAGTGCTGCTGGCAAACCGTGACGTGACACAGGAAAAGAAGAAGGAGCGCGAGCAGGAGATGGCACTCCGGAATGCACTTGCAGTGGCAGAGCATGCGAATCGTGCGAAAACAAATTTCCTGAACAGTATCTCACATGATATCCGTACACCGATGAATGCGGTGATCGGATTTACCGCACTTGCCACGACACATATTGACAATCAGGAGCTTGTACTCGAGTATCTGAAGAAAATAACGGTGTCCAGCCAGCATTTGCTCAGCCTGATCAATGATGTGCTGGATATGAGCCGGATCGAGAGCGGAATTGTCAAATTGGATGAAGTCAACGTACATCTTCCGGATATTTTTCATGATCTGCAATCAATCATTCTGGGCAATATCAGCGCAAAGCAGCAGGATCTGTATATTGACACGCAGAATGTTGTGCATGAGGATATTATCACAGACAAGCTGCGTTTGAATCAGGTGCTGCTGAATATAGTCAGCAATGCAATCAAGTTCACACCTGTCGGAGGCATGATCAACATCCGTGTGACGGAGAATCCCTGCGAGAGGGAAGGGTACGCAAGTTATTCATTCAGTGTGAGGGATAATGGTATCGGAATGTCGGAGGAATTCCAGAATCATATTTTTGATGCATTTGCAAGGGAGCAGACTTCTACCAAGAGCGGTATACAGGGCTCGGGACTTGGTATGGCCATTTCAAAAAATATCATTGACATGATGGGTGGAACGATCACGGTAAACAGTGAGGCCGGAAAAGGGTCTGAGTTTATCGTAACCATAGAGTGTAAGCTATCAGAAGAGACGATGAAATACCAGCCGGTTCCCCAGTTGCAGGGAGCCAGGGCACTTGTGGTGGATGACGATGCCACTACGTGTATGAGTGTCTGCAAGATGCTGCGTGACATAGAGATGATTGCTGACTGGACGACTTCTGGTAAGGAAGCGGTGCTACGGGCAAAAGAAGCCTGTGAGATGAAAAAAGAATTCAAGGCCTATATCATTGACTGGCAGATGCCGGATATGAATGGCATCGAGACTGTGCGCAGAATCCGGAAAGTAATCGGAGACGATACACCGATCATCATTCTGACAGCTTATGACTGGGCAGATATTGCGGAAGAGGCAAGAGAAGCGGGAGTCACAGCATTTGTGGCGAAGCCGCTGTTTATGTCTGAACTGAGGGCGGTACTGACCCAGCAGACCGAGGAGCCGGAGATCGTGGACAATTCAAAACAGCAGCGGCATGCCGGTAAGAAGGTACTGCTGGTGGAGGATAATGAGTTGAATCGTGAGATCGCCATGACACTACTGGAGGAAGCTGGCCTGATAGTAGAAGCTGAGGAGGATGGAACCGATGCGGTTGTGAGAATGGAATCCGCGGGCGAATCGGACTATGACCTGATTCTGATGGATATTCAGATGCCTAAAATGGATGGCTATACGGCGACACGGGAGATCCGCACGCTCAAGAATAATAAAAAGGCCAATATTCCGATCATCGCGATGACGGCGAATGCGTTTGAGGAGGACAAGAAGAAGGCTTTTGAGGCAGGCATGAATGCACATATTGCAAAACCGATTAACATTGATATTATTTTGCATACATTAGATGAAGTGTTTGCAACAACAGGACAATAAAGGTGGAGAGGGTGATAATATGGTCAATATAGGAATCATAGGTGCAGGAAGAATCGGAAAGGTACATGTCGAAAGTATCGCTACACAGGTTGCGGATGCCAGGGTAAAAGTACTGGCAGATCCGTATATGAATGCGCAGACGGCAGAGTGGGCAAAGCAGATGGGTGTAGCGTGCGTGACGAAAGACTATCGGGAGATTTTGTCAGATCCGGACATCGATGCTGTACTGATCTGTTCGTCAACAGATACACATGCGGCGTTGTCAATCGAGGCCATAGAGGCCGGCAAACATGTATTTTGTGAGAAGCCGGTGGATCATGATATTGCAAAAATTCATCAGGTGATAGCTGCTCTTGAGGCACATCCGGTGAAATATCAGGTCGGTTTCAACCGCAGATTTGATCACAATTTCGCAGCTGTGCAGCGTGCCGTGGCAGAGGGCAGGATCGGTGATCCGCATATCATCCGGATTACATCGCGAGATCCGGAGCCGCCGAGTGCAGACTATATCAAAGTGTCAGGTGGGATGTTTCTCGATATGACGATCCATGATTTTGATATGGCGCGTTTCCTGGCAGGCTGCAATGCAGCAGAGGTCTATGTGGAGGCAGCAGTACTGATAGATCCGGCGATCGGTGAAGCCGGAGATGTCGATACAGCAGTGATCACGATGAAGATGGAAAACGGAGCGATCGTCACGATCGATAATTCGAGAAAAGCAGTCTACGGTTATGATCAGAGAGTGGAGGTATTCGGATCAAAGGGCATGGTGAGCGTATCGAATGATACGGTTTCTTCTGCTGTTGTGAGCAATGCAGACGGTGTGACAGGAGAAAAGCCACTATACTTTTTCCTGGAGCGGTATATGCAGGCGTATGCGAGCGAGATCCGAAGCTTTGTGCAGGCGATTGAGCAGGATACGGACACGGCACTTGGAATCATGGATGGACTCGAACCTGTGCGCATGGGTATCGCAGCCGCAAAGTCCTTAAAGGAGCACCGCCCTGTAAATCTCTCAGAAATATAATATTTACTTGACAAAGATTCTGTAAAAAGGGTATAATACAGAAAATTTCACATACTTTTAAAGAGCGATGTTGTTCAAAAACATGGCTCTTTTTTTGTGTGATAGGAAAAATCCGGTCACACAAAATACAGCTGTGAAAGAAATGATCAGGAGGAAAATGTTATGGAGAGATTGAATGAGATCGTAACGTTGGTTGATGATTTTGTCTGGGGGCCGGTCATGCTGGTGCTGCTCGTAGGAACGGGTGTATTTCTTACGTTCCGAACCGGATTCCTGACATGGAGGAATCTGGGGTATGCGTTAAAAAGTACGTTGAGCAAAGAGGCACGCACCAAAAGCCGTGGAGAGGGCGATGTATCACCATTTTCAGCGCTCACCACAGCACTGGCTGCGACGATTGGTACCGGAAATATCGTCGGTGTCGCGACTGCGATGGTATCCGGTGGACCGGGAGCACTCGTATGGATGTGGATCTCCGCGGCATTTGGACTGACGTCAAAATTCAGCGAATGTATGCTGGCGATCAAATACCGCGAGGTCAATGCCAAGGGTGAGATGAGTGGCGGCCCGATGTATACGATGCGCAAGGGAATAAAAAACAAGGCCTTCGGTGTATTGCTGGCCTGGTTGTTTGCTTTCTTTGCAGTGATCGCATCATTTGGTATCGGAAATATGACACAGGGTAATTCGATTGCGAGTGCACTTCATGTGACATTTCATGTGCCGACACAGATCACAGGAATCGTGATTACAGTACTGACACTGCTCATTATCGTTGGTGGAATCAAATCGATCTCCAAGGTCTCATCGGTGGTGGTTCCGATCATGGCAATCTTCTATGTGATCTGTGGTGTTATCGTGATCATTGGTAATATTGAAAATCTGCCGGCGGGTCTGGCGATGATTTTTAAGATGGCATTTTCTGTCAAAGCGGTTGGCGGTGGCTTGTGCGGATCGATCGTTGCATCCATGATGAGTGCCATGCGATACGGCGTAGCGCGTGGTGTATTCTCCAACGAAGCCGGTATGGGATCCGCAGCGATCACAGCGGCCGCAGCGACGACGGACAATCCGGTGCGACAGGGATACATAAACATGACAGGAACATTCTGGGATACGATCGTTGTATGTACGATCACCGGACTGGCGATTGCCTCATCGGGTGTGCTCGGCATGACCAATGAGGCCGGGGAACTGTTGACCGGTTCAGATATTACAATCGCGGCATTTGAAACGGTGCTCGGTGCCTCCGGCGGCTGGCTGGTGACGATCGGCATCACGTTGTTTGCATTTTCCACGATTCTCGGTTGGGAGTACCATGGGGAGAAGGCGTTCGAGTATCTGCTCGGTACGCATAAATATAATATGATCTACCGTGTGATCTTTTCACTGGTTGCGTATTTCGGGTGCACACAGACACTCAGCCTCGTGTGGAACTTTTCGGATATCGCAAACGCGCTCATGGCGATCCCGAACCTGATCTGCATGCTGCTGCTCAGCGGAGAGATCGCGGCGGATATCAAGGCATTCCAGCCGGAGATTGAACGGAATAAATAATGTAGTCAAAATGAATATGTAATCTATACAAATCGGGGCAGATGAATAGCAATCCTATCATCCGCCTCTTTTTGTATATTGAGAAAAAGATAGAACAGATGTAACATACCTTCATAAACAGGAAATACTACATCATAGGTAACTAAATCAGTTCAATGGAGAAAGGCGGTTATTGATATGGCAAAGAAAAATTATGCAGCATTAGGTGTGGCAGCGATTGCGGCTGCAGCAGGAGTCGGAGCGACTGCACTCGCAAAGAAAAGTCGCCAGGAGAAGAAGGTGACCGAGGCGCATATTGATCCGGAATATCGCAATACAGAGCGTGGAAAAAATGAGAAAAACAGCAAGGGTATTTATTATACAAACGGAAACTACGAGGCATTTGCCCGTCCTGAAAAGCCGGAAGGTGTGGACAACAAGCATGCTTACCTGGTTGGCAGCGGACTCGCATCCCTGGCAGCAGCGTGCTTTCTCGTGAGAGATGGACAGATGCCCGGCGATCACATCCATATTTTAGAGGCGATGGATATCGCAGGTGGTGCGTGCGATGGCATCTTTGATCCGACGAGAGGTTATGTGATGCGCGGCGGACGTGAGATGGAGAATCATTTCGAATGTCTGTGGGATCTGTTCCGTAGCATCCCCTCACTCGAGCAGCCGGGTGCATCCGTACTTGATGAGTATTACTGGTTAAATAAGCATGATCCGAACTATTCCCTGTGCCGTGCGACCGTGGAACGTGGCAAGGACGCACATACCGATGGCAAGTTCAATCTGAGCCAGAAGGGCTGCATGGAGATCATGAAGCTGTTCTTTACCAAGGACGAGGATCTGTATGACAAGAAGATCGAGGATGTATTTGATGAGGAAGTATTAGACTCTACGTTCTGGTTATACTGGCGGACGATGTTCGCGTTTGAGAACTGGCACAGCGCACTCGAGATGAAGCTGTATATCCAGCGTTTCATTCATCATATCGGTGGCCTGCCTGATTTCAGTGCCCTGAAATTCACAAAATACAACCAGTATGAGTCACTGATCCTGCCGATGAAGAAATATCTGGAGGATGCAGGTGTGGACTTCCAGTTTAACACTGAGGTCACAAATGTACTCTTTGATATTCACGATGGCAAGAAGGTAGCTACGACGATCGAGTGCAAGGTCAAGGGTGTCGAGGAAGGTATCACCCTGACAGAGAATGATCTGGTATTTGTCACAAACGGCAGCTGTACCGAGGGAACGATCTACGGCGACCAGAACCATGCACCGAACGGAGATGCCGAGGTGCGCACGAGCGGATGCTGGAGTCTGTGGAAAAACATCGCAAAGCAGGATCCTTCCTTCGGACATCCCGAGAAGTTCTGCTCTGATATCGCCAAGACAAACTGGGAGTCTGCGACAGTCACCACACTGGATGACAAGATCATTCCTTATATTACCAATATCTGCAAGAGAGACCCCAAGAGCGGCAGAGTCGTTACCGGCGGTATCGTAAGCTGTCAGGATTCAAGCTGGCTGATGAGCTGGACGATCAACCGTCAGGGACAGTTCAAGGATCAGGATAAGGATAAAGTCTGTGTATGGGTATACGGATTATTTACCGATGTACCCGGTGATTATATCAAAAAGCCGATGAAAGATTGTACCGGTAAGGAGATCACCGAGGAGTGGCTGTATCATCTGGGCGTACCGACTGACCAGATCGAGGATCTCGCAGAGCACAGCGCAGTCTGCGTACCGACGATGATGCCGTATATTACTGCATTTTTCATGCCCAGAGCCAAGGGAGACCGGCCGGATGTCATCCCGGATGGCTGTGTGAACTTCGCATTCCTTGGACAGTTTGCAGAGACACCGAGAGACACGATCTTCACAACAGAGTATTCTGTGCGTACCGCGATGGAGGCAGTCTATGGACTGCTCGGTGTCGACCGTGGTGTGCCGGAAGTATGGGGCAGTGTCTATGATGTCAGAGAGCTGCTTGACGCCAGTGTGAAGCTGATGGATGGCCGTTCACCGCTCGAGATCGAGCTTCCAGGACCGCTTGGCCTGTTGAAAAAACCGCTCTTAAAAGCGATCAGGGGAACGGTTGTCGAGAAGGTGCTCAGAGATCATAACGTGATCAAAGACTATATGCTTGAAGAATAAATAGAATATGCACAGCAAGATGAGAGGCTGCGAAGGCAGCCTCTCATCTTGTATTATAATGAAAATAACTATTGAGAAAAATTATCATTATAATAGGTAGATACTCACGTCGAATGTGCTATAATTCGGTTAGATCGCTCTAACTAACAGGGGAGAATCCAGATCATAGGAAAATAAAA
>JBNMKT010000113.1:0-8709 GCA_050874485.1 bacterium
AGCCTCGGAAAAGCCTAACTCGTGTTCAGCAGAGGCTTCCACGAGTTACGAGTCTCCTCTCCATCGTGCAAAGGCAGCAAAATCAGACACGCCTTTGCTCGCGCTGCTACTTCTGCATCAGAGTAGATAGTGCTTGTATGCTCAATTCACCTACTAAAATGTTTCGCAAACAGTATATGACGCAGGGCTAACGGCTGTAGGCACAGTGGTTTCTGTCAACTGCGACGTTTGCCCAGCGAAGTGCGAGCGATTCGTAAACAAACTTCGTGTCATAACTGAAAGCCGCAGGCTATGTGTGCGAAGGAACTGAAGGACACATCGAGCCAAGGCTGGAGAAACAGCGAGACACCGCCGGGCAACCGGAGCAGCTTGATCAGAATACTACTGCGCCCACAGCCAGGTAGCCCGGATAATAAAAATAGTTTCGCAAACGGCTATAAAGTATCACTTTGAGAGGAATGATGGAGGAATTATGATAGAGATTATGGAGAGCATGGATAAAATAAAAATCGAAAAACTTGTTGTGTTCGGCACCCACGGTGTATACCCGGAGGAAAATGCCCTCGGACAGAGATTTGAGGTATCGGTAGTGATGTATACAGATACCAGACAGGCTGGGCTGACGGACGATCTGGATGCATCGATCAATTATGGAGATGTCAGTCAGTTTATCGGACAGTTTTTTGCGGAGCATACATTTAAACTGATCGAAAGGGTGGCAGAACAGCTCGCGCAGGAATTGTTGCTACGCTATGAGTTGTTGAAAAAAGTAGATGTGAAGATCGAAAAGCCGTGGGCGCCGATTCATATGCCGGTGCAATCGGTCAGTGTAGAGATCTCGCGTGGCTGGCATACGGCTTATGTCGCGCTCGGTTCTAATATGGGGGATAAGCATGCTTATCTGGATGAAGCAGTGGAAAAGCTAGGTCAGCATCCGCTTTGCCGCGTGCAAAAAGTCGCAGAGTATATACAGACGGAGCCCTACGGAGGTGTGGAGCAGGATACCTTTTTAAACAGTGTACTGGAACTGCGGACACTCTTATATCCGGAAGAATTACTGAAACTGCTCAACCGTATCGAGGCAGAGGCAGGACGTGAGCGGACCATTCACTGGGGTCCCCGGACACTCGATCTGGACATTCTGTTCTATGATGACTGGGTGATAGATACACCGCGTTTGACAGTTCCGCATATCGATATGCAAAACAGGGATTTTGTGCTCCGACCGTTGGCACAGCTTGCTCCGTGGTATCGTCATCCGGTGTTGAACTGTACTGTGCAGCAGATGCTTGATGCGCTAAGCAAATGAGAAACATGAGAGGATCAGAAAAAGTGGTGTAATAGCATGAAAAATCGTGATAATCGCGCGATTCTACCTCCAAGGGGTGTTCATTTCGCCGGTAAAACGGTATGATGAACCTGGCAGGAACATTGTAAGTTCCGAAAAGGAGACCAGAGGAGGAGCAAAACATGGATCTTGTAAAAATCGGTCAGTATATTGCGGATAAACGAAAGCAAGCCGGGCTCACACAACGGCAGCTCGCAGAGCAGCTCAATATGAGCGATAAGTCCGTCTCAAAATGGGAGCGTGGCATCTGTCTGCCGAATGTGTCTGTCTATAAAGAATTGTGTGATATATTGGGAATCAGTATCAATGAATTTCTGGCGGGAGAGGATATCAGTGAGGAAAATATCGTGCAGAAATCAGAGGATAATCTGATGCAGGTGACGCAGGATGGTGATCACCGGGCGCGTTTCATGAAGCGAGTGATCGCGGTGCTCAGTGTGATTGCGTTTGTGGCAGCATTTGCGCTCGGACATGCGGTGTATCGTTATTTCAGTCAGCCGAGAAGCTATATCGTGCCAGTCGACAGGGACAGTGCACAGATGAAGACAGCGGAGCTGTTAGCCGGGGCAGACGGTGCGTATCTGTACCGGTATGTGACAGGAGAACATTTTGAGACGCTGACAGTCTATGTGAGCGAATACCGTGATGGTGAACTGGTCAGCAAGGAAACGCTGGGGCAGATCGGGTATGACGGCGTGGGTTCACCGTCTGAGGGAATGATCGCGGTCGTGCCGGATTTTGAGACATTTACTGTCAGGCTGGTCGTGGCAGATGACAGCTCAAAGCTGTCGACAGATCTGCCGATTCTCGAGGGTGTCAAAGGACGGAAATATTATGGAAGATCGGTCGTACAGATTGACCAGATGACAGCAATTACCTATGGGGCAGAGCAGGGCGTAGTAGCATTGCTCTATGGAAAAGATGCAATCAATGCATTTTCACTTGAAAATGTCGGAAACGTGGGCGATTCCATCGGAGATCACATGGAAGATCAGTACGCCTATTACATTTCTCTTGAGTTTGGCAAGGAGTGAAGCTGCTGCTGAGGGACTGTGTTAGTGTCCCTCGCGCAGCAGTGCGATCTCTTCTTTATAAGGTGCCCAGGTGTCTTTGGGGTTCTCTGGATTTTTGTACCACGGGGTCTCGAGGATCTTTGGCACATCGAGAAAATCCGGATGCCATACGACATATTTGAGGGCTTCTAATCCGATCTCGCCTTTGCCGAGATTCTCATGACGATCCTTGGCGGCTCCACGCGGATTCTTCGAGTCGTTGATATGAAAGACTGCGATCTGGTCTTTGCCGAGCACATGGTCAAAGGTATTGATGACACCGTCAAAATCATCTGCGATGTCGTAGCCTGCGTCATTCGTATGGCAGGTATCGAAGCAGACGCGCAGCTTGTCATTGCAGCTCACACCGTCATAGATGCGTGCGAGTTCTTCAAAACTGCGTCCGATCTCAGAGCCTTTTCCAGCCATTGTCTCGAGTGCGATCACACAGTCGAGATCGGGTGTGAGCACTTCATTCAGTCCTTGGATGATCTGCGCGGTACCGGCTTCAACACCGGCACTGACATGGGAGCCCGGATGTAATACAAGTACATGGCTGCCCATAGCGACGGTGCGCTCCAGCTCTGTGCGCAGGAAAGATACCGCCAACTCGTAGATGTCCGGTTTCACCGTGTTCGCCAGATTGATGATATACGGTGCATGTACGACAAATTCTTCGATGCCATTTTCACGCATCAGATCCCATGCAGCAGGAATATTTAATTCCGAGATTGCTTTTCTGCGCGTATTCTGCGGTGCCCCGGTATAGACCATAAAGGTGTTTGCGCCGTAGGAGACGGCTTCGCGTACCGAATTTAAAAACATATCTTTGCCGGACATGCCGACATGTGAACCTAGTTTAATATCTGCCATTTTTCATTTCCTCCAAAATAAAATACGTCTGTCGATCAGCGGTAATCACCGGTCACAGGAGATTAGTAGTCTACACGTTCGAGGCACAGCCCGCATGCCGGTGCGGTCGGACCAGCGACGCGGCGGTCTGTGGCCTCTAAGATAGCATTCATATCCTCCGGCTGCATCCGTCCGGCGCCTACTTCGAGTAATGTACCGACGAGGATGCGTACCATATGCTGTAAAAATCCGGTTCCGTGGAACGTGAAATAGATCTGATTTTTGCTGCGTTTAATCGTAATGGAATCCACGAGACGAACCGTGGATTTTTTCATCTTTGGATTGCCGCAAAAACTCTTAAAATCATGCTCACCCTGCAAATATCCGGCTGCGCGTATCATGGCATCTACATCCGGCTCAAAATCCAACCGTGATACATAACGACGGTTGAAGACCGGTTTGCCTTCACCAACATAGCAGGTGTAGGAGTAGGTCTTGCCGACTGCCTTGTAGCGTGCGTGAAAGCGTTCAGAAGCCTCACGCACATCTACGATGCCGATGTCATCGGGCAGATAGCGGTTCATATATGATTTGATCTCCGATTCGGATAAGCGTGTGTCTAACAGTACATTCGCGACCATAGCTTTTGCATGAACGCCGGCGTCGGTGCGCCCTGCACCGATCACTTCCGGAATCTCGTCCATCTCACACATCCGTTGCAGGACAGTCTCGATCTTGCCCTGGATCGTGTCTTTATTGGGCTGGTGTTCCCAGCCGAAGTAGCGTGTGCCATCGTATGCGATGGTCAGTTTATAGTTTTTTGTCATAGCAGTTTGTGATCCTTTGTTTTTACATTTTCTATCAAAGCTAATCATGTGGTCGACATGAATAGTTTCATTATATATGGAATTGGTGGAAAAGTATATCTGTTTTTATGAATTGACAAATAGAAAAACGTGGAATAACATGGAAAGACGATCTGAAATATATGCAAGGAGACTAACACTATGAAAATTATAATTATTAACGGAAGCGCAAGAAAAGGAAATACATTAACTGCGATCAATGCTTTCATAAAGGGTGCATCGGATAAAAATGAAGTCGAGGTGATTGAACCGGATCAATTGCACATTGCACCATGCAAGGGCTGTGGTGTCTGTCAATGTCATAAAGGTTGTGTGGATGGGGATGATACAAATCCGACGATTGATAAAATTGCCGCAGCGGACATGATTGTCTTTGCGACACCGGTATATTGGTGGGGAATGTCGGCACAGTTGAAGCTTGTAATTGATAAATGCTATTGCAGGGGATTGCAGTTGAAGAATAAAAAGGTCGGTGTAATTATTGTAGGAGGTTCGCCGGTTGACAGTATACAGTATGAGCTCATCTGTAAGCAATTTGATTGTATGGCTGATTATCTGTCATGGGATATGCTTTTCCAGAAGTCATACTACGCCAATGCGAGAGATGAGCTTGCAAAAGATGCACAGGCGCTGAGAGAACTAGAGGATATTGGTAAGCGCGTGGAATGAAAAACTTTGCAGGAGGCAGTGAAAATATTCAACTATGCCGTCATTGCATGATATGAACATTTATGCTATTCTAAACCAAAGCATATTTTCTTTCCAACTTGACGGATTCTTGTATCAAATTCATACATATCTATACGGCTGAATAGCTGTTTGTCAGAAAATCAATGCTTTTCTATTCCAAACAATTTTAAGGCAGGGTTTTCTGAGATTGAAATCCGGGTGAACCCTGAAAACTACAAAGGGGGACACATGCGGGAAACGAAAAAAATATTGCAATGGCATCCGGCATTTTATGCAGGATTGCAAATTGAATTGGCAGAAGAAGCCGGAAATTTAGTGTTTGAAAATGAACACACGCTTAGTACAAAGCCAATGCAAATCGATGTTCTGATTATCAAGAAGAACACGGAACAGAAGATACAAAAGAATATAGGACAGATTTTCCGAAGGCATAATATTATTGAGTATAAGAGTCCGGAAGATGTGTTGTCTGTTGATGATTTCTATAAGGTGTATGGTTATGCATGCTTCTATAAATCCGATACAGGCAAAGCAGATGAAGTAGAGATCAGAGAATTGACACTTACGTTTGTGTGTTATCATTATCCGGAGAAGATGATGCGACATTTGGAAAGAACGCGTGGTTTTTCAATTGAGGAAATGGATGCGGGGATATATTATATAATTGGTGATATGATTCCGATGCAATTGATTGTTGTACCACGATTGTCAAGGAGTAATAATCTGTGGTTATATAGCCTTACTGATAAATTAGGTACAGATCAAGAAGCAGAAGACTTGCTATGTGCGTATAAAGAGCATGAAAATGAAAATCTATACCAATCAGTAATGGATATTATTGTGCGTTCAAATATTGAATTATTTCAGGAGGATGGAAAAATGTGTGATGCATTAATGGAATTAATGAAGGATAAGTTTGAAGAAAGGGAGAGAATCGCTTCGGAAGAAACAATAATGTCATTGATTCAGAAGAAGCTTAAAAAAGGAAAATCATTGTCCGTGATCGCAGATGAACTGGAAGAGACAGAAGAAGCTATCCGACCGTTATATGACCGGGTGAAAACAGAGCAGGAAGAACAAGAATAGTATATTTGCTGAACAAGCTGAAGGTCATGCAAAAATATTGGAAAACTATGTTACACAGCCCTTTCTGTATTCGGTCGGCGTGCATAGATAATATTCCCTGAATTTTTTCGCATAATATGCAGGAGAATCAAAGCCGCATTCCTCTGCCACGGTGGCGATATTTTTGTCCGGGTATTCGGTCAGTATGGATGCACTTTGGATCAATCGGTACTTCAATAGATATTGAATCGGTGATTCTCCGGTGATCTTTTTGAAACAGCGCAGCATTTCTCGTTCGCTGATATGTACAGTATCTGCAAGATCAGACAGCGTCAGGTTTTTAGAATAGTGCTGCTCGATAAAAGACAGGATTTTAGCCACGCGGACAGAATTGATATCCTGATGAACTGGGGTATCGTGCAGTTGCGGTTTTAATTCTGAATATACAGCCAGCATGATATGGCTGAGCTGTTCACGGACAGTAAATTCATAGGCAAAGGCATCATGTTTCAATGCTTCAAATGCACTGCAGAACCAGTCTGATACAGGCTGGTTTTTATCTTTGAATTCGATACATGAAAAATGAGCGCAGGAAGCTACCGGGAGAATGTACTTACAGGCAAACGCAGAATGCACATTGCCAGTAAGTAAAAGGGGAGAAAAAACAAGGGATTGGAGCTCGCAGTAGGGATCTCCAGATGCGCTGTGCAGCATATTGGCGTTTATAACAGCAGTCTCTCCGGCGTGAATGGAAAACGTCCCGGATGATACCTGAAGCTTCATGGTGCCTTTGACGATATGGACGATCTCAAATTCTTCATGCCAGTGCCACGGAATGAAATCACAAATGGCATTGGTATGTGTTGATTCATAGCCTGCGCATGGAAATTCCAATGAGCCATGCGGCTGTAGTTCCTTATGTTTGCTGTTTGTATTTAAACCACATTGCTGTAAAGCCATAGATCTTCTCCTGATTTGTCTGTTTTGTGATAGTATCTGGCGGTTTTAAAATTGAAAATCATTTTTTGCGACTATATAATTATAGCATGTAAAGAGAAAAAGAGAACAGGAGAATGCAAAATGAGCTTTTTATTAGCAATTATTTATCTTTCATTTATCAGTCTTGGACTGCCGGATGCCCTGCTGGGTGCGGCATGGCCGAATATGTATCCGGAATTTCAGGTTCCGGTGTCTTATGCAGGGGCAATTTCTATGATTATCGCGTTTGGAACGATTATTTCCAGCCTGCAGAGTGACCGGCTGACAAGAAAATTTGGAACAGGTAAGGTGACAGCCGTGAGTGTTGGTATTACGGCACTTGCACTCTGGGGATTTTCTATTAGCCATAGCTTCATTCTATTATGTCTGTGGGCAATTCCCTATGGCCTTGGTGCCGGCAGTGTGGACGCTTCTTTAAATAACTATGTTGCACTGCATTATGCCAGCAAGCATATGAGCTGGCTGCATTGTATGTGGGGTGTTGGCGCGACACTGGGGCCGTACATCATGGGTGCTGCGCTGACTGGTGGTGCCACATGGAATACCGGGTATCGGATCATTTCCGTCTTGCAGATTATACTTACTGCGGTGCTGGTATTTAGCCTTCCGAAGTGGAAAGAGCAACATGCAGCATCGGAAGAAACGAACAGGGGAAAGGCTCTTTCGTTAAAAGAAATTGTTGCGATTCCGGGTGCAAAGGCAATCATGATCTGCTTTTTCTGTTATTGTGCCATCGAGCAGACGACTCTGCTCTGGGCGAGCAGTTATCTGAATCTGGCAAAAGGTGTAGATGCAAAAACCGCAGCTTCATTTGCAGGGATGTTTTGCATCGGCATTACAATCGGTCGTGGAATCAACGGATTTATTGCGATGAAACTGAAAGACGCACAGATGATCCGCATGGGGCAGGGGATTATTCTGACAGGTATTCTGGTGATGATACTGCCGTTTGGAGAAATCGTCTCTCTGATTGGTTTTTCATTGATTGGATTGGGCTGCGCACCGGTATATCCATGTATTATTCACTCGACACCGGAACATTTTGGAGCAGAACGTTCGCAGGCGATCATTGGTGTACAGATGGCCAGTGCATATATCGGGACGTGTCTGATGCCGCCGCTGTTTGGGTTGATCGCAAATCATATATCCATCCGGTTATTACCGTTATATCTGCTGGTTTTGCTTGTATTGATGGTGTATATGCATGAGCGGCTGGAAAGGGGTGTGCATGATGAGAGCTGATTTACGATTGAGGGAGTGGCAGACTGCATGTTGCAGTCAGAACAATCCAGCTATTGACATTTGGCAGAGTTCTGCTACAATAGCAAAGGTCGGACGGCACAGAGGATGTGCCTTGCAAGGTGTTCTGTAGTTTACAGGATTCCCGGATGGACATGACAAGCATGAGCCAGATAAGACAGGATGTCTTATCTGGCTTCTTTTATGTGATAGGAAATTCCTATCACATAAAAAGCTTCGTGGGATCGCACTGCGGCGGTTAGGAGGTATGTCGCAGAAGCGACCCGCCGCAGGCGGAGAATCCTACGAGCAGGATTCTCAAGTTGTATGAGTGGGAGGATATAGATGGATTTACTGAGAGATAATTTGAAAAAACTATATTTACGATTTTTGATTCCCTCACTGGGAAGTGCAATGGTAATGTCGATTTATACGTTGACAGATGCGATCGTCATAGGAAAAGGTGTAGGAGCAGATGCACTGGCATATATGAGATATATCAATGTATTTCTTCCGGTGGCGGTATTTTCTAATTATATTGCTATCTTTGTCCGGGCAGATGAAGATCCTAATCGGGCGATGGCAGGCGTTGTGCTGG
>JBNMKT010000114.1:0-8449 GCA_050874485.1 bacterium
TCCCGATCAGACTGCTCTCATTGCCCGGCGGTGTCTCGCTTCTTCTCCAGCCTTGGCTCGATGTGTCCTTCGCACACATAGCCGGCGGCTTACAGTTATGACATGCGAATCGTCATCAATACGCTCGCACTTCGCCGAACAAATATCGCATCTGACGGGAAGCACTGTGCCTATGACTACCAGCCCTGCGTTATATACCGCATATCAAACTATTTGTAACATAAACTGAAAAGGCATTCCAGTAGATTCATTCACAGAAGTAGCAGCGCGAGCAAGGCATGTCTGATTTTGCTGCCTTTGCACGATGGAGATGAGACTCATAAATTGTGGAAGCCTCTGCTGACACAATTTAGGTTTTTCTGAGGCTCATCGGAATGGGTCGTGCAACGAAAGCAAAACAGATATGCTTGCGGGAGCTGCGACCTCATGATGCTACGTTATTCGGGCGTTTTTATAGTGTAGCCTAATTTTGTCCAAAATTCAAGAGAGCTGTCGCACAACCTGCATATACAGGTGACGACAGCTCCTCGCTCTTCTTTATCTGATCTTTTTATATAGGATCTATTTACGCTTGTGCACCCAGCTCCTGTTCCTGCTCATAACGCTCTAAAATCATCTTCTGGATGCGGCTCCTGGTATCAGTGCGAATGGGATGTGCTATATCACGATATTGTCCGTCAGCAGTCTTTTTGCTGGGCATCGCGATAAACAAGCCCTTCTCGCCATCCACGACTTTGATATCATGCAGTACAAACTCATCATCAATGGTAATCGACACCACCGCTTTCATCTTGCCACTGCTCTCCAGTCTACGGATGCGTATATCCGTAATCTCCATATGTCTAACCCCCTTTGTGACCGTTTCATCTGATACGATCACGTATTTTCCCCTTTAAATACCGTAACGGTTGCTGTCACCAACAACGACCTGGATCTCTCCGTCTCCGAAGTAATACATATTCGGCTTTAATGTACCGCGGCTCTCTACGATACAATTCTCTATATGCGTATTATCTCCGATATATACCTCATTAAGGATAATAGAATTCTTAATGATACAATTCTTACCGATGAAGGATTCCTTGAACAGTATAGAATTCTCCACCTTGCCGTTGATGATCGATCCGCTCGCCACGAGGGAGTTTCTCACATCAGAACCTTCATTATACTTTGCAGGAGGTAAATCATCTACCTTAGAGTAAATAAAAGGTGCTTCCTTAAAGAAGTAATGACGCACCTCAGGCTTCAGGAAGTCCATATTGGTCTGGTAATAGGATTCTACGGTAGAAATATTGTTCCAATAGCCCTGCAGCTTGTAGCCATAGATACGCTTCAGGTCTTTATAACGGATCAGAATATCCGTCACAAAATTCCAACGGTTTTCTGCCGCACACTGCTCAAGCAGCTCGATCAGCTGTCTACGTCTGATGACATAGACACCGGCTGAGATTGTACTGGTCTGCGCAACCATTGGCTTCTCTTCAAAATATGTAATGCGGGAATCCTCATTCATGCGTACCACACCGAACCGGCTGATATCTGTTCCTGCCGGCATGTCCTTGACTGCGATCGTGATGTCCGCTTTCTTCTCGATGTGATAATCCAGCAATTCATTATAATCAACCTTGTAGACGCAGTCACCACTTGTGATAATGACATACGGCTCATGGCAGCGTTTCAGCCATTCGATATTCTGATACATGGCATCTGCTGTACCACGGTACCACCAGCTATTGTCCGCCGTGATCGTCGGAGTGAATACAAACAGACCACCCTGTTTTCTACCAAAATCCCACCATTTTGAAGAGCTCAGATGCTCATTCAATGAACGCGCATTGTACTGTGACAGCACAGCGACTTTCTGCACATGGGAATTGCTCATATTACTCAATGCAAAATCGATGCAACGGAAGCTTCCGGCTACAGGCATTGCAGCGATTGCTCTCTTGCGGGACAGTGCTTCCATTCTTGAATTGTTGCCGCCCGCTAAAATAATACCTAATGCTTTCATGCCTTCACACCTGCCTTTATAATAGATTCTCCGCTTTCAAGTAATCCGTCTGCATAGTCGACAGCCTCAGTCACGCCTGACACTGCTGTATTTCTTCCGATTGATACATGATCCGGTATCACGGAGCGCTCTCCGATTACAGCCAGATCACTGTTATATACCTTCGGGTTGAACTTGCTCGGCGCAAATTCGCCGACACCGATCTTTACATCATCTCCGACCTTGCAGTCCTCTGCGACAATCGCCTTGTCCAGAGTACAATTTTCTCCGATCTCTGTGCCCTGCATAATAATGGAATCGCGTACAACCGTACCTTTTCCGATCACAACGTTTGCGCCGATCACAGAACTATGTACCTCACCATAGATCTCACTGCCTTCTCCAATAATACTCTTTAAAACAACGGAATCAGAAGAGATATACTGCGGCTGGATTGCGCCGGTATTCGTGTATACCGTCCAATATTTCTCATATAAGTTAAACTCAGGAATGAGATCGATCAGCTCCATATTTGCTTCCCAGTAGGAGCTGAGTGTTCCAACATCCTTCCAGTAGCCGTTGAACTCGTAAGCAAACATGCGGCTGTCACGCTCATGCAGATATGGAATGACATGTTTTCCGAAGTCACAGCTGCTCTGGTCCTTCAATGCCACGAGTGCATCACGCAGTACCTTCCAGCTGAAGATATAGATACCCATAGAAGCCAGATTGCTGCGCGGATGCTCCGGTTTTTCCTCAAATTCACTGATTCGGCGCTCATCGTCAGTGATCACGACTCCGAAACGGCTCGCCTCCTCCATAGGAACCGGCATAACTGCAATCGTCACATCGGCATTATTTGCTTTATGGAAGTCCAGCATGACTTCATAATCCATCTTATAAATATGGTCACCGGAAAGAATCAGTACATATTCCGGATTGTAGTTTTCCATATACTTAAGATTCTGGTAGATCGCATTTGCCGTACCAGTGTACCATTCGCTGTTCGCACTCTTCTCATAAGGCGGCAGTACCGTTACACCTCCGTTGTTGCGATCCAGATCCCACGGGATACCGATTCCGATATGGGTATTCAACCGCAACGGCTGATACTGTGTCAGGACTCCGACTGTATCAATTCCTGAATTAATGCAGTTGCTGAGTGGGAAATCGATGATACGATATTTTCCACCAAAGGCTACCGCAGGCTTTGCCACGTCTGCAGTCAGAACACCCAGACGGCTGCCCTGTCCACCTGCAAGCAACATGGCAATCATTTCCTTTTGAATCATATTACTCACCTCTTGCTCATATTTTTGACTGTATAAGTATATTTACAGTATAACACCTCCCACCTCATTTGTACATCATAATAAACAAAAATTTTACCTATATTTTGACATTTTTGTCGAATTTTACAAATTCTATCAACTACCACCACTTCAAGAATCGGGGATTGTCTGCACACAAAAAAGTGGTATACTATCTATATAAAATAAAAAGTGAAGGTAATTACCATGAATGAATATGTAGTCAATTTTTCCCGCCCGTGCCACATCCACTTTATTGGCATCGGCGGTATCAGTATGAGTGGTCTGGCACAGATCGTATTAAAAGAAGGCTTTCAGGTATCCGGTTCAGATATGAAGAAATCTGCGCTGACCGAAGAGTTAATGTCACTCGGTGCCCGGATCCATTACCCGCAGCAGGCAGCAAATATCACACCAGATATTGATCTGATCGTCTATACAGCAGCGATCCATGAAGACAATCCCGAATTTGCAGCCGCCAAAGCTGCCGGAATCCCGATGCTCACACGCGCCGAATTTCTAGGACAGCTGATGAGCAACTATGCGCGTTCCGTCGCAGTAGCCGGCACACATGGCAAGACGACGACGACCTCTATGATCACACATATCCTGCTGGCAGCCGGCGCCGATCCCACGATCTCTGTCGGCGGTATCCTGAAGGCGATTGACGGAAACATCCGCGTTGGTTCTTCGGACTGCTTTGTGACTGAGGCCTGTGAATACACAAACAGCTTTTTGCACTTTTTCCCGAAATACAGCGTCGTTTTGAACGTAGAGGCAGAACATCTGGACTTTTTCAAGGACTATGACGATATCCGTCATTCCTTCCACCAGTTCTTATCCGGCACTGCCGCAGACGGTTCTGCCATCGTCAATGGTGAGATCCCGGATGTTGCAGGACTCACAGCAGGCATTGATGCCCCTGTCGTCACCTATGGTTTTGATCCGGCCTTTGATGTATATGCCGATCAGATCACATATGACACATTCGGATGTGCATCGTTCCACATCCATGCTGCAGACCGCACGCCGTTAGCTGTGACGCTGCATGTACCCGGCAAACATAACGTATCCAATGCACTGGCTGCTTATGCGCTGACTTCAGCCATGGGTATCGCTCCGGATGCCATAGCTGCCGGTTTGTCCGCATTTACCGGTACCGACCGCAGGTTCCAGTACAAGGGCACGATCGACGGCATCACCGTAATCGATGACTACGCACACCATCCGACAGAGATCCGGGCGACACTCGCAGCAGCGAAAAATTATCCGCACAAGCGTCTGGTATGCGTCTTCCAGCCTCACACCTATTCGCGCACCAAGGCATTTTTAGACGATTTTGCAGATGCCCTATCCGCAGCGGACGTTGTCGTACTGGCAGATATCTATGCAGCCAGAGAAACGGACAATCTCGGTGTGAGCTCCAGGGATATCTGTGACCGCCTGACCGCCCGCGGATGCGAGGCTTATTACTTCCCTACGGAAGAGACTTTTGACGGTCTTGAAAAATTTTTATTAAAAAAATGTATTGACGGTGACATGTTAATAACTATGGGAGCCGGAAACATACTGGAAGTGGGAGAACATCTTCTGGGTCAATAAGTTATCCACATTATCCACAATCAATTGGGGAAAAGTTATCCAAGATTGATTGTGGATATTTTATTTACATAACATGTCCTTCGTCAATTTAGAATATGCCCTAACTATGCACCTTATGACTGTTTTTTACTGATTTACATAAAACTTTATCCACTTATCCACATTTTTGGCTATCCCCCGCGAAGCCTTGAAAATCAAGGGTTTGCGCGAAAATCAAGGCTTCTCAATTTGATTTTTCTGTGCTATAATACACGGGCAGCAGAGGGAGAACAGGAGAATACAATCTGCTGTCAGAGGAGAAGATTGGTTATGGCAGATATTATGTTACATACGGACAACGAGGTTCACAGAACCGTTGTTCCTAATTATTTTATTGATGCATACATGGTTCACGCAAACGGCGAATATGTGAAAGTCTATCTGTACCTGCTTCGGTGCATGAATGACCCTACGATGTCATTCTCAGTATCTGATGCGGCAGATAAATTTGACCACACAGAAAAGGATATTTTGCGTGCGCTCAAATACTGGGAGAAGATGCACCTGCTGCGTCTGGAATTTGACGAAAACAAGGAGCTGACCGGCATTTGCTTTCTGGATGTTGCCAGTGCACCGACGGTCACTACTGCGATTCGTCCGGACAAGCCACAGATGCCGGAATTCCCGCCTCATGAAAACTACAGTGCTGCCGATCTGCGCCGGTTGAAGGATGAGTCCGATGTGCAGGAGCTGCTGTTTGTCGCTGAACACTATCTGGGACACACACTGAATCCGACCGAGATGAATGCGATTCTCTACTGGAGAGAATCCTTACATTTTTCGACTGACCTGATCGACTATCTGATCGAGTCGTGTGTTGCTAAAAATCACAAGAGCATTCATTATATGGAGAAAGTCGCTCTCTCCTGGGCTAAGACAGGGATCTCCACAGTCACTGCAGCCAAGGAGGAGGCCAGCCGCCGCAGCGATCTGCACACTGCGATCCGCAAGGCGTTCGGCATCCAGGGCCGTGATTTTGTACCTTACGAGAAGGAATACATCTCCACCTGGCAGAAGGAGCTCGGATTTGACATCCAGATCATCTCTGCCGCCTGTGACCGTACCATGCGCACGATTCACCAGGCCAGCTTTGAATACGCAGATAAAATATTGAAAAACTGGAAAAAGAACAAGGTGGTGTCACTCAAGGATATCGAGGCACTCGATACCCTGCATCAGGAGAAGGCTGCCGCTGCCCCCAAACGCACGGAGGCTGCTACAGGCGCTACCAAGAAAAACCAGTTCAGCAATTTTTCGCAGCGTTCTTATAATACGAGCGAATTAGAAAAGGAATTATTAGGTTATGGCTCTCACAAATAGTCAATACGACCAGATCATGCGCTCCTACGAGGAAAAGCAACGCATTTCGCGTCTTCAGCTGGAGCAGAAAAAAGCCGAAATCTATGCCAGAGTACCCGCCATCCGTGCACTCGATGATGAGATCGCCGGATTCAGCGTCCATCAGGCGAGGCTGTTGTTAGACGGCGATACACATGCACTGACTGACTTAAAGGACAAGCTGGCACAGGCAAAACACAGACGCACACAGCTGCTGGCAGAGGCCGGATTCAAACCACAGGATCTGGAGCCTGTCTATAGCTGTCCGGATTGCCATGATACCGGCTATATGGATCACGGAGTCCGCTGTCACTGCTTCAGACAGGCAGCGATCGATTTGATCTATACACAATCCAATATTAAAAATATTCTGGCATCCGAGAATTTTGACACACTGACCTACAGCTACTATGATGATTCTCAGATTGACCCTTCGACCGGCCGCAGTGCACTCGGCAATGCAAAGCTGGCAGTAGATACCTGCCACTCCTTTGTCGGCCGGTTTGATCAACATTCTGACAACCTGTATTTTTATGGATCGACCGGTGTCGGTAAGACCTTTTTATCAAACTGTGTCGCAAAAGCACTGATTGATACCGGACATTCTGTTTTATACTTTACATCTTTCCAATTATTTAATATATTAGAGGAGAGCAAATTTCGCGGAGATGCGCTTGCACGCGAACAGCAGGAGGATCTGTTTTCCTGTGACCTGCTGATCATCGACGATCTTGGCACAGAACTGACGAACCGTTTTTCCGTTTCGCAGTTGTTTTTATGCCTGAATGAACGTCTGCTGCGCAGAAAATCTACAATCATCTCCAGCAATCTGGATCTGGAGCATCTGTTTGAGACATACTCCGAACGCAATTTTTCACGCATTATCAGCAATTATACGCTGTTAAAGCTCACAGGCGCGGATATTCGCCTGAAGAAAAGGACATTATAATACACATATGGAGGAAACTATTCATGCCGAATGAAGAAATTCAATTAGAGTCAATCCCTCACGGTAAGCTCGGACTTATCACCTTAGCGAGCAGCGCTCCACTTGGTCACAAAGTAGACCAGTATCTCGTGAAGTGGCGTTCCACCAGACAGCAGCTTCATCCGAACGATACTGCATTCAAGGGCTATCAGCGCGATTCTTATCTGATCGAGCATACACTGCCTCGTTTCGGAAACGGTGAAGCGAAGGGCACGATCAAAGAGTCTGTGCGAGGTGATGATCTGTATATTATGTTGGATGTGACGAATCACAGCCTGACTTATAAAATGTGCGGAGAGGTCAACCATATGTCTCCCGATGATCATTATCAGGATCTGAAGCGTGTGATTGCTGCTGTCAGCGGCAAAGCAAAACGAATCAACGTCATCATGCCGTTCCTCTATGAGAGCCGCCAGCATAGACGTTCTTCGAGAGAATCCTTAGACTGCGCACTGGCTCTGCAGGAGCTCGTTGATATGGGTGTCGAGAACATCATCACCTTCGATGCACACGATCCGCGTGTCCAGAATGCGATTCCGCTGCATGGTTTCGAGTCTGTCACCTGTGCATACCAGTTTGTAAAGGCACTGTGCCGTCATGTAGACGATCTCGTCTTTGACAATGACCATATGATGATCATCAGCCCGGATGAGGGTGGTACAGACCGTGCCGTTTATCTGGCAAACGTTCTCGGTATCAATGTCGGTATGTTCTACAAGCGCCGCGACTATAGCCGCATCGTAGACGGACGCAACCCGATTATTGCACACGAATTCCTCGGTTCTTCCGTAGAGGGCAAAGATGTATTTATTATTGACGATATGATCTCCTCCGGCGAGAGCATGATCGATGTGGCAACCGAGCTGAAAAAGCGTAAGGCAAAACGTATCTTTGTCATCGCAACATTCGGACTGTTCACCAATGGCTTTGAAAAGTTTGATGAAGCCGTAGAACAGGGTATTATCTACCGCGTTCTGACAACAGATCTGATCTATCAGTCAGAAGAGATGCTGAGCCGCGATTATTATATCAGCTGTGGCATGAGCAAGTATATCGCATACATTATCGATACACTGAACCATGACACCTCACTCAGCGAACTTCTCAATCCTTACGACAAGATCAAGACGATCGTTGCCGCATACTCCAATGGCGAATTGGAGCACCACTAATAATCGCGCA
>JBNMKT010000115.1:0-8444 GCA_050874485.1 bacterium
CATAAATCAGATGATTCAGACCCTTGCGCGATACACTTCCGATATACATGCCGGGTCGTTTACGAACCGCCTCGAGTCCCTCTAATACCGATATACTGCTGGCATCATAACTGCTGTTTGCCATAATTATCTGCCCCTCTCCCCAGATGTCATGCTATTAGCAGATTATAGCACAACCATTTGTTCTCCGTAAAGGAGTTTTTATTATTTTTCGAACATTTGTTTGTTTCATCCCAATTTTCTGCCTACGAACGTTTTTCGATGATATAAAAGACGCCGTCCTCCCTCGGCCGGATCTTGATCTCGTGGATCAACGCGAGATTTTTGTTCAGCCGCAGATTCTTCTTGACAAAGCCTTCCTCTCCGGCATATAAAAACAGATGGCCGTGTTCTTCGAGAAGCCGTGCGAACTGCCGGAAACAGCCACTATAGAGTGCATCTAGTTCTTCTTTTGTCTTTTTTCCACGCTTTGGCATATCCGCAAAGATCTCTGTCATGAGATGTTTGGACGTAAACTCAGTAAAATCTTTTGTAATAAAATTGCATGCCACGCCTGCGGCAGCGGCATTCTGCTTGGCCCCAGCGATTGCCTGTCCAAACAGATCGACTGCGTAATTATCATAGGCTTTCATGCGCAAATTCCGCTCGATCACAAATGTTCCGACACCACATAGCGCGTCGAGCACGACCGCCTGGTCACTCAGATACGGTCTCGCGAGTTCAATCATCTCCGCAGCCAGTGACGGATGCATCGATGCCGAGATCGTCTGCTTTCTCCATGCAAACCGGTCATCCGCAATCGTATACAGCTTCAGACACGGATAATAACTGCCATCCTTTGTGCGGATCAGTCGCAGTTCGACCTCATAGTCTGTCGTGGAATTGAACAATTTTCCCTCACTGCCCTGTTCGAGTGCCCGCGCGAGCTCCTTGGCAAGTGCTGTCTTTTGTACAGTATCTTCCATGCCACGCACTTCTATACGAAAATAAAAAGGAGCATCCTCTGTATGCAGCTGTTCCAGAAGCATGATCAGTCCGCCGCCCAGCAATGCCTGTGAGAGTTCATCTGCCGTACCACGTATCGTTCCCCTGATCTTCAATGTAAACAGCAATTCTCTGTACGTATGCATCCGGCTAAGCTGTGACAGCTCCGTTGTACGCACACGTACCCCAAATGGATGCAGTGCCGTGCGCACCTCTTCCCTGATGCGCGTCTCAATCTGCTTTTGCAGGGGCTCACGCAGGCTGTATTCTGTTGTAAATATCACATCATTCATTCTGCGCCAGCCACTGAACGTATGCTTTTTGAGCACTTCGTTTTCTGATAACAGCTGCTGGAGCAGGCTGCGCTCCTGCGCCACATGCTTTTTCTCATCCTCTGACGGCTCATACGCCAGAAGCTGCTGATACCGCTCACGGAGCGCATCCAGATACGGTTCCACATCCAGTTCTTTTAATGCCTGCAGATAGGCACTTTTCACAAAACGTGTCTGCTCCGCCTCATATGCCTTATATAGCGCCTGTGCGCTCTCGTCCAGCCCCAGTTCACCGAGCAGCAGTGCTGCATTTTTGCGCACTTTGGCATCCTCATGTGACAGCAGCTGTTCAAAGATCTCCGGCACTCCATCCTCTGCGCGCAGCGCCCAGGCAGCCTTCGGATCTTCTTTGCAGTGCATCTTTAATTCGATCAGATTCGCACGGACCTCTTCCCCGCGGCGTATTGCTTCCATACATTTATCCATTTGCTTTTTTCTCCATATATGCTTTGACATCGCTGCAGAAGGTCTCCCAGGCCTGCGGCTGTTCTACAAAATATTTCGGACAGATCTTTCCCGTGATATCATAATGACGCAGCAGATCCGTCTCATCAAGGCTGTAGCGGAAACACAGCCATGAGACGAGCTCGACGAGCGAATCATACGTTTTGTCCGTAAACTGTCCACTCTCATCCGGAATACAGCATTCGATCGAGAGCGTATCGGAGTTCCGCTCATTTGAGGCATACGCCCACTCACTGCATGGAATGCACTGGATGATCTCGCCGTCGAGTCCAATGATAAAATGACTGCTCGCCTTTGTCGTGTGTGATGTCTTCAGATTCTCAAAATAATCCCGGTTATCCTGCGCAGATGTACCGGGATTCGCCGTATAGTGAATGACGATCCCATTGACCTGTTCGAGTGTGATGCCGGGTCTCGAATACTCGTTGACCGTGAGCAGCTGCACATCGAGCGGCGGACGGTCCATCTCTGTCACCTCACGCGCACCCGCAGGCAGATCAGCCTCTGCTGCCACTACCGGCGTCTCTGCCAATACACGTTTTTTTACGTCCCGCCTGTGCGCCGCCCATACACCCATCAGGCATATGATAGAAATGACCACCACATACAACCAGATTCTATGCCGTCCATGCGTCGCGCGTGCATTGCTTTTTCTTTTGTTTTTTTTATAGTTTTTTCGTTTGATTGCCTGTTCGTCCAAACGCTTATTCTTCCTCTGTCATTAAATATTCCGTCGCCAGATCGATCGTCTCATCCAACTGCTGCTGTGTGTGTGCCATCGACACAAACATTGCCTCAAACTGTGCCGGTGCGAGATAGATGCCATGGTCGATCATATAGTTGCAGTAATGCGCATAGCGTGTCGTATCTGACGTCTTGGCGCTCTCATAATCGCGCACCTTTTCACCTGTAAAATACAGGCATCCGAGTGATCCGACATGGTTGACCTGATACGGCTTGCCGGCAGCCTCCACTGCCATTGCCAGCTTGCCGAAAAACATATCTGACTTTTCATTCAGTTCCCGGTAGTATTCCGGGTGATCCCTAAGGATCGTCAGTTGTGTATAGCCAGCCGCCATAGCGACCGGATTGCCACTGAGTGTACCCGCCTGATATACCGGGCCGACCGGAGATACCATCTCCATGATCTCACGTCTGCCGCCGTAAGCTCCGACCGGCATTCCCGCACCAATGATCTTGCCAAACGTCGTCAGATCCGGGCGCACGCCAAAATACTCCTGCGCGCCGCCAAAACTCAGACGGAATCCGGTGATGACTTCATCGAAAATGAGCAGTGCACCATATCTCGTGCACAGGTAACGCAGTCCCTCTAAAAACCCTGACTCTGCCGGGACAACGCCCATGTTTGCCGCTACCGGCTCCACGATCACACACGCGATCTGCTCCGGAAACTGTGCAAATAATGTCTCTACCGACGCTAAATCATTATAGTTGGCAGTGAGTGTATCCTGCGTACATCCAACCGGCACACCTGCTGAATCCGGTGTACCTGACGTCATCGCTCCGCTGCCCGCTTTGACGAGCAGGCCATCGGAATGTCCGTGATAACATCCGGTGAATTTGATGATCTTGTCCCGTCCGGTAAAGCCACGTGCCGCGCGGATCGCGCTCATGACTGCCTCTGTACCGGAGTTGACCATACGGATCATATCGATCGAAGGAATGCTGTCACAGATGAGTCTCGCCATATCTACCTCGATCTTGGTCGCTGCGCCAAAGCTGAGCCCTCGCGCGCAGGCATCTACGACCGCCTCTAATACCTCCGGCTGATTGTGGCCTAAGATCATCGGTCCCCACGAACCGATATAATCAATATATTTGTTCCCATCCTCGTCCCACATATTGGCACCGGATGCACGTGCGATCATACGCGGTGTCGAACCGATGGAACCGAATGCCCGCACCGGTGAGTTCACACCTCCCGGTATGAGCCGTACTGCTTCCTCAAATAGCTGCTCTGATTTTGTCATTATCCGATCAGTCCTTTCTGCATACATGCTGCCAGTTCTTTTGCAAAATAAGTAATATAGATATCTGCTCCCGCGCGGTAAGCGCTCACTGCCATCTCACACATGATGCGCTCCTCATCAATAAATCCGGCTGCTGCTGTCGTCTTAATCATCGAATACTCGCCACTCACGCTATAGGCTGCCATCGGCACATCCGTTGCATCTTTGATCTCGCGGATCAGATCGCCGTAGCATGCAGCAGGCTTTACCATGACGATATCTGCGCCTTCTTCCACATCCAACAGTGCCTCCTTGATCGCCTCCCTGCGGTTATGGAAATCCATCTGATAACTCTTGCGGTCGCCAAAGCTCGGTGCAGATTCCGCTGCATCACGAAACGGTCCGTAAAACGCAGATGCAAATTTTGCCGAATATGCCATGATCGGTGTATTCGTAAATCCGTTCTCGTCCAAAGCCTCACGGATCGCTGCCACTCTGCCATCCATCATATCAGATGGAGCGATCATATCCGCACCTGCCTGTGCCTGTGCGACGGCGATCTTTTGCAGATACGCGAGTGTCGCATCGTTATCTACTTCTGTGCCATGCAGGATCCCGCAATGTCCGTGCGAGGTATATTCACACATGCACAGGTCTGCGACCAGATACATGTTGGGATGTGTCTCTTTTGCATGACGCAGCGCCTTCTGCACGATACCGTTGTGGTCATATGCGCCGCTCCCAGTCTCATCCTTGTGATCCGGAATACCAAAAAACATCACAGCATGGACACCTGCCGCCTCGAGTTCATCCAGACACTCATCCAGCCGGTCGATGCTGTAGCGGTATTGTCCCGGCATAGAAGGGATCTCCTCTTTGATATTTTCGCCTTCCATGACAAATGTAGGATACATCAGAGAATCCGGGCTCATACGGGTTTCCCTCACCATGTTGCGCAGTACCTGGCTGCTGCGCAGTCTGCGTGGACGCTGTATCATCTGTGTGTTGTGTGACATGTGTATTACTTCCTTTCTATCGTCTATAGCATTTATTGAAATTGCAAAATTATCAAACTCACCCCGGCTTGTCTGGCTGCGTTTACAGTAGTATCCCGATCAGACTGCTCCAATTGTCCGGCGGTGTCTCGCTGTTTCTTCAGCCTTGGCTCGATGTGTCCTTCGCACACATAGCCTGCGGCTTTCAGTTATGGTATGCAAATTGTTATCAAATCGCTCGCACTTCGCCGAACAAACGTCGCATCTGCCGGGAACTACTGCACCCACAGCCGACAGCCTTGCATTACATATTGTTTGCGCATAGCATGCAATAAAGCAAAACAGATATGCTTGCGGGAGCTGCGTCCCCTTATGATGTTCCCCTCTCTGCGATCATCCGTGCTTCGCATAGCTCTGCTCCACCAGTGCGAGCAGCCCCTCCACGGATGCCTCTGCAGCGACCCGCGTCTCTATGCCGGCTCTCCGCGCCTCCTGCGCAGTCATCTCCCCGATGCACAGCGCCGTCGATCCTGCCGGTGAAAACTGCGGATGGCTGTGCAGAAATTCACGCACGGTCGATGCACTCGTAAAAATGATCCCATCGATACCAGTGCCATCCTCCTGTGCGAGCAGTTCCGCAAATACCTGCTCGACCGCGGAATCGGCCTGCGCGGCGACGGTATCATAGATCGCCAGATCCGTGACCGCAAGTGCCTCACCCATATGTGTGACCAGCTTTGGATTGCCAAGCGAAGATCGCAGGATCAATACCCGGCAGCCAGCCGGCAGACGTTTTTTTAACAGATCACCGAGCGATTCACCATCATAGGTCTCCGGCATCAGATCTGCCGACAAACCATAGGCACGCAGCGCATCCGCCGTTCCGCTGCCGATCACAGCCAGCCGCAGATCTGCGAGCGACCGCGCATCATATCCGGCATCATAGAACTGGTCAAAAAAGCTCTGGACACCCGCCGGAGACGTAAATACCAGACAATCGTAGCACTTTTTGGCGATATTTTCAAAGAGTCCCGGATATTCTGATGCGATCATCCGTGCTTTTGTCTCAATCGCAGGCAGCTCTATGACCTCGGCACCACGGACGCGCAGCCCCTGTGCGAGCGCTGCCATCCGCCCCGCTGGTCTTGTGAGTACAAATCTGCGTCCGAATAACGGCAGTCTCTCATACCAGGCGAGCTCCTCTCCGAGTGCTGTGACTGCTCCGACCACGATGATCGCCGGAGTCTGCAGCTGTGCCTGCGCCGCCACATCTACGATCTGACCGAGTGTGGCACACACGCGCCGCTGTCCGGCAGTCGTTCCTTTTTCCAATACTGCCACAGAAGTGTCTGCATCCATTCCCGCATCCAAAAGACCATGCACGATATCCGGCAATGCTGCCAGCCCCATCAAAAATACCAGTGTCCCCCCGGTCTGTACATATGCCTGATACGGCAGATCGAGCGGCTCACCGGCGCGTCTGTGCCCTGTGATGATATGCACGCTGCCAGCCATGCCCCGATGTGTCACCGGAATACCATTGTATGCCGGGACTGCGAGCGCACTGCTGATCCCCGGTACGACTTCATAATCCACACCGCGCGGCCGCAGCGTGAGCAGTTCTTCCCCGCCTCTGCCAAATAAAAACGGATCGCCGCCCTTGAGCCGTACTACACGAAATCCTTCCTGTGCTTTTTCTGCCAGCAGGCGGTTGATCTCTTCCTGTGCCATCGCATGATTGCCTGCACGTTTTCCTACATAGATCTTTTCCGCATGCGCCGGTATCATCGCCAGAATACCACTGCCAACGAGTGCATCATAGACAACGACCTGTGCCTGCGCCAGCACCTGTTTTCCCTTTAATGTAAACAGTCCCGGATCCCCCGGCCCCGCACCGACCAGCCAGACCTTTCCCTGTGCTCCTCTCATAATCCATCCCTCATATAGCGCGCCAGTCCGATCCCGGTCTGCTGCGCCTGTGTCCGGCTGCCGCTCGCGCGTTCACGCGCATAACTGCCATCATAAGTATCACAATAGCCTTCCAGGATCAGCTGCTGCCCATTCACACGCGCATAGGCTGCGACCGGTGAACTGCAGCCGCCATCCAGTTCGCGCAGGAAAGCACGCTCCGCCTCTGCTGCGACCATACTATCTGCATCGAAAAAGCCCTCGAGAAAACTATAGTCTTCTCCCGCTCTGCCCTGCAAGGCCAATATGCCCTGTCCTCCTGCCGGGAGCAGCTCCTCCGGTTCAAAATACCGGCTGATGCGTTCCTCGAGACCCAGCCGTTTGAGTCCGGCTGCCGCGAGAATCAGCGCACCGTAATCTCCCTGATCGAGTTTTCTCAAACGTGTCTGTACGTTTCCGCGTACTGGCGCACATATGATTCCGGGATAGCGTGCTTCCAACTGCTGCGCACGCCGTTTACTGGAAGTGCCGACCGGTCTGCTGCGATCCCATTCCTTGACCCCCTGCGGCAGCACCAGCACGTCTCTGGCATCCTCTCGCGCAGAGCACCCGATGATCGGCAGATCCTGCGGCACCTCCATCGGTACATCCTTCAGTGAATGGACACACAGATCGATGCGCTGTTCGCGCAAAGCCAGTTCCAGTTCCTTGACGAACAAGCCCTTGCCACCAACCTGATCGAGCGTCCGGTCTAATATGCGGTCTCCGGTCGTCTTCATCGTGACTAACTCCGGTTCGATCTGCTCACAATGATTTTTCATATAATCAATCAGCAGCTGTGCCTGTGCTACAGCGAGCACACTCTCCCGGCTGCCGATCCGAACGATTCGTCTCATGATAGCTTTTCTCCAAATCCCAGTTCTATTTTCTCTCTCAACTGTCTCACATGATGATGTGTCTGCTCATTCGCATCTCCTGACGCAATGGCGATCAGCAGTTCGCTATCCGGCACTTCTACTGTAGCCGGGAAATAAAAGCTGCACAGTCTATGGTTCGTCGCCACATTCACATAGATCTCCCGATGTCTGCACTCCCTGTAGATCGCCTCATTCACTGCAGGATCATCCGTCGCAGCGATCACTGCATCCATATCTTCTTCCATCAGGCATCCCGGCCGATAGCAGTCTTTTACATAACTGATACGCTCCTGCCACTGGTCGAGCAGTGCCTGCATTCCCTCGCCACACTCCGGCGCGATGACAGTCAGCCGGCACGGTGTCTTTGCCAACGCCGCAACACGTCTGGATGCGATCGTCCCCGCACCAAATATCACGATATGCGCATTCTCCATCTTCACATATAACGGAAAATATTTATATTTTTGTTCCATCATCAATTATCCTCTCTCCAGCAGTTCCATGCAACGCGAAAACGTATCCGCATCCAACCCATCCCGCAGCAGATACAACAGATGCGCATACACCTTGCTGCCACTGCGCACGGCTGCCGCCCGGACGATTCCGCGCTGTTCATCACTCAGACCTGTACAATCCTTATGCATACGTCCCCACAGATCCTCCGCCGCCACATCTGACAGTCTGCCGATCCGCGGGATCAGATCCCTGTTAGAATAAAACTTTGCGAACTCCTCACATGCCTGCGCCAGCCACTCCTGCGCGCGGTCATACTGCTCCTGCTGCGTAGCAGACAGCGGTGCGACCTGCAGATCGTCCATGCAGACCAGACACACGCCCTCCAGATCACCGACTGCCGGATCGATATCTCTGGGC
>JBNMKT010000116.1:0-8426 GCA_050874485.1 bacterium
ATGTACGTCCGGTATCGACAATGTCCTCTACAACCAGTACATTTTTTCCTTCGATCGGTGTGTCCAGATCCTTAATAATACGCACATTACCGGATGAACGTGTCTGTGAACCGTAGCTGGATACAGACATAAAATCAAGCGCCACCGGCACTGTCACATGCTTTGCCAGCTCTGTCATAAAAAAGACACCGCCCTTTAATATGCACAGCATATAGATATCTTCTCCCTCATAATCCTTGCTGATCTGTGCGCCAAGCTCTGCGATCTTTGCTGCCACATCTGCCTCAGATATCAACTCATGAATTGTTTCACTCATCTTCTTTTCCTCCGCTATATTGTACTTTTAATATTCGTCTGGTGTGTGTATCCACCTTGTAATAGTCACTGATCCGATGTCCAATGACCCACATAATATGCGATCCGTCTGCCAGCAGCCAGAGCTGTCCGCGCTCCTGTCTCGGTATCTTTTCATTCACCAGATAGTTTTTCAGCTTCTGACGGTGCCCTTCTGCATCGATCGTCAGATAATCGCCATCCTGCCGTCTGCGAATCTGCACATGATGTTTTATTTTATCATAATCAAAGCATTTCGTATACTTTTTTTTGGAAATTTCAATTCCCTGCAAGCCTTGCACTGATCCAGGCTCACAGTCAATCAGTTCCATTGAAATCCCATCCGGCAGCTGTTCGCTGTGTGCCGGCGTCCCCGGCATAACCTGTCTGTGCATAAAGGAAATGCCCTCATAATCACGCCATGCATCGATGCCATACGGCAGCATCAGACGCTGGCCAACCTGATGGTCAAATAGATCTAACAGCGCCGCCATATGCTTTGCCTGCAGATCCTTCGCCCGGCCGGCACAAGTCTCCAACGCACGGTACATCACCCGCCGCTGCAAAAGTGTAGCTTCCTTCCGTAGTTTTTCTGATACCAGAAGAACTCCATCCGTCCGCCGGGATACGACCCGCCGATAGACTGCATCCGTCTGTGCGGCCAGATATTCCTCCGCCTCCTGTGCCCGCTGTGCGCTCTCGCACAAGTGCCTGACTGCCTGCGTATTCAGTTGTTCGAGCACGGGCATGACCTCATGGCGCAAACGGTTTCTCGTATACGCAGTATCCGCATTTGTCACATCCTCCCGCCAGCTGATCTGCCGCTGTGTCAGATACGCCTCTATCTGTACCCGGCTCACTTCGAGTAATGGCCGGATCACGCGTCCCCGCTGTGGTCTGATCCCACCGATCCCACGCAGGTCACTCCCGCGTATCATCTGCCAGAGTACGGTCTCTGCCTGATCCTCCCTGTGATGTGCGACTGCGATCCTGACAGTCCGCGCTGCTGCCACATCTGCCTGCGCCGATTCCGGTGATTCCAGTTTCTGTGCTGCATCCTCAAATGCCATATAGCGCAGCTCACGGGCTGCCTCCTCGAGCGAATAGCCATGCATACGCGCGTAAGCACCCGCATCTACCGATATGATCTCACAGGGAATCGCACGCGCTGAGCAATAAGATCCGACATATTGCGCATCAGCCACGCTCTCGCTGCCCCTGATGCCATGCTCCACATGAATGACCCTCAGTTCAAAACCGATCTGTTCCATGCAGGCATGCAGCAGCTCTAGCAGACACATCGAGTCTGCCCCTCCGCTGACACCTGCGAGCACGACATCCCCCCGTTCGATCAGCTGATGCTGTACAATATATTGTTCTACCTGTTTTTCCAGTTCTTTTGTCAATACGTTTATTTTTTCCAAAATTGTTCATCCTGTACTGTTATTTTTCCCAGATGCCTGTCACAAGCACGGTCATATCATCCCGGACTTCGCCACCTGTAAACAATAAGACGCGGTCTAAGATCTTTTTTGCCATCTCATTCGGATTGACCGATGGCAGCGTCTCCAGAATCTCACACATCGTCTGTTCCGGCGACGGCACATGCATATGCTCCAATACACCATCTGTCATGAGAATAATATAGTCCCCTCCACTGACATGCGTCTGGGAGGATTCGATCTGCAGCTGCATATCTGCTCCGACAGGCAGATTGGCACATGGAATGCAGGTGATCTCCTCGCCGCGCTTGACAAATGCGGCTGCTGCCCCGATTTTATTAAATGCTACATCGCCCTGATACAGATCGACGACACATACATCGACCGTAGAATAGGAATCCTCCTGATCCTGTAACACACACGCTGCATTGAGCATCCGCAGTGCTGCTTCCTCCGTGAATCCGGCTTCCAGGAATCTCTCCATTAACTCTAACACCATTTCACTTTCCTTACAAGCGCTGTTTCCGGAGCCCATGCCATCCGAGAGCATGAGAACAGTCTGTCCGTCATGGTTTTCCACATAGGAAAAATTGTCTCCGGACACCGCGGCTCCATCGCGGATCATACGCGCCACGCCATAGGTGCTGTGATAGAGCGTGTCCTCCTCATAGACATACGGCCCCGGCAGCTTACCGATCAGAGATTTGGAATCCCGGTGCAGCACCATATCCAGATCCAATGCACGCACGACGACTTTGGTCAGATCCTTGACTGAGATACAGTTGCCCTGTCTGGAGCGCGCCTCGAGCGACAGCGTAATCCGGCCATTTTTCTTCTCCAGCAACCGTACATTCTGCACGAGGATGCCCTGTTCCTTTGCCAGATAGCGCAGCGTGGAGAGCGCAGCCCGCTCTTTTTTCGTCAGATCTACCGCATCTTTTGTACAATCCTGCATAATATATGCCATCGCCTCGAGCTGCTGCGCGATCACTGCACGATTTTCAAGCAGCCGGTTGTACCAGGCGAGATTAAGTCTGGCTCGCTCAAATACCCGCGTCGCCTCCATCGCCATCGCCTCGCTCCGGATACAATGCTCACGCAGCTGCTTCTGCGAATCGGCTGCGGCCTTTCCCGCACGATACATGGAAGTCAGATACCCCGCCAGCGCCTGGTACATCGGCGTATCAGGCTTGTCCCAGCAAGCCGCGCACTGGGCACAGTCGACACAGATATGTCCGGTGATCTCATTATGGATCTTTCCCATCTCCTCCGGTGTAAAATCACGCTTACTCGTATGCAGACCAGAAAACATCTGCGCCAGTTCACCAAAGGAATCCGCATATCCCATCAGCCGGTTCTCATCCGCAGCCCGCGGCATCGGCCGGTCCGGCAGCCGCTCCACGAGCAACGGCAGCCAGTATAACAGTCTGGAAAAGATAAACACACCCGCAAAGCAGATCACTGCCTCCATCAGTTTCATCGGCATATCGTCACGCATCGTGTTCGTCAGCAGCTCTCCGCATATATTTATGGAAAAGGTGACGATCGCCGCCGAAGCTGCCGCTGTGATAATCAGGCATTTATGATCCAGCCATTCACAGATCTTCACCACGAGCCATACCACAACCATCACGAGCGCATAGCGCACGGTCTGAGTCACCGGCAGCGCCACGGTCATTGCCAGAAACATCACTGTTCCCAACAAACACCGCCCTTCCCCGCGCAGCAGCGCAGCCGCATAATACGCAGGTATCAGAGGATAATATCCGCCCGCCGAAAATCTGCACATCAGTGCCCCCAACAATGCGATCAACAATTTTCTGTAGCTTTCTTTTTTCATGATTACTCACCTCCGCGTGTTTCATCGAAGATAACTGTTTCACATCCCGCAGTTACCATCGGAGGTCATTATAGAAAAAATATTTTTCGGAATTTGTCAAAATAAATACGGGATCTGAAAAATCGTTCGTCAAAACGCTCCTTCAAATCCCGATTTGCATCGATTGCAGGTACTTCATATATTAGAGGCAGTTCATCCTTCCCTTCGATTACTTCTCTTCACGATAAATGATCTCGTCATCGTAAAACAGCCCGTAACGGTGTGCCTCTTTCTCAATATAATCCTGAGACTGCATGCTCTTTTCTTTTTCTTCGAGTTCCTTCTGTCTGGCTTCCTCTTCGAGTTTCTGCTCCTCGTAGGACTGCTCCTTGGCAGAAAGTTCCTCGTTCTTATTGTATAACTTCACAATCTGGGTGGACATTAATGCAATCAGCAAAAACACCATGCAGGTGATACTAAACCGCGCCATCCGATTCTGCTTTCTTTTTCTTCTGACCATCTGCTCACATCCTCTGCCTCATAGTTTACATAAGCCTATTTTAACCATCTTCCATAGCTTTTTCAACCGTTTTTTCAGAGCGAGCTGTAGTTTTCCACATCTTTCCCGGCTTTTTTTACCCTTCGATCCGACAAATGTGCACAGCCTGCGCACCGGGCGCAACAGAATCATCTCTATTTTTTTCAGAAAACAAATGAGCGGCGGCACGCAGATCCGGCCGAAGCTGACCGTATACAGCAGCATCCCGATCACCAGCGCACCAAACACATAGCCACGCAGCCTGCCATCATTTTTCTCATAGAGCTTGACGAATACTACGATCGCGACATAGATCCAGTAGAGCAGATCCTCCAGATTGATGAGCAACACGCCGTGTGGCACCAGTCCACGAAAAATCCGCAGGATATCATAACTCGCCGCCAGGACAATACCGAGCAGAAAGAAGCAGCAAAGCAGCGCCAGTTCCTCGTAGATACCGGCACTGATGATCCGCACCTTCATCAGCGGAACATGCGGCTAAGCAGAGACTCGCCCTTGTGCGCATGCGATACATCCGAATAAGACAGTGCATCGATCCTGCCTGCGATATCCACCTCGCCCTTTTCCAGTGATAGTCGGTTCACGTGCAGATCCGTTCCCTTGATAAGCAGCATGCCCTGTTCCGTCTCTAATAAGATCTCACTCACATCAAATGAGAGCACATCGATCACTCCGCTGAAGTTGCCGGTCTGACGATTGTTCATCAGTACCCGGTGCTGTGTCGTCACCGTCTTTTTTTCGTCCATGCTATCACGCCCCCTTCGCATCTGTAGCATTATATGAAGGGGACGAACCGTTCAGAACTATATTCAAAAATTCAGCCCGCTTACAGGTTATTACAGATATGAAAACAGTTCTGCCGCTTCATCCTTTTTCGTTGTCTGTGCGATGGACTCGACACGCACCTTCACAGTCTTTGTGCCAAACTGGATTTCAATGATGTCTCCCACCTTGACATTTAACGAAGCCTTCGCTACTTTGCCGTTGACGAGCACGCGGCCGGCATCACAAGCCTCGTTTGCCACGGTACGTCGTTTAATCAATCGTGATACCTTCAAAAATTTATCTAATCTCATCGTTGTTCTTCCTTTCTGTCTGACTACATCGATTTGTAAATCTGATCTACCAGTTTCTTCCAGGCATTGGTGTCTTCCCACCAACAGCCCCTGTTTTTTGTAACCTTTGCTGTCTTTACCGTCTTCAGCCTGCGTTCATTTAACCCGCCGCAATAGCAGATATCCGCGCCTTTTAGCGATTTCGCCTTTCGCAGATCCACGGATGTCACATCATTCATCCCGTAGAAATATACGTATTTCAATGCTGTACAGCGGTTCATTTTACACTGTCTGAACTTATTGCTGTAAAAATATGCCAGATTCAGCTTTTTATATTTGTTCAGATCGATGCTCTGTGCGCTGCTGTGTGCGATCGAGATCCATCTTAGATTGACAGCGGATTTTGGTAATTTTGTCGTGACATATTGAAACACCGATCCTTCGATCGTTAAATAGACGACACTCCTGCACTTTGACACGTCCACCGATGCCAGTTTTGCCTGCTGCCAGGAGCCGCCTGTCTCGGAGCATAACGCAATCACCTTCGCATATGGCGCATGTAACCGGAATCCGCTCTGCCAGAACTCACGTATATCCACATCACTGATATGGCGGTATTTTGACAGATCGAGACTGCTTCCCGTATAATCCCGGATCCGGAGCACAGATACCCACGGCAGATACTTCAACCCTTTTAAGTTCGACAGCTTACACTGATACCGCTCTGTTTCGGTCAGCTGCTCATAGCCTCCGTCAGATTTTTCATAACTATAATTGCTGATCGTATGGATCTGCCTGATTTCCGAAGGATCCAGCCAACCATCATGATTTTTATCATAATAGCTCTTCTGCCCCTTCGCATCGCAATCATAGAAGCCCTTTTTTATCAGTTCATACATGCCACCGAAGTTCTGCCTGTTGATCTTCACATACTCACAGTAATCGCGCTCCATATGTTCCCCTGCGTTCGCGCTGATGTAATACCCGCTCCAGCAGTTCACCTCCTGATAGTCGCTGTATACCCGGTCACCTGCATGCAGTGCTGCCTGCTCCTGTTCATCCGGCTGGTCGTCTGTCATTTTGATTGTTCCATAGGCACGGATTCTGGCATACAGCTTTCCACCGTTTTTACCCAGCACGGACAGCGGAATGTTATAGGTGTAGGATGTCGCATCTGCCCTGGCTGCATACTTTTTTGTTCTGTATGTAGTCACTTTCTTCGCGGGGTATTTGGGATCCGTACACACCTGAATCTCAAAACCTTTAATGTCTATATACGGATTGCTATAGTCCCCGTGGTCAGAATCTGTCGTGTAATTATTACGGTATTTCCATCGCAAAACGATCCGGTTCTTTTTGATGGATTCCATATGGATGCTATAGACGTGGCAATCCTTAAACGCGCTGACCGCGTCATCTACGTCTGCTGCCTGTGTATTCGCTGCACCAAGCCATATGCACAGCAGGCAGAACATTGTAAACAGTACTTTCTTACATAGCTTCATAAACAGATCTCCTCTCACACAATTGATTACGTCAATAATTCAGTGAAAAGAAAAGCGAGCCTCTTAACCAAGAAGCCCGCCTTCGTACTCTATTCTATAGAATTAAGCGTTTACGCTATCCTTTAAAGCCTTGCCTGCCTTGAACTTCGGAGCCTTAGATGCAGCGATTGTCATCTCTTTTCCGGTCTGAGGATTTCTACCGGTTCTTGCAGCACGCTCAGATACTTCAAAAGTACCGAATCCTACTAACTGGATCTTCTCACCCTTCTTTAACTCTTCTGCTACAACATCTGTAAAAGCCTTTAAAGCAGCTTCTGCGTCCTTCTTTGATAATCCTGTCTTCTCAGCCATAGCTGATACTAATTCCATTTTATTCATGGTTTGTGTCCTCCTATTGGATGTCTATTCTTTTCTTGTCCATAATTCGCCGATATTTCGTTACACCCGAATTACCTACGCATATATTTATACTTGGTTTTCGTAGGCTTGTCAAGGTCATTTCCTTATTTTCCAAAGAATTAAACATCTTTGCAAATGGCGCGGGCTCAACGGTTATGATTTAAATCATCTTCTGGATCATGCCGAGCACTTTCGTTCCGAGCTCTTTTGATTTGCTCTCAGCATCCTCTAAGGACGTTCCTTTGACTCCCAGATAGAACTTTACCTTGGGCTCTGTACCAGAAGGTCTCACACATACCCATGCATCATCCGTGAGTTCATAATAGAGCACATTGGATGCCGGAAGTCCGGTCGGTGTCTCCTTGCCGGTCGCTATATCTGTGATGACACCGGTCTTGTAGTCGCGTACAGCCGTTACGGTGTAACCACCGATCTCCTTCGGTGCCTCTGCACGCAGTGTATTCATGATCTCCTGAATCTTTGCCAGACCTTCAATACCCTTTAAGGTGATAGACTCTACATGATCGTTGTAATAGCCATAGCGCTCGTACATCTCGATCATTGCATCCCACAAAGTCATGTTTTTGGTCTTATAATAAGCGGCTGCCTCACACAGTGTCATAGACGCAACGACTGCATCCTTATCACGTGCATAAGTGCCTGTCAGACAGCCGTAGCTCTCCTCCATGCCGAACAGATATGTGCCTTTTCCCTCTGTCTCAAACTTTAAGATCTGCTGACCGATAAACTTGAATCCGGTCAATACTTCGATCAACTGGATACCGTAATATTTTGCGATCGCATCTGCCATATTCGTTGACACGATAGACTTGATAAATGCACCATCCGCAGGCAGTGAGCCGTCACGCTCCCTGCGCTGGCTGATCACATAGTCTCCAATCAGGCATCCGGACATATTTCCGGTCAGTGAATGATACTCACCGGTCTTGGAATCCTTGACATAGACACCGAGGCGGTCTGCATCCGGGTCTGTGGCGAGGATTAAGTCTGCATTTACTTTCTTGCCGAGTTCCAGACCAAGCGCAAATGCTTCTTCGGTCTCCGGATTCGGATAGCTGACAGTCGGGAAATCACCGTTGGGCAGCTCCTGCTCAGGTACGACATATACTTTGGTAAATCCGAGTTCCTTTAATACACGGCGCACCGGAATATTGCCGGTTCCGTGAAGCGGTGTATACACAATGGTCAGGTCATCCTTGACCGCATCGATACAATCCTGATGCAGCACGAGACTCTTTAACTCTGCGATATAAGGATCATCGATATCTGCACCGATCTGCTGATACATGCCGG
>JBNMKT010000117.1:0-8083 GCA_050874485.1 bacterium
CCCAAGCAACAGCAATACACCACCTACACCCATTCCAAGCAAAATATTTTCAATCGTCTGCAGCTGCCATAGCATATGTAATACAATGCCACCAATCCCAAATGCCAATACAACATTTAAGCGAATCTGTTTTTTACGAATATCCTCTGCTGCACAGATCGTGAGCATCCCTATGACTGCGGCCTGATTCCACATTTCCCGCATGCGTGTCTACCTCCTGTCTGAGTAAGCTTTACCATATAAATCGTTCGTTTTAGTCCATTGCAGGACAACCCGGTATGATAACGGGCTCCATAATCTGTAATATAAACCGTCTCACCACCCGCAGCCCCACATGATTCACAGCGCCGATACGTTTCTCCGGAGGCATTACGCAACGCTCGTAATGCATGCCGGTTCACCGCACGAATCGACAGATCCAGATAATTGCAGGATAATGACCGGTGATATGCCACTCCTTCCGGTGTGATGTAGACCCATACATCATCTTCGGATGCAGCTTCTGTCAGTGAACGATCCCCTATCCACTTTCTGCTGCGGGCACACTGCATCAGCCGATAGCTATAGTTTCCAATCAGCGGACATAGCGGCCGCATTTCATAAGTAGCATATAATACAATCTCATCACCTGTACATTCAGAAGATAAGAGCGAGATCCCACTTTTCCCACCATGAATAAACGCTACCGGACATTCACTGTCTTCCAGACCTTTCCATAGCAGCAACTGTGCTTTTGCAAGCAGCGCTGCCTGCGAATGCGCACCGTCCGCTATCTCATCATAACAATCAACCGCCAATGAGCGGGAAGCGTACAGCAAAGCCTCCTCCAGACTCTCCTGCACCCATAACACACGGAATATAAATAAGAAAAATACCATAAATGTAACAAAAAGTGGCAATATAACCACCATTTCCAGTGTCATGGAACCCCGGCACCGGCAAGTGCGATATGTATCAGCAGATACCCCTGACCCAATCTTTTTCATCTTCGTCTGCTTTGAGGAGAGAGCGATCGTCTGATGACACCAGAGGCTGTCTCCGGTGTAAGATATTATTTGTGAGAATATGGAAAATCGGTTATTGTGGTCTTTTACAAGGAGTTTGTTTTTGTATGGTATCAGAGGTATCTGCTGATACATATCGCATGCTAGCTTTTCATTCACGTTGTCTGCCCTCTATCAAATAACTATCTGCCGCAGATGCTGCATATTCCAGTCGGTCCACCTCCAGCCGCTGTAATGTGACCAGATCAGAAAATAAAGGCCGCGCCTCATAGGAAAATGCCGCGCGCACAGTCAGCAGCATGGAATCCATGTGAATCTGCTGGTCACTACAGGCAGACTTATACCATTCCATCAGGTCCATTGCACGGTAATTCAGGGGCTTTGCAGACTTCAGATACAACAGCTTCTGCAGATAGCCCTGATAATCTTCACCCTGTTTTGTACTCGCTGCCTGTGCATTTCCTGCCAGCAGAGTTCCGATCCCAGACAGATCACTGCTCCAGCTGTCCGCTGTCTTCATCCACGGAATGCGTCCACCGGACAGCAACGTCCGCACATCCAGAATACTCTCTGCATATGCCCATGCCGCCAGAATTCCCTGTGCGAGCAGGGGAGTCGCAGGTGCGATCGCAAGCGCTGACGCGATCAAACCCGCCAGTTCATATGCCTGCGCCTGTTTGACCTGATCCGATTGCAGATACAGGTAGTTGGCTCCTTCCCGCAACAACAGCAGCGCGTAGACAACACCCTTCAGATTGGCCCGGTCAGACGTTTTTCCTGACTGAATATATTCCAGTTCATAATCCAGTGCGCCGCCACTTGCACAGCCGGCCGTGAAGCAGCCAAACTGAGTCTGCAAAAACTGCTGGTACAGAATCGCATCATACCATTCTCCGGTGTACTCCCACGGCTCATTGCCCTGTACCAGATGCCGGTGCTCCAGTGTATTTTCCCCTTCAATCTGCTTTGTGGATATCATCATCCCCTGTGGCACGACCAGCGTCAGTATGTCTGCTTTTTTTATGCTCTTTATAATATCCATCGGGTTTTCCGGGATCTGTGCCGGCGGTGGCGCAGCTTCACCATTCGCAGCAGAAGCGGCCGCCTGCTCTGCTGCCTGTCGCTTCGCATTCTCGATCTGCTGCTCTGCCTGATCCATGGATGTCTGGCTCGTCCTCGCCTCATTCATCGCGCGCTCAGACTGCTGCAGCTGGTCAGATAATGTCTGTAACAGTTCTATCGGATAGCGCATTTTCATGGACTGCACGGCCATTGCCCGAAATGGGGCACCATTATAGTCAGTTGCGAGCAGATACTGCTCTACCTCGGCCTGTGCAACATCCATCTGATAAAAATTCTGCGTCTCATGTAGCAGATACTTCACCTTATCCGGACGGAGATTTTTCTGACTCGTCTCTAATAAACGTCCGTTTATCTGCGCAAATTGTATTGTTCCAGTGCCATAGCCGCCATCCAGCAGAAAAATCCCATATCGGTCAAACAAATCCCTGTCATATTCCGACAATAGACTCTCCAGCGCATTCTCCCGCTGCATGCCACTATATGCCTCCAGTCCTTTGACGCGTGCACACTCCAACAGCGCCAGCAGAAACGATGCAACTAACATCAATGACAGACTGGCAAATACCGTAATACTCCCGGATATGGTACGCCCATGAAACACTTTTACATCAGACACTTTTACTCTTGCTGCTGATCGTCTTAAAAATGTCTCCGACCAGAGTATTCAGCTTTTCTTTAAATATCAATACCAGCCCAATCAATACGACTAAAATCAAAATCATCTCTACCGTACCGATTCCTCTCTCATCGCGCAGTACGTCCATCGCCTGCCGGCAGCGTATTCCGGATCGGATGATCCAATAATTGACTCTGTTCATATCCCCATTCCTCCTATGTATGATTCTGCATAAATAACTTTATAATTGAAAACTTGCCAGTGCGGGTATCATGATGATCACTACTACTAATGCCAGCATGAGCATCATCGGCAGCAACAGTTTTGTCTGCAGCTCCTCGCCCCGCTTTTTGATATTACTTTCCTGCGCATTCAGCGCTTCCTGCATCTCTTTTTCGAGCAGTTTACTAAGTCCTGCTGTACCTTTTCTCAGATTTTGCACAAGCAGGGTCGAGAAACGCCGGTATACCGACAACTGAATCCGTTCGCCAAACTGCTCATAAGCAATACGTTCGCTGACTCCGTCACGCATCTGATGATATGTCGTGCACATTTCCTCGTAGACTGGCTGCTCGCAGCTGCCATGCGGTCCCTGTGTATACTGTCTTTCATAGCCTTGTACCAGCCGTTCCCAGGCGTAGCCTACCGTCATCCCCGCACCGATGAGCAGAGACATCTGCCCCAGCATCTGTGGGTATTCTGCCAGCAGCAGTTCCCTGTGCTGTATCTGCTTTTTTCGTTCGTCCTCGCGCCTCCCAATCATCACACCTACGATCGCAAGTACACCAAGTCCCAATATCTCATACGGCAGCCTACCCCGCTCCTTACTCCAGGTGACCGAATGGCCATCTACCTGTTCTGGCAGCCGGAACATGGCATCTGTCGATGCATTCTCATCTGCCAGCTCCTGTTTTAACAGATCAAAAAAACGTTCTGTCTGCGTCTGCTGAGGTGGATAGACCATAAATGAAAAACGATGCATGGCCTCTATGCCCTCATATTCCATCGTCGCAGTGGCACAAACGAGCGTTCCATCATCCGTCAGGGCCTCCCGCTGCAATTCTCCCGACAGACTGATCACCTCATAGTTGTCTAATGTCCAACTGACAGTCACCAGTCCCTCCACGGCCTCTGTCAAAAATACGACCGGGCGCGTGATATGATCCATCGACACATTCTCACCCAGAAATGTCTGTTCCAATTCCTCAGCTGCCTGTGAAAAGAGTTCCTTTTGCTCATCTGCGTTCAAATGACGGTTTTCTACGATAATCTGATACGGTTCACGGATTGCAAAGTCCTCCACTTCCAGCTCATAGTCCTGTTCCAGTGGTGCCTTTCCCGGTTCCGGGCGGCTGATCACATCCGCCGCCAGATCCGCCGGCTGTCCGCTATCACTCATATACGCCAGCCATCCAAGCCCTCCGCTCATAGACAGCACCAATGCATAGATTCCCCATGTTTTTTGTTGCTTTTTCCTGATACTCACGATGTATAACACAGCACCGATGACCATAAAGCAGATGCATAAATACATATTTCCTCCCCTATATCTGTAAAATCTGCCCCATCATCCGCTCCGACATGGCATATGCCGCCAGATAGACCGCTAGACAGACACTCATAATACAGATTCCTGCCACATTGCCATACAATACGTCAAAATATCCGGGTGATGTCACCTGTAGATACAATAGGATTCCCATTGGCATCAGGTTCATGATCCGGCTCTCCAACCGTCTCGCCGCCAGATCTGCCTGCAACTGTCTCTGAAGCTCAATCTTCTCGCCAATCTGTCCGGCTGTCTTGCGGATAATGCCAATAAAATCTCCTCCGCTGCGCTTCGCATAGAAAAATACCTGACAGAAACTATTGACATCTTCCATATCACTGCGCACGGCAAAATCCTGTAATAACTGTTCCAGTGGCACATTCAGCGCCAGATGTGCCAGCAGATGGCGCAGCTCCTGCACTATCAATGCATCTGCTCCATACATCTGCGTCATCTCGGCATATGCTTCACGCCATGCATTCTCCACGGAATAACCGGCGTTTAACGCAGCCGCAACAGACAGAATCGTCTCTTTGAATTGCAGACACAGCTCCTGCTTTTGCTGTTGCAGCAGTTGTTTTGCCCGGATCTTCAGATAAACCGGGTAAAAGGGTATCAAAAGACCAATCGCGAGCCAGGAATGATAAAACAGGTCACTGACAAGTAGGATCAACACAGCCGCTTCCGCAAAATAGCGGATACGTTCACGCGGCGAATAGTGATACTTACGATAATCACCCAAATTGACCCTCCAATCCGGCCGCAAGCAGCTTTTCCCTATGGATCAGCGTATGCTGCTGCCTCCACGCACCAATGACGATTCCATCCCGCTCACCGGTTTCTTCAAAATGATAGATCGGATTCAGCCGGATCTCTCCCTGTGACATACCATCCAACTCCATGATATCGAGGACTTTCCGGGTCCTGTCACGGAGTCTGCCCAGATGAACGAGCACGTCAATACCGGATGCAATCTGCGCACGGATCGCGCTGACTGGCAGCTCCATGCCCATGAGCACCATCGTCTCCAGGCGCCTGAGCATATCCTGACAGGAATTGGCATGCCCGGTACTGAGCGATCCATCGTGACCGGTATTCATCGCCTGCAGCATATCCAGTGCCTCTGCACCTCTGCACTCACCGACTATGATCCGATCCGGGCGCATACGAAGCGCCGTGCGGATCAACTGCCGAATCGATATCTCTGCCACATTTTCCAGATTGGACACCCTCGTCTCCAGACGAACCAGATTCGGTATCCCGCGAAGCTGCAGCTCGGCAGAATCCTCGATCGTCACCACGCGCACATCTGATGGAATATATCCAGACAGGGCATTTAGAAACGTTGTTTTTCCAGAACCGGTGCCCCCGGAGACAAAGATATTGTACCCGGCTACAACTAATGCCTGCAGCCACTCTGCCATCTCCACCGACAATGACCCGATGCGCAGCAGATCTGTCATCTGCATCGGCTGCGCGGGGAATTTCCGGATCGTGATCACCGAGCCATCGATCGCAACCGGTTCTAATACAACATTTACACGGGAACCATCCCGCAGTCTGGTATCCACAATCGGCATCGACTCATTGACCATGCGATTCCCTGCTGCCACAATGGACTGGATCACATCCTCCAGCTTCTCTCTGGATGCAAACTGCCTGTCCCACTTGTGGATTCTTCCCTGTTTCTCGTAAAAGATCTGTTGATAACCATTGACCATGATCTCTGTGATCTGCGGATCCTCTACCAGCTCCTGCAGCACATCAAGCCCTCTGAGCGCATAAAATACCTGCTGCCTCGCAGATTCACGTACATGCAGGGACGCTGTCGGATCATGGTGCTCCATAACTGCCGCATCGATGAGCTCCCACAGTTCCTGATCTGTGAGTTCTCGTGACAGATCCATGCGCTCCAGCACAATCGCCTGAAGTGCCTGCACATATTCCTGCTTATAATCTGACTTATATTTTGACTTACATTCCGATATATATTCCTGCATTTTCCCTCCACATCTCAGCTTGTATGCGAGCCATCGGCTGCATGGAGATATCTTCGAATAAATGCTGCCATCTCGCCAAACAATAATTCCTCATACATCGACTCATCCAGCGAAAAGCTGCCGCTGATCGCAGGCATCGGAATCACCTCGAGACGGGACGTTCCTGTCTGTGCACCGTCCCATCCGAGATCTTCCAACAGGCGGGCCTGTGCACGGTCGTACAAAGCGCCCTCCCGCTGGAGACTATACATACAGCTGCAGCTATCGTATACCGCCCGAAGGAAGCTGGGTCTGCATGGCAGATTGACCACAATCAGCCCATATTCACTATCCTGCAGCAACTGCTGTAACAGCTGTGTAAAATCTTCTCCTGTTAAATCTTCCAGATCCGTCTGTACACGAACCGGCGGTATATAATCGAGGGATCGGCATATCCGCACAAAGGCCGGTAATATATGGCTGACCGGCTGGGTCTGCTTATGCAATTCATACATAAGATCTCCTACGTTTTTATCTGACAGGTCAAAGAATCCGTTGTAATACATAAAATCCAGATATAGCGTGCGTACCTGCTCCGACCGCAGCAGACTGTAAACAACTGCAAAGGCTGTCTGCTGGTCATATCCGTGCGGTGAACATACCGCTACCAGTTCCTTGTCACACCCCAGTGTCTGAAGTGCACCCGGCAGAAAAATCTGCCGCTCCATCGCCTGCCGGTACAGCTCCCGGATCAATGCATCTGCAGGCTGATAGGGTGATATCTGCCCTCCACCCAGCCAGAACAGCTGCATGTCCTCCGCCACAGCCTTCGCCTCCTGTACTTCCTGATAATAGGATGCACCGACCAGACCGATTGGTGCCCCGGATCGAAACAGCATCTGCGGGCTGTCACATAATACCGGCTGCAGGCTGCCACCATGCAGCATCAGATAAGTACTGAGCCCCTCTCCAATCTCCCTGTCTAGAATTGCCAGTTTCGTTTGTATATGCTGCACCTCCTTTTTGTACCATTGTTTTGTAAAGTCGCTTGAAATCCTGTAACCGTATAAATATCAAATAGTTATGAAACAGTTACGAAGTAGTTACTTAGAACTTGTGATTTACAGAAATAAGATCTGATAGATTGTATGGTGATTATAGATGAGAATACGAAAGCTGTCCATGTAGTATCACGAAAAATATATTTTTCGCAATACTACAGGTTCATGTACAGTAAAATTGCATAAAGCATCCCAAAACCGCCGATTCCCAACGTTCCGACTGTGAGAAGGCTCCATACATTCAGCCCCACAAATACGCTCAGTCCGGCCGTTGCAAGCGCACTGTTCGTCGCCATAATCGCAAATGCACCGATGATCATCCGTACCAGAAAACGCAGTAAAAATGCGGCTTTTCTACGCATCACGCTAATGATAAGTACTGCGACACATGCCGCTACAATCAGCAGCATACCAGTCATTGTATCCATATGCACCCTCCTGCCTGCTTTGTACCAATTTACTCGCATTTTTGTAAAATATGCCTATATTTGCATAATCTCCCAATTTGTTGCTTACAATGAGTATATATGAGTAATGCCGATCACGCATGTGCAGACAGGCCATGCCGGCATGATGAGAGATACTCTGCAAAATTTTCCACATGATAGGAGGTTTCCTATGCTGCACCTATTCCATCAAACGACAACAACACCTGATAATAACCCACACTACACGGTATTGTTAGACGATCTCGAACGCACGAAGCGCGAACTCGAACACGTCTATTCCGCTTTTTCCAATGTCACAGACCCGGATCTGATCGATGCCTACATTTACCAGCTGAATTCCGC
>JBNMKT010000118.1:0-8076 GCA_050874485.1 bacterium
CCTCGCGCAGCAGAATCTCTGTCATACCGACGATCGCATTCATCGGTGTACGGATCTCATGTGACATATTTGACACGAACATGGACTTCGCCTGATTCGCCTCATCCGCCTGCTGCTTGAGCGCCTTCATGAGTTCTGCCTGCTCTGTAGCATTTTTAATATAATAATGGCTCCCCGTAATATCATTGAGCACATACAGTTTGCCAAAATAAGTATTTTTATCCGTCAGCAGACGGCTGTACACCTCATAGACGCGATGATCCCGTTCGAGATATTGCTTGTCCACAATACAATTATCCAGCTCGCGGCATACCGCATTCTGCGTTCCCGGCAATGACAGGTCAAACAATGCATCTGCCTTTTTATTCCGATAGATCAGCATATTTTCATTGTCGAGCACTATCAGCGCATCCGTCTGCTCATCGACCGCCAGATCCATCGCCATAGAGATCGTGTTGAGCAGCCGGTCTTTGCACAGTGCAGAGGCGAGAATCAGCGTACTGATCAGATATGCCGGCATCGTCGTATCATATCCTCTCGTCCTGCCAGTGATAAACAATGCCAGTCCGATCAGCATGATAATCATAATCGATATCATCTTTATCATCTGTGCCCGCTGCTGCTCGCTCTTCACACGAAACAGCCTGATACCACAGATGATCAGCAACACCGCCACATACAGTACCACAATCGAGTTGTAGATCACATACATCGGCCCATGTCCGAGCACCAGATGCGGAAACAATCCCTCTTTTACAAACCGGATATCTGTATAATACAGCTTTTGATACTCACAGGTCAGCACCAGCACACTGATAGACAGATGCAGCGCCGTCATAATCCCTACAACTGCTTTGGGCAGCCTGACACGGCAGTAATCCAACACGAACAATACCATTGTCAACAGCACGACCGGCTTGCCGATATACGATATCTGCACAGCACGTATCGCCTCCCGCTGTGAGACTGCTGTCATCTCGAACAGATATCCGACAAAGTTGAAAAACATTGCATTCAACATGACCAGTAAATACCCCTGTTCCCTGGACGGACGTTCCAGCATGACACGAATGATCGTCCAGACCAGAACAACCATTCCTATGCACTGTACTGCCATCAAAAACGTATACATACTTCCTCCTCCTAACGGTCTGCCCCGCTAAGCATCCCTCTCTATGCGCTGTTCAAACTCCTCCCGTGGCATAGGTTTCGCGTAATAGTAACCCTGTATCATATCGCAGCCAATCCCTGCGAGAAAATCTACCTGTTCCTTCTGTTCGACACCCTCTGCAACGACACGCATGTCGAGCTGATGTGCCAGGCTGACCGCTTCCTTCACGATCACGCGGCCGTGATCCATCACATCTTCACCACGGAAGAACTCCGCATCCAGCTTCAGCACATCCAACGGGATATCCTTCAGGGAATTCAGTGAAGAATAACCTGCCCCAAAGTCATCCATTGATATCTTGAAGCCATATGCACGCAGACGGCTGACAGTCTCGATCAGGAGCTCCTTATCATCAAAGAAGGCACTCTCTGTCACCTCCAGTTCAATCAGATCGTGTCTGGCCCCATACGCATCGATCATACGCACGATATGCTCAGCCAGATCATCCAGGGAAAAATGAATCCGTGAGACATTTACCGATACCGGGACTGTCTTTTTGCCCTGAAGTGCCCATTCCACCTGCTGTTTTGCAACTTTGGCGATCATATAGTCATCGAGCTTCATGATAAAGCCATTTGATTCAAACAGTGGGATAAATTTGCCCGGCGGGATCATCCCCCGATCCCGGCAATTCCATCTCACCAGTGCCTCTGCACCGACCAGCCTGCCGCTGCCCGGTGCATATTTCGGCTGATAATAGACTTCAAACTCACCCGCAGTCAAAGCCAGCTGCATATGATTCTCTACCCACTGCTCCCAATTCTGTGCTTCCAGTAACGCCGTATCAAAAAAGCAGATCTGGGCATCGCCTCCGTCCTGTGCACGCAGGGCCGCAGTTGCGTAACTGAACATCTGGTTAATGTCCATATTTTTTCTCTTTTTTACCGAACGGTCGCTATTACTCACCGGTTCAATCAGATAAACACCTGCATGGAAATGAAGTTTACGCTCCGGCTGCAGACTGGCCAGCTCTGCCAGCAGGGAACGCAGTCTGTTCTGGCAGTACTGCCTCCACTCCGCTTCATCTGCCCCCTGACAGCGCAAAACGAGTCCAAAATCTGCTCCTCCGTTGTGGCCGAAGTTCTCCGTCGATCCCATACGGGCACGCAGAAAGCCGTCCATGCACTCCAGCAGATTTTCTCCCGCTTCGCTGCCATAGCAGTTGACATAATTCGCATAATGCACCAGATGCAGATTTACGAGCGCGTACGGTTTACGTGCATTCCGAAACGCTTCCAGTGTCTTGCGCGCCGCTCCCTGGAAATAGATCCAGTTGTGTCCGCCTGTGACAGCATCCGTATAGAGCAGCTTGGTCGTTGCCCGCTGTGTATAGATATTCATCACGGTATTGATGAACATGAACAGCAGCGGTGTCAGCAAAATAATAAGCGTAATCAGACCCAGCCTGGTGATATAGTAGATATCCTGTCTCTGCAGCTCAATCGATTTTTCCACATATAGGTTATAGTCATCCAGATCCCACCGGGCCTTTACCCAGAAATTCTCCTCTATGATCGTCTCGCGCATCCACTTTCCACGGTCCTGTGACTCATCCATTGGCATATCGTCGAACGAACGCATCATCAGATCCATAAAATCAATGTCATCAAACACCTGCACATCAGAGGCATTTTTATCCGGATACAGTTCATAGTTATCACCGATAGCGACCGTATATTTCCGGCTCAGATCCGGCCCGTTTTCAGTCGTATGTACAAGGGCATTTCCATTCGTATCTGTCAGATAAACATTCGTTTTCTCTTCGCGGAATCTGGAAACATAATTGACCGCATAGGTAAAATCACCTTTTTCTTTGATACAGCGTTCCATCAGTATGCCGGTATCCATCGCCTGACTGCAGGCTGTACTCAGTCTCGTACCTAACACATAGGTCGACAATAGCTGCAGACCTGCAAATACAAGTGATACACTCACAACCGCAAACACCAGAAACATGATAACAGCCGGCCAGAAACGGGTTCTCTTCAGTTTTTTCAGTGTAATCTTCTTTGTCCGTGACATCTTCCAGCCCTCTATGACTTCATGCGTGATTATTTAGTGACCTTCATCTTCTTTGCTTTGGAATACGGTGTGTAATAATAATTGCCGTAAGCATCTGTCCGATATCCTCTCACGCGGACATAATAGGTCTTTCCGATAACCAGCTTTTTGATTCTGGCAGCCGTTGTCCCGATCTTAGCCGACTTCTGATTGCTGAAATCACTCTTTGATGCATAGCTGATCTCATATCCGCTGTAGCTGCCATTTGCCTGAAACAGCACACGCAGTTGTTTTCCCTTGAGGTTGTTCACAGACCGGATACTCACGCTGCCATCCGCAATATGCACCGGAAAGATCTCATATGCGCTCGACAGGCTGCCATTCTCCATCGTCACGGCCGTCACAATATAATCTCCCGCATCCCTCAGTTCGATCGGATCCTCATACGCATCCGCCGATCCAGGCTCTGTGCCATCGAGCGTATAATATACGCTGCCTGCTGTACTGTCCATCGTGATCGTCAGCCCATCTGCCGTATCCGTGATCTGTACCTGCGGCTGCTCAAGTCCATAAACTGATTTCAGGCTCTCTGAAAATGCCACATCTGCTGTCGGCATCAGACCTGCATACAGCGACTTGGCAACATGGCTGTTCGCCTGATCCTTCTTTCGCATCTGACGCTCAGATATATGGAAATATGCCTTCCGGTCATAGGAATCGTCCCACGTTGTATCGACAATATACCAGTGCGCGCCGTAACGCACGAGATTCCATGCATGGTCATCACTCGTCACAGCGATACAGTCTATCCCAAAATAATTGCACAACAGCTCATACAGTTTCGTATAGCCTGCACACACCGTCTTGCCGGTTGTGAGTGCACCGTAGATCGTCTGTGTATAATACGGATCCGCGGCATCTGTCACTTCATAGTCTGCCGTCTGATAATCCACTTTGTCACAGATCAGCTCATGGATCTGCAGATCAGTATCATAGACTGTGCCGGTCGTGTCGATCTGCCGCTGCATCGCGGCTATTTTCGCAAATACCTGCTTCGTTGCACCCGCACGGACACTGCCTGATGCAAATGCGTCATAGATGCCCAATGCCACTTCTCCGGTCTTTACATAGCGGGTATTCGACAAAAAGTAGTACTGAGGATTGGCATAGATAAATATTTCATACACCTTTTTGACCTGATCACTGCTCAGACCCTGTGTACTGATCATTTTCGTGCCTCTGCCCACTGCTTTTTTCCCGTTACGATTGACCTCATATTTTGCTGCAGCGAGCGAATCTGAATCAAGCATCTGGCCACAGACCGCATCCATGCGCTCATACAGCAGCCGCTCCGGCTGCGTCAGTTTGCTGTAATAATAGTCATTGCTATAGCAATCCCAGTCGTATTGCCGCAACTGTGCGCGCACACTGCGCAGTGTATTCGCATCCCCACCCGGCTGTGATCCACTGTTTCCATCCGAGATGACCCGGATCACCGGCGCTTCCTCAAACTCTATCCGTCCTGTCACGGCAGATACATCCTGGACAGCCACCTGCTCTGTATCCGCCCAGGCAGTCTGTGGCGGCAGTACCGTTCCGGTCAAGGCTGCCACGAGTAGTCCCGCACAGATCTGTTTCCAACGATTTCTATTTTGCATTTTCTCCATCTTCTTTCCTACACTCATATTTCCATATTCAGCAGACGCTCGCACAATGCCAGCTCTGCCTCTGTTGACAGACTATTCTCAAACTGAACATGTCCTCGCTCCTTCGAAGGATTGATCAGTCCCGCCTCTGCCAGCCTACGGCGCATCTCCCGCGCTGTGCCTTCTCCGCCATCAAATATAGTCACCGATTCACCGACGATCTGCTGTATGACTTTTCTGGCAAACGGATAGTGTGTACAGCCGAGCACTACAGAATCTAACGGTTTTGACAGATAAGGTGTCAGCAGATTCTGCAGGAAATCCCGCAGCCTGTCACTCTCCAGATCTCCAGCCTCTACAAATTCCATCAGACCGGGACACGCCAGCGGATAGATCTGTGCCTGATCCTCATAACGTGCCATGAGCTGTCTGAATTTTTCCTGTTGCACCGTCATAGGCGTCGCCATGACCAGTACATGCGGATGCTCCTTTTGCAATGCCGCTGGTTTTAATGCCGGTTCAATACCTACAATCGGCAGTTCCGGATACATGCCACGCATGAGGCGCACGGCTGCACTCGTTGCCGTGTTGCAGGCCACTACCAGCCCTTTGGCACCCTGCTCAAGCAACACACCCGCATTATGGAATGACAACTCTCTCACCTGCTCCAGTGATTTTGTCCCATAGGGCGCGTTTCTGGAATCGCCCAGATAAATGTAATCCTCATTAGGCATGACCTTGATCAGTTCCCGCAAGACGCTGATGCCGCCCACGCCGGAATCAAACACACCGATTGGCTGTCTGACCCGCTCCTTTGTCAGTTGATCAGTATTCTCCATAACACACATCCAAATCTACATTAATATATCTGCCATAGGCATCCAGAATACCATCGATCTGGCCGGTGCTCGAATACTGCCACATCTGCACATTTCCGCCGCCTGTATAACGATGTCCGAGACTCTGGCTGCAATAACGTGCAATCCAGATATCCACATCATTATCTGCCAGCTGTGTCTGATCGATATAATTGCTCAGCCAGTTCAGGTTCGCATATACGACAAACTCATATCCGGCATCCTCGATGATCTGTTTATATGTCAGAATCAGCTTTGTACGCTGATCCTTGTTCATGTTCTTAAGCTGCGCATTATCCTCCAGATCGAGGGCGATCGGATAGGTCAGCTCCTTGCCATCCAGCATCTCCAGCAGACTCTGTGCTTCCTTTTTGCCTTCTGCTACTGATTTTGCAGTCGAATAGCAATAGATACCCACAGGGATTCCCTGCCCAGTTGCTCCACTATAGTAGTTCTCAAACTGGATATCCTTTGACGTGCCATGTGCCAACCGCAGCATCGCAAACTTGATACCGGATGCCTTCACTGTCTTCCAGTTAATGTCCTGCTGCCATTTCGACACATCGATGCCGTTCACCGGACAGTCTGTGACTGTCACTGTCACGCTCGTGCTCACGACACCGACACTCACCTGTATCTGTGTCTTTCCGGCTGCGACACCAACGACTTTTCCCTTCGCATCGACCGTCGCTATTGCCGGATCTTCGCTCTGAAACGTGATCGTTCCAGGCAGTGCACTCTGCTCCTTCAATGTAGCAGACACACCCGGTCCCAAAAACAGGGTACGCGTATTGACTGTGATCTCACCAATATGGGTAGATGCCGATGTGCTCTTGCCACCGATTAACGTGTCACGGGCAGCTACTACATAGTACGAATAATCCTCTCCCGCTTTGATCGATGCATCCGTGTACTTTGATTTCTTCACCTTATCCGCTAACAGCGTGTACGATGTACCCGTTCCTTCTGCACGATAGATCTTGTACACATTCGCACCTGCCGGCGCAGTCCACGTCAGTTCAATGCCTCCTGCTGCCTGTACCGCGGTCAGCCCCGTCGGTGCAGCTGGTGCCGTCCACGCTGCGACCGCCGTCGACCGGCTGCCATATTTCATCACACCGTTTATCTTATGTCCGACTGCCACCTTATAGTAATATCTTGTACCGGATGCCAGACCGGAATCTGTCCAGCTCGTTGCTGTCGTAGCTGTGACTTTTTTATATCCGCTGCCCTTTTTCGTGCTGCGGTAGACCACATACTCGTCCGCATGATCGATACTGCTCCACTGGAGCGTCACGCCCGATGCACTGCCCTTTGCCGACTGGATCTGTGCAATATCTGATGGCACCTCGATCTTATACGCAGGTGATACGGTCCCCCGCACGGTCTTTCCGTTCGGATTGACATGCAATCCTACGACTTTATAGTAATAGCTTGCTCCAGTCGTGACCGTGTCTGTGTACGCAGCAGCGGACACATCTGCGATCTTCTGATAGCCGCCGGTCTCCGTCGTACTGCGATAGATACGGTACTCACTCGCTCCCGCCACAGTCGCCCATGACAGCTGCAGCTGTCCAAAGCCCACATGCTCGAGACTGACCGTCGCCGGAGCGTCCAGCATCGGTTGAACCATATACCACTCAGAGGTCTTGGTCTCTCCGTTCTGGCATGTCGCTATGACGCGAAAATAATATTTTCTTGTAGCATATAAGTCTCCTGACGTATATTGCAGTGTCTTGCCGGCTTTGATAGTTGTAAGGGTCTTTACCGATGTCTTATTCCTACTGCGCTGCAGCTTATAAGTAGTCGCTCCCTCTACCGGCGTCCACCGCAATGTCACACCATCATATGACGCAGATACCGTCTCGAGCACCGGTGCATCGGCTGCCACTGTCTGCACATCTGCCGCCGCTTCCTGTGCCTTCGCATACGCAGGCTGCGTCGGAATACATACTAAAACTGCAGCCAGGCAAGCCCCGGCCACAAAAAGTTTTCTTTTGTTATTCATTCTTCCTCCAAACATCTCTCAATCTTTCATCTAATCATTTTCCTCTGGTAAATGGCATAGTAAGCCATATATAGTGTATCTGAAAAAGCAGTGAAAGTCAACGCAGCACCGATGTACTCCTACATCTGATGACGCACGACCAGATACTCATTATCAAGCTGATAATACGGACAATTGTCAAACGTTCCCGTCAGGAAACGCACCATATCATCCTCATCCAGATTCATATCACACACATAACATTCATCCTCATCATCATAGACAAAATTCACACACGAATCACAATTTGACACTTCCTTCATTTTCTTCATCCTTTCCAAAATAAAATGCAAAGAACCCCGAGACCGGTCAGTCCGGCTTCGGGGTCTCAACCTGCCTGTGCAGGTATTTTTA